>NZ_AP014624.1:611527-917290 GCF_000829375.1 Chryseobacterium sp. StRB126
CCTCCTTATTTTCTTTGGCTAAAACAGCTACCTGATTGATTCCAGGATAGCCCAGCAATTGGTTTTCAATCTCTCCCAGCTCAATTCTATAGCCACGGATCTTCACCTGGAAGTCATTTCTTCCAATGTATTCAAGCTCTCCATTGGATAACCAGCGTACTAAGTCTCCCGTTTTGTATAAACATCCGTTTTCTCCTTTTACTTTCTGATCTGCAGTCTGGAAAGGATTAACAATGAAACGCTCTTCTGTAAGATCTGGTCTGTTCAGATAACCTCTGGCTATTCCTGCTCCACCTACATAAAGCTCTCCTACAGCTCCTACAGGAACAATACGGTGATGATTATCCAGTACGTAAACAGTCATATTCCCAATTGGTCCTCCAATATTTACAGGATTTTCATCTTCGTTATAGTGATGTAAAGTGGCGCATACCGTAGTTTCTGTTGGTCCGTAAGCGTTGATTAAGTCTACTCCATGCTCCTTATACATTGCCATTACCTGTGGATTGGTAACGTCTCCGGCCACTACAAGTTTTTCTAATGGTAAAAGATATTCTCTTGTTAATAATACCGGAGGAATCGTTGCAATACGGATGCTATTCTCTTCGATATAATCTTTTAAAGCAGACAAATCGGTTTGAAGTTCTTTTTCCAAAATGTAAATTGTATGTCCATGGGTAATGGATGGGTACAGTTCCCAAACATGGGCATCAAATACATAATTCGCATACCATAAACTGTTCTTTTGAACTCCGGTTTCAAGCAAGCCAAATTCCTTAGCTTCCTGATGGATCAGGTTGGATACGTTTCTGTGTTCAACCATTACTCCTTTAGGAAGCCCGGTCGTTCCACTGGTGAAAATGACGTATGCTAAATTATTGGGTTGAGTATTGGTAACAGGATTATTAGCTGATTCTGTTTCTAGTGTTGCTTTAAAGGTAATCTCATCTAAAGAAATCACATCTGTTGCAACATTTTTCAACTTTTCAGCGGTATATTCCTGACCTAAAATCAGTCTTGCGCCAGTGTCCTGAAGAATATGTTCTATTCTCTCTACAGGGTAAGACGGATCCATCGGTACATAGGCTGCTCCGGATTTTAAAACAGCTAAAATGGCAATCAGCATATTCTCGGAACGGTCCAGACATAATGGAACCAATTCATCCGGCTGAAGATCATAAGTACTTATCAAATAATGGGCTAAGCGGTTTGCTCTTTCATTCAGTTCTCTATATGTTAAAACAACATTCTGATAAACCAATGCTATATTTTCCGGAGTTTTCTCCACTTGTTCTTCAAACAGCTGATGAATGGTTTTATCAGAAGGATAATCTGATTCTACGGCATTCCATCCTTCCATTAGTTTAAACTGATTGTCAGAAATATGCAGGAATTCATCGGAAGTAATTTTCCAATTCTCAAGGATTTGGGCAAGAACCGTTTTCATTCCATCAATCAGCTGCTCCATGGTATGCTGTTCAAAAAGAACACCTTCATAGTTGATCTTCAGGGTAACGCTTTCTCCCTGCTCAAATGCCATAATTCCTAATGGATAATCCAGCTTTTCAACAGAGTCCTTGAATACAAATCCTAATTCATTATTATCATCTCCACCTTGTGGTACAGGATAGTTTTCATACACAAATAAGCTGCTGAAAATACGTCTTGCATCCTGATGAAGTTCTGCAAGGTTTACGTCACTATGGGTATTTAGTTCACTGATTCTCTGTTGGATATCCGAAATAATATCCACCACTCTGCCCTCAGTATGCTGTACAATTAATGGAAGTGTATTGATAAAGAGACCCGCAGAAGATTCGATGTCATCTACAGGAAGGCTTCTTCCGGATACGGTAGTTCCAACTACAGTAGTTCCAACACCTCCATATACGCTTAACTGACTGTGCCACAAGTATTGCAGAAGTGCATTAATAGTAAATCCGTTTTCCGTAGTGAATTTTTTCAGTTGCTGATATTCCTCTTCAATAATCGTCATTTTTACAGCCTGATGGTCTTTAATCTGGCGATAGGTTCCCAAATCAATGTGTTTTTGAGATTCTTTGAGCAGGCTGCTAAGATCTTCACGATCTTCGAGAAGGTTCATATAAGTATTCCAGAAGCTTCGGCTGCCCTCTTTGTGCTGCTGAAGGTATTCCTGGGTTTTGATATAGGCATGATCTGCTACGATATTCAGATCCTGTTTTTTGGTTAGTTTCAAATAGATATCATGAATACTGGTCAGTATGATAGGCATACTCCACCCATCCAATACCGCATGATGGTTACTGAATAGGCAGGTATAATGCTTTTCGGAACGTTTGAACAGATATACCCTGAATAGTCCTCCTTTTGATAAATCATATACTTCAAAGCGGTCTTTTTGGGTAGCTTCTTTAATCAATTCCTCCTGATCCTCTTCATTCATGGTACTCAGATCCTGATAACGCCAGTCTAAGTTTCCTTTTTTATCAATGATCTGGATGATTTCTCCGCTCCAGTCAAATCTAAGTCTGAGTGCCGGAAACTGCTGCTGGGTGTAAGACCATGCTTCTTTAAGGGCTTCAATGTTCATATCAGAAAGATAATCCCATACTAATTGTACTCGATATGCATCATCTGTATCACCTTGGTTCAAGGCGTGGTACACAAATCCTTCCTGAAGACTGTTCGCCAGGTATATTTTCTCTACTTCTTCTGATTCCTGAACCGTTAAAAGTTGTTTTTGATCTATGACATAATCAACATCCGAACGGGTAAGGAAGCTGCGGGTATTTTGAGAAAGTTCTTCAACCACGTGGATAAGCTGCTCTTTAAAAGATTGGGTAAGCTGCGCTACCTGCTGCTGAGTAAGATATCCTGAAATACTGAAACGAAGCTGCCCGCTCAATACACCACCATTGATACTGATGATATGACTGTCTCTGTTGCCTTTTCCTATTGAAAGACCGGTATCTTCGGTTGCAATAAACCATATTTTTTCGCCGGAATGGTCTTCCTGATCCAGTTGTCCCAGATAATTGAATCCAATCTTTGGAAGTTCATGGTTAGTATAGCCTACAAGTCCTCCGTATCCGATACCATGGTCCGGAATTTCTCTTAAAGCCTCTTTTGTCAATATCACAGTCTCACCCGCATTTCTTCCTGTATCCAACAATAACGGATACATGGAAGTAAACCAGCCTACCGTTTCCGTAATATCCAGGTTAGAGAATACATCTTCACGCCCATGTCCTTCCAATACGATAGCATGTCGGGATGTTCCGGTGAAATCTGTAAGTGCTGATGCTAATGCTGCCAACAGCAGATCATTGATTTCTGTTTGGTATACATGATGACTTCCTCTGATCAGTTTTTCGGTAGTATTCTGATCCAAAAGAAGAATATCATGATGGTATTCGGCACCGGAAATTTCCTCCAGGATCTGATTGCTTACATCTACCTGAGAAGTTATTCCGTTCCAATAGGTCAATTCTTTATCTCTGGATTCTGTATCTTCAGATTTATAATTTTTAATCGCCTGTACCCATTGACGGTAGCTGCTGCCTTTTTTAATCTGGTAATTTTCTCCTTTTTCAAGTGCCTGATAGATGTTTCTGAGATCTTCAAGAATGATTCTCCAGCTCACTGTATCAATGATCAGGTGATGGAAAGCAAAGAATACTCTTGCACTTCCGTCATGATAACCATTGATATATCCAATCTGATATAATGGTCCGTTTTCAATATCGAAATTGGACTGCCAGGCTGTGAATATCTCAGCTAATTCTTCCTTATTCAATTGGGAAGCATCAAGATAATTGATTTTGGCTGCTGTATTCTGATCACCGTAATACTGACTGTAATTTCCGTTTTCAAATGGATAATACAGTCTGAATGCATCATGTTTTTCAATCAGGAGCTCAATACTTTGCTCTAAAAGATCGTTATCCAGCTCAGGAACATTAATCAAGAATGCCTGATTCCAGTGGTTCGAATCCGCAAGGTACCCTTTTTCTTTTTCACTAAAGAACCATTCCTGAACAGGGAGAAGCGGAACTTCACCTGTAAGGATTCCCTGTTCCGTAAGGATCTCAACTTCTGTTCCTGACTTTTTCTCTTCCATCAGGATAGCCAATGCTGCCACTGTTCTTGAGGAGAATATTTCTTTCACGCTCAGTCTTACCTCCAGGCGTTGCTTTATTTTTCCCACCAGCTGAATACTGATGATACTATCTCCTCCTAATCTGAAGAAATCATCATGAATACTGATACTTTCAGCATTGATTCCCAGTACTTCTCCATAAATTTCTACAAGACTCTTCTGAAGTTCCGTTTCCGGAGCAGAATATTCTTTGTTTCCTGTGAAATCAGGTTCCGGTAATGCTCTTTTATCCAGTTTTCTATTGATGGTTAATGGTAAAGCTGTTAAATGAACAAAAGCTCCGGGAACCATATATTCAGGAAGGGTTTCAGATAAATATTCTGAAAGTAATACTGAATCAATCATCATATCAGAAACATAGTATCCGGCCAGATATTTAATTCCTGATTTATTTTCTTTGCCTATTACTGCAACCTGTCTAATGCCTGGATAACTTAATAAAGTATTTTCAATCTCTCCTAATTCGATACGATAGCCACGGATTTTCACCTGGAAGTCATTTCTTCCTATATATTCCAGCTCTCCGTTTGACAGCCAGCGTACTAAATCCCCTGTCTTATACAATCTGCCATTCTCTCCTTTTTTATACTGCTCCGGAGTTTGGAATGGATTAGTGATGAATCGTTCTTCTGTCAATTCAGGACGGTTCAGATAGCCTCTGGCAATACCCGCACCACCAATATAAAGCTCTCCGGCGGCTCCTACAGGAACAGGACGCAGATAATCATCCAAAACATAAACGGTCATATTACCAATAGCACCTCCGATATTCAACGGATTGCCATCTTCGTTATAATGGTGTAAAGTGGCACATACGGTACTTTCTGTAGGTCCATAGGCATTGATTAGATCTACTCCCTGTTCTTTATACAGTTTCATTACCTGAGGATTAGTAACATCTCCTGCCACCACCATTTTTTCTAAAGGAAGAATATGATCTTTTGTAAGAAGTACCGGTGGTATAGTCGCAATACTGATATTATTTTCCTCTATATACTGTTGTAAAGCAGCAAGATCCGTTTGCTTGTCTTTTTCCAGAATATAAATACTGTGTCCATGCGTAATGGCTGGATATAATTCCCAAACATGGGCATCGAATACATAGTTAGCGTACCACAGGCAGTTTTTATGAACTGATTCTGATTTCAGACCAAATTCTTTAGCTTCCTGCTCTATTAAGTTGGCTACACTTCTATGCTCAATCATTACTCCTTTTGGAAGTCCTGTAGTACCGCTGGTATAAATTACATAAGCCAGATTCTCAGGTTTCACTTCTGTTACAGGATTTTCTGAAGACACCGTTTCAAGAATTGCCTGGAAAGTGATTGTATTGAGTGAAATAACTTCTGCTGATGTATTCTTTATTTTTTCTGATGTATTTTCTTCTGCAAGAATGATTTTAGCTGCCGTATCCTGAAGAATATGCTCTATTCTGTCTGCCGGATATGAAGGATCCATCGGCACATAAGCGGCTCCGGATTTTAATACCGCCAGGATGGCAATCAACATGTGCTCGGAACGGTTCAGACATAATGGAACAATATCATCCGGTTGAAGACCATAAGTTTCAATAAGATGATTGGCCAAGCGATTGGCACGTTCATTAAGTTCATGGTAAGATAATCTTACGTCCTGATACACTACTGCAATATAATCCGGAGTTTTGGCAACCTGTTTTTCGAATAACTTGTGAATGGTTATATCAGAAGGATAAAATCCTTCTGTTGCATTCCATTCTTCCATCATTTTTTTACCAGTATCTTCTGTTATTAAACGAAGGTGGGATAGCTGGATCGTTTCCAGGTTCATGTCATTACCAAATGCCTGTTCAAGCAGATACAGATAAGAATCAATCATATTATTGACTGTTTCTCTTGCAAAAATTGTCTTGGCATAATTGAACATTCCCTGAATGGTTTCTTCTCCATCATCAATCATAGTAGACAAATCAAACTTAGCCACCTGATAATCCGTATCTCCTTCATAAGGATGGAATAATACCTCTGTATCATCAGTATTTCTTCCGAAACTCTGAAGACCAAACATCACCTGAAATACCGGATGACGGGACATATCCTGCTCTACACCGAGTTCTTCAACCAGTTTTTCGAACGGAAGATCCTGATGAGACTGCGCCTCCATTACGGACTGAGCGATCTGAAGAATAAAGTCTTTAAGATTTTGCTCTGCATCAATGGTTTCTCTTAAGGCCAATGTGTTCACAAAGAACCCAATCATATCTTCAAGACCTGCATGATGTCTGTTGGCAATAGGACTTCCTACTACAATATCATCCTGACCGGAATAAGCAGACAACATCAGATAATAGCCTCCAAGCATCACACTATATAAACTTACTCCCAGATCTTTAGATGTTTTTCTCAAGCCGTAAGCTACTTTCGGAGGCAGTACAAAATGAATGGTTTCTCCATCATAAGAAACCTGATGAGGTCTCTTAAAATCTACAGGCAGGTTCAGGGTCTGGAAATCATCCAGTTTTGTTTTCCAATAGTCTACCTGACGATCAAGTCGCTCTCCGGAAAGGTAATTTCTCTGCCACAACGCAAAGTCTTTATATTGTGCCTTAACTTCCGGAAGTTGAGGCTCTTCACCCTTGATAAGGGCATTGTAAATTATTTGTATTTCTTTTAAGAAAATATCCGTTGACCAACCATCAAATGCTATGTGATGAATCACAACAGACAAATGATGGTGGTCTCCTAACCTAAAAATGCTAATTTCTATAGGAAGTTCTTCATCCAGACGGAAGATTTTATTGGAAACTCTGTTGATTTCCGCGTCCAGTTCCTCTTTAGTATCTACATCGTGTAAATGAATGGTCGGAACCTGGTCAAGAATCAACTGATATCCTTTACCTTCGTCTGTTGAACGGATAATGGTTCGTAATACTTCATGTCGTATTACAATGGTTTCGAGTGCCTTCCCTATTATTGAAAGGTCTGTTTTTTCATTCAGACGAACAGTCATAGGAATGTTATAGGCACTGCTTCCTCCTTCATAAGTTTCAATAAACCAAAGTCTTTCCTGAGCAAATGATAGTTTTTGCTCTTCAGGAATATTTACTTTTATCGGAATAATTGTAACCTGTTCATCAATATTATTTTGATCATTTAACGCTTCTGAAAGTGAGGCTACCGTTTTATGGCCAAATATCACGGCTACCCCAACCTGCATATCCAGAGTTCGTTTGATAGCACTGATTAATTTGATGGCCATGATACTGTTTCCTCCAAGGCTGAAGAAATCATCATGAATACCGATTCCTGAAGCATCCAGTCCAAGGACTTCACCATAGATCTGGCATAATTTCTCCTGTAATTCGGTCTCAGGGGCTGTGTATTCTCTGCCTCCTGTAAATTCGGGTTCAGGTAACGCTCTTCTGTCTAGCTTTCCGTTGATAGTAAGCGGTAATGATGTTAAATGAACAAAAGCTGCAGGAACCATATATTCTGGTAATACCTCTGATAAAAATGCGGTAAGATCGTTTACTTCATTCGCTTTTTCTGATACGTAATATCCAACAAGGTATTTCAGTCCGGCTTTGTTTTCTTTGGCTAAAACAACGGCTTGTTTTACCTCAGGGTATTCCTGAAGCCTGTTTTCAATCTCTCCTAGCTCAATTCTGTATCCGCGGATCTTCACCTGGAAGTCATTTCTTCCGATGTATTCCAGCTCACCATCGGCAAGGTAGCGTACCAAGTCTCCTGTTTTGTACAGGATTCCATTACTTCCCTGATTCTTCTCTTCCAAGCTCTGGAAAGGGTTGCTGATGAAACGTTCTGCGGTGAGCTCTTCACGATTCAGATAGCCTCTGGCAATTCCCGCTCCGCCTACATAAAGCTCTCCTACAGCGCCTACTGGAACTGCTCGAAGGTGTTTGTCAAGGATATACATACCCTGATCTGGAATATTCTCTCCGATCAATGAAACTTTATCCAGGTCTTCTGCACTCAGTTTCTTGTAGGTTACATGGACGGTAGTCTCTGTAATTCCATACATGTTTATGAGTGTTGGTGCAGAATGATAACGCTCATACCAAGGTTTTAAAGAAGCCAGATTTAGCGCTTCTCCTCCGAAAATAACATAACGAAGGTTTGTTAACTGTTCTTCTCTTTGAAGTGCGGTATCAATAAACTGATAGAATGCAGTTGGAGTCTGGTTGAGTACCGTTAAGCCTTCTTTCATACATAAGCTGAAGAATAAATTCGTGTCTTTGGTCTGTTCAGAGGATGGAACTAATAATTTTCCACCATAGAACAACGCTCCCCAGATTTCCCATACACTAAAGTCAAATACGTAGGAATGGAATAAGCTCCAGACGTCCTTGTCATTGAACTGATACCAATGATCGGTGGCACTGAATAAACGCGCTACATTGCGGTGTTCCTGCAGTACTCCTTTTGGCATTCCCGTTGTTCCACTGGTGTAGATTACATACGCCAGATGACCAGAAGCCACAGAAGTAACCGGATTCTCAATGCTGCTGTTTTTAAGAACAGTTTCAAGCTTAGGACCGTTTAAAATAAGCATGGAAGTAGTGTCTCCACAAGCTTCAAGAACATTAAGTTCTGAACCTGCTTGTGTGATGACAATTTTTGCGCCTGTATCCAAAAGAATATGTTTGATTCTGTCTGCAGGATATGATGGATCCATCGGTACATAAGCTCCTCCGGATTTTAACACGGCCAGAATAGCCACAAGCATTTCTTCGGAACGCTCCAGGCACAGAGGAATGAGATCATCAGGCTGAATATCATACATTTCAATAAGATAATTCGCCAAACGGTTGGAACGTTCATTAAGCTCACGATAAGATAATCTTACATCCTGATAGACAACAGCTGTATGATCTGGTGTTCTTTCAACCTGGGTTTCAAATAACTGATGAATGGTAGTATCACTCGGATAGTGAACGCCGGAAGACCACAGCTTGGAAACTGTTTTATATTCTTCCTGGGTCAGATAAGATAATTGTTCGGATGAAATTTCTGAATTTTCAAGGATCTGATCCAAAACAGTGTTCATTCCACTGATTAATTGCTGTATCATGCTTTCTTCAAACAGATACCCTTCATAACTGATATTTAGCCAAACCTCATCACCCGCTTCATAAGCTACGATACCCAATGGATAATCCAGGCGCTCTACAGAGCCTTTAAATACAAATGACAATTCATTATCCTCATCGCCTTTCGGAGCCGGATAGTTTTCGTATACAAACAAGCTGCTGAAAATTCTGCGTCCGTCATGCTGAAGGCTGGCAAGATTTACACTACTATGGGTATTAAGTTCACTGATTCTGTTTTGGATTTCTGAAATAATATCTGCTACTTTACCCTCGGTATGGCTCACGATCAACGGTAAGGTATTGATATACAACCCAACTGATGATTCAATGCCATCTACCGGAATACTTCTTCCGGAAACTGTAGTTCCTACCACCGTAGACTGAGTTCCACTGTAAATCGCCAATTGTTTGTGCCATAAGTATTGAAGTACAGCATTGATGGTAAACCCATTCTTTGCCGTAAGTTTCTTCAATTTTTGGTATTGTTCACCACCAATCGACATTTTTATGGAGCGGTGATCTACAATCTGCTTATATTCGGACAGGTCAATATGCTTCTTCGAATCTTTGATCCAACCGCTTATATCTTCACGGTCTTCAAGGAGTCCCATGTAGCCTTTCCAGAAGTCAGAATTTGAATCTTTATGGTTCTGAAGATACTTTTGGGCTTCTGCATACGCTTCATCCGGTGCCGGAGAAAGTTCCTGATTTTTAATGAGTTTTAAATAAGCCTCATGAATAAGTGTAAGGAATATAGGCATGCTCCATCCATCAAGAATGGCATGATGATTACTGAACAGACAGGTATAATGCTTCTCTGAACGTTTGAATAAATATATTCTGAAAAGACTTCCTTTTGCAAGATCGTATACTTCGAAACGGTCTTTCTGAGTAAGTTCCGTAATCAGATCTTCCTGTTGATCTTTGTTCATTTCACTCAGATCGTGATAACGCCAGTCAAGAGTTCCTTTTTTGTCAATGATCTGAACAATCTCTTCACTCCAGTCAAATCTCAGTCTTAATGTAGGAAGCTGATTTTGAGTATATACCCATGCTTCTTTCAGCTTTTCAAGATTCATTTCAGAAAGATAATCCCACACCAGTTGTACACGGTAGGCATCATCAGTATCTCCCTGATTCAATGCATGATACACAAAACCTTCCTGTAAGCTGTTAGCAAGATATACACCTTCTACTGCTCCGGATTCCTGAATATACATCAGCTGATCTTTAGCAACGATATTCTCTGTATCTGATGGTGTTAACCAGGTTCTCTGTTCTGTTGTTAATTCATCAACAATCTGTTTTATATATTCTTCGAATTTTTGAGTAAGCAGATCTACCTGATCCTGTGAAAGATACCCTGATATTCCAAAGCGAAGCTGTCCGTCGGCAATGGCTCCGTTGACACTAATGATATAACTGTCTCGGTTTTTATCACCCATGGAATTTCCACTGTTTTCCCCTGAAATATACCAGGTTTTCTCGCCTGTATTTTCTTCCTGGTCAAGCTGCCCAAGATAGTTGAAACTGATTTTTGGAAGTGCCTGTTCAGTATATCCTACAAGACTGCCATACCCAATTCCATTATTTGGAATACCTCTCAGCGATTCTTTTGTTAAAACCACCGTATCTTTTACATCTTTCCCGGTTTGCAGCAGTAATGGATACATGGAAGTAAACCATCCCACCGTTTCTGTAATATCCAGATTATTGAACACCTCTTCACGGCCGTGACCTTCCAGAAGAACGGCATGTCCTGATGTTCCGGTAAGATCTGAAAGTGCAGAAGCAAGAGCAGATAATAAGATATCGTTGATCTGAGTATGATAAACATGATGAATCTCTCTAATCAGCTTTTCTGTATAGCTTTCTTCCAGACTAAGGTTTGCAAAATGATAATCCTCAGAAGATATTTCAGCTAAAATATCATTGTTTTTCGCAACATTTCCAGCTGTATGAGCCCAGTAAGCAAGTTCTTTGGTTCTGGCTTCGGAGTTATCAAGAAGATATCCTTTTACAGCCTCAGTCCATTGGCGGTAGCTGCTTCCTTTTACAAATGCTTCAGGCTGATTTCCTTTTTCCAGCGTCTGGTATATATTTTTCAGATCTTCCGTAATAATTCTCCAGCTTACAGCATCAATAATCAAATGGTGTAATGCAAAGAAGATTCTTGCGTTTCCATCTTTGTACCCATGAACATATCCAATCTGGAATAAAGGTCCTTTTTCTATCTCAAAATGAGACTGCCATTCTGTGAATACTTTGGAAAGGTCTTCTGATGACATTCCTGAAATATCAAGATCTTTAATTTCCGGTATATGCTCTATTCCGTACTGTTGAGTATAGGTATTATTTTCTTTTGGATAATAGATTCTGAAGGCATCATGTTTTTCAATAAGCAGCTTTATACTTTGTTTCAGTAATTCCGTATTAAGTTCAGGAACAGTAATCAGGAAAGATTGATTCCAGTGATTAAGATCTCCTACATAGCCTTCTTCAACCAAATTAAGGAACCATTCCTGGATAGGTAAAAAGGATAAACTTCCGGTAAGCTGACCTTGTTCCGTCAGAATCTGAGTTTGTTCTTCTTTAGCCTTGCTTTCCATTAATTCGGAAAGTTTCAGGACTGATCTGGTGGTAAAAATATCTTTAACACTTACTCTTATATCAAGCCTTTGTCTGATTCTGCTGACAAGCTGAATACTGATAATACTATCACCTCCTAATCTGAAGAAATCATCATGAATACCGATTCCTGAAGCATCCAGTCCAAGGACTTCACCATAGATCTGGCATAATTTCTCCTGTAATTCGGTCTCAGGGGCTGTGTATTCTCTGCCTCCTGTAAATTCGGGTTCAGGTAACGCTCTTCTGTCTAGCTTTCCGTTGATAGTAAGCGGTAATGATGTTAAATGAACAAAAGCTGCAGGAACCATATATTCTGGTAATACCTCTGATAAAAATGCGGTAAGATCGTTTACTTCATTCGCTTTTTCTGATACGTAATATCCAACAAGGTATTTCAGTCCGGCTTTGTTTTCTTTGGCTAAAACAACGGCTTGTTTTACCTCAGGGTATTCCTGAAGCCTGTTTTCAATCTCTCCTAGCTCAATTCTGTATCCGCGGATCTTCACCTGGAAGTCATTTCTTCCGATGTATTCCAGCTCACCATCGGCAAGGTAGCGTACCAAGTCTCCTGTTTTGTACAGGATTCCATTACTTCCCTGATTCTTCTCTTCCAAGCTCTGGAAAGGGTTGCTGATGAAACGTTCTGCGGTGAGCTCTTCACGATTCAGATAGCCTCTGGCAATTCCCGCTCCGCCTACATAAAGCTCTCCTACAGCGCCTACTGGAACTGCTCGAAGGTGTTTGTCAAGGATATACATACCCTGATCTGGAATATTCTCTCCGATCAATGAAACTTTATCCAGGTCTTCTGCACTCAGTTTCTTGTAGGTTACATGGACGGTAGTCTCTGTAATTCCATACATGTTTATGAGTGTTGGTGCAGAATGATAACGCTCATACCAAGGTTTTAAAGAAGCCAGATTTAGCGCTTCTCCTCCGAAAATAACATAACGAAGGTTTGTTAACTGTTCTTCTCTTTGAAGTGCGGTATCAATAAACTGATAGAATGCAGTTGGAGTCTGGTTGAGTACCGTTAAGCCTTCTTTCATACATAAGCTGAAGAATAAATTCGTGTCTTTGGTCTGTTCAGAGGATGGAACTAATAATTTTCCACCATAGAACAACGCTCCCCAGATTTCCCATACACTAAAGTCAAATACGTAGGAATGGAATAAGCTCCAGACGTCCTTGTCATTGAACTGATACCAATGATCGGTGGCACTGAATAAACGCGCTACATTGCGGTGTTCCTGCAGTACTCCTTTTGGCATTCCCGTTGTTCCACTGGTGTAGATTACATACGCCAGATGACCAGAAGCCACAGAAGTAACCGGATTCTCAATGCTGCTGTTTTTAAGAACAGTTTCAAGCTTAGGATCGTTTAAAATAAGCATGGAAGTAGTGTCTCCACAAGCTTCAAGAACATTAAGTTCTGAACCTGCTTGTGTGATGACAATTTTTGCGCCTGTATCCAAAAGAATATGTTTGATTCTGTCTGCAGGATATGATGGATCCATCGGTACATAAGCTCCTCCGGATTTTAACACGGCCAGAATAGCCACAAGCATTTCTTCGGAACGCTCCAGGCACAGAGGAATGAGATCATCAGGCTGAATATCATACATTTCAATAAGATAATTCGCCAAACGGTTGGAACGTTCATTAAGCTCACGATAAGATAATCTTACATCCTGATAGACAACAGCTGTATGATCTGGTGTTCTTTCAACCTGCGTTTCAAATAACTGATGAATGGTAGTATCACTCGGATAGTGAACGCCGGAAGACAACAGCTTAGAAACTGCTGTATTCTGTTCTTCAGAAATCAAATCCAATTCGGATATAGCAAGGCTTTCTGTATCATTGATTTCTGCGATCTGACCAAGCAGGAACAGATATGTATTCAGCATATTCTGAACGGTTTCTTTTGAGAAAACAGATTTCGCATAGTTGAACATTCCCTGTAAGCTATGGCCGATATCGTTAATCATGGTCGTCAGATCAAACTTAGCTACCTGATAATCAATATTTCCATTGAAAGGATATAGCAATGTGGTTTCATTTTCCGGTTGAGAAACCTCTTCCCCAAAACTCTGAAGTCCAAACATCACCTGGAATACAGGATGTCTTGAAGTATCTTTCTCTACCCCAAATTCTTCCACTAGTTTTTCAAAAGGAAGATCCTGATAAGATTGTGCCTCTGTTACCGATTGGGCAACCTGTAAAATAAAGTCTTTTACCTGTTGATTCGGATCAATAGTTTCTCTGAGTGCCAGTGTATTGACAAAGAACCCGATCATATCTTCAAGACCTGCATGATGACGGTTCGCAATAGGACTTCCTACAATAATATCATCCTGCCCGGAATAAGCGGAAAGTGTTAAATAATATCCACCTAACAAAATACTATACAAGCTTACTCCAAGATCTTTTGACAGATTTTTCAACTTCTGGGTTTGCTCCGTATCAAGGCCGAAATAGATATTTTCTCCTTCATAGGATATCTGAGCCGGTCTCTTGAAATCTGTTGCCAGATCAAGATTTTGGAATCCGCTAAGTTTGTTTTTCCAGTAGCCTATTTGCTGTTCAAGTCTTTCTCCTGTAAGATAATTACGCTGCCATAGTGCAAAATCCTTGTATTGAATCTTTAAGGCAGGCAATTCGTGTGGCTGCCCTTCTTTAATAGCATTGTAAATACTGATTAATTCTTTTAAGAAGATGTCTGTGGACCATCCGTCAAATGCGATGTGATGAATCACTACTGATAAATAATAACTTTCTTCAAGCTTGAAGATGTTGATATCTATAGGTAATTCTTCTTCCAAACGGAAAATCTTATTGGCTGCACAACTCACTTTTTCTTCTAGCTCCTGCATTGTTTTCACCTCATTATGATGAATGGCTGGAATATCATTCATTACCAATTGCCAACCCTTTCCTTCATCGGTCATGCGAATAACAGAACGAAGCACTTCATGACGCATTACAATAGCATCCAGAGCTTTGCAAAGGATCGTAATGTCTGTATTTTTATCTAAAAGGAAGGCCATTGGAATATTATAAGCGCTGGTTCCGCCTTCATAATTTTCAATGAACCACAATCTTTCCTGGGCAAAAGATAAACTCTGCTCTTCAGGAATATTAACTTCTACAGGGGCAATATTTATCTGTTGATTACCCTGAGTTTCATCTGATAAAACGGATGATAATAAAGCAATGGTTTTATGATTGAATATTTTTGAAACTTCTACCTGTAGCTGTAAAGCCTGTTTAATCTTACTGATCAGCTTAATGGCCATGATACTGTTTCCCCCCAATCTGAAGAAATCATCATGAATGCTGATGGAGTCTGCATCTAATCCTAATACTTCGCCATAAACCTGACAAAGCTGTTTCTGAAGGAAGGTCTCCGGAGCTGTGTATTCTTTACTGCCTGTAAAATCCGGCTCCGGAAGAGCTTTTCGGTCTAATTTCCCGTTAATGGTTACTGGTAATTTAACTAAATGCACAAAAGCACCAGGAACCATATATTCAGGAAGAGATGCCGATAGGTATTCTGAAAGCAGTTCTGAATCTATAGCCGCATCAGAAACATAATAAGCAGCCAGATATTTCAATCCTGCTTTATTTTCTTTGGCCAATACAGCAACCTGACGGACTTCAGAATATCCCAGTAAAGTACTTTCAATCTCTCCTAATTCGATACGATAGCCGCGGATTTTCACCTGGAAGTCATTTCTGCCCACATATTCCAGCTCACCATTTGGTAACCAGCGTACCAAATCTCCGGTTTTGTACAATCTTCCGTTCTCCCCTTTTTCATTTTGTTCAGAGGTTTGAAAAGGATTTGAAATAAAGCGTTCTTCCGTTAGTTCGGGACGATTCAGATAACCTCTTGCGATACCCGCTCCTCCAATATACAATTCTCCTACAGCTCCTACAGGAACTAATCGATTTTGCTGATCAAGAACATATGCATAGGTATTGGCAATCGGGGCACCAATATTCAATGGATTTCTATCTTCTTTATAGTAATGAAGTGTTGCACAGACTGTTCCTTCTGTAGGACCATACTCATTCACAAAAATAATATCATCAATATTTTTATCCAGAGCAGGAAAACTTTCTCCTCCGGCAAATATGAGTTTCAGGTTCGTTCCATTCTCTACCACTTCTCTTAACAGAACAGGCGGAATAAAGGAAACTTCAATATTATTTTCTTTGATATATTCATTAAGCCCTCCTACTGAGGTTCTGAGATCATTGCTATATAACCACAAGGTATTTCCATTGCATAATACCGGGAATGCTTCATATACAAAGGCATCAAATACATAGTTGGAGTAGCATCCTACTTCCTGATATTCTTGAAGTTGGTGAGCCTTTATCATTGATTCAATGAGGTTTATCACCCCTGAATGTTCAATCATTACTCCTTTTGGCAATCCTGTTGTTCCGCTGGTATAGATTACATAGGCAAGATTATTGGCGCTTACCTGGGTAACAGGATTTTCAGATGATGCTATTTCAAGTTTTGCTTTAAGATTGATATCGTCTAAAGAAATAACCTCAACAGGTGTATTTTTCAGTTTTTCTGCTGTACTTTCCTGTCCGATCACCAGTTTTGTCTGAGTATCCTGAAGAATATGCTGTATTCTGTCTGAAGGATAGGACGGATCCATCGGAACATAAGCTGCTCCTGATTTTAGTATGGCAAGAATGGCGATCAGTATATTTTCAGATCGCTCCAGGCATATTGGTACCAGATCATCCGGTTGAAGCGCATAGTTATCACTCAGATAATGAGCCAGCTGATTGGCTTTTTCATTCAACTCCTGATAAGAGAAACGGATATTCTGATACACCAAAGCTGTTTGAGAAGGAGTCTTTTTCACCTGATCTTCAAAAAGCTGATGGATTGTTATTTCTGATGGATATGCTTTATAAGTCGCATTCCATTCTTCTGTTAATTTTTTATACTGAACATGAGGGACCAGATTCAACTCGGAAAGAGTCATTTCATTCTGAGCATCACCTTCTGCTATCTGCTCCAGTAAAAACTCATAAGAACGGATCATATTGCCTGTCGTTTCTTTTGAGAAAATGGCTTTAGCGTAGTTGAACATTCCTTTGATATGGTCTTCTCCATCATCAATCATGGTCGTCAGATCGAATTTAGCCACCTGATAGTCTATTTCTCCATCAAAAGGATAAAACAGCTTGTTCTGATTATTTTGAGAAGAATCCCCTCCAAAATTCTGAAGACCAAACATCACCTGGAAAACCGGATGTCTTGAGGTATCCTGCTCTACTCCAAGTTCCTCTACCAGCTTCTCAAATGGCAAGTCCTGATGAGACTGTGCTTCGGTAACTGATTTTGAAACCTGAAGAAGGAACTCTTTAAGCTTTTGTTTGGGATCTAATGTTTCTCTCAATGCCAATGTATTGACAAAGAATCCAATGATATCTTCCAGCCCTGCATGATGACGGTTGGCGATAGGACTTCCTACCACAATATCATCCTGTCCTGAATATGCAGAAAGCATCAGATAATAGCCTCCTAACATGACTGAATACAGGCTTATTCCAAGGTTTTTAGATAAAGTTCTCAGTTTTTCACTCTGTTCTTCATCTAAGCTGAAATATAGATTTTCTCCTTCGTAAGAAATCTGGGAAGGTCTTCTGAAGTCAGTCGGAAGATCCAGATTCTGGAAATCGTGAAGCTGATCTTTCCAGTAGTTAATCTGTTTTTCAAGACGTTGCCCAGCAAGGTAATCACGTTGCCATAAAGCATAATCTTTATACTGTACAGGCAGATCAGAAAGCCCCTGAGGCTTTTCATTATTGAGAAGAGCTTGATAGATCGTCTGAATTTCTTTGAGGAATATATCCGTAGACCATCCGTCAAAGGCAATATGGTGAATGACTGCTGACAGATAATATTGGTTTTCGAATCTGAAAATGTTTATTTCAATAGGAATTTCTGTCTCAAGCCGGAAGATCTTATTGGCACATTTGTTTATGGCTTCTTCTAGGTCTTCTCTCTTGCTTATTTCGGTCACTTTCCATTCAGGCATAGTATCAGTAACAATCTGATATCCTACACCATCTTCTGTTGTTTTAATGACAGAGCGCAGCACTTCATGACGTTTAATAACCGCTTCAAAAGCTTTCTTCAGTACGGAAATATCTGTTTTTTCATCCAGAATTGCCGTCATTGGAATGTTGTAGGCACTGCTTCCGCCTTCATAAGTCTCTATAAACCAAAGCCTTTCCTGGGCAAATGATAATCTTTGTTCCTCCGGAGAATTTACTTTTACAGGGGTAATGGCAACCTGTTCTTCAGGCTGAGTTCCATCGGCTAATACATCAGCCAAAGAAGCAATCGTTTTGTGGCTGAAAATAGCCGCTACTTCTACCCTGATACCAAGAACCTGCTTAATCTTGCTGATAAGTTTGATCGCCATGATACTGTTTCCTCCTAATCTGAAGAAATCATCATAAATTCCTATATCTGCTGAATTTAAACCCAGAACCTGAGCATAGATCTGACATAATTGTTTTTGAAGTTCAGTTTCAGGTGCTGTATAATCCGTTCCTGCTGTAAATTCAGGTTCCGGAAGGCTTCTTCGGTCAAGTTTTCCATTGATCGTTAATGGCAAAGAATTAAGATGCACAAATGCTACAGGAACCATATATTCCGGTAATGTCTGTGATAAGAATGTAGTAAGAAGTCCCGACTCTATTGAAGAATCTGAAACATAATACCCTACAAGGTATTTAAGACCTGTCTTATTTTCTTTAGCCAACACAACCGATTGTTTCACGTCCGGATATTCCTGAAGCCTGTTCTCAATCTCACCCAGCTCTATTCTATACCCACGGATTTTTACCTGGAAGTCATTTCTCCCAATATATTCAAGGTCTCCGGAAGGCAGATAACGCACAAGGTCTCCGGTTCTATAGATGCGCCCGTTTTCACCTTTTTCTTTTTGCTCTTCCGTTTGGAAAGGGTTTTTCAGAAAGCGTTCCAAAGTGAGTTCATGACGATTCAAATAGCCTCTGGCAACCCCTGCTCCACCAATATAAAGTTCTCCAATGGCACCTACAGGTACAGGACGATAATAAGAATCAAGAACATAAATACTGGTATTCGCAATTGCTTTTCCGATATTGTTTACGTTGGAATTGGTATTAACAAGTGAGGTAACAGTAGTTTCAGTAGGGCCATAGGAATTCACCAACTTAAATGCTCCATCTTTTAATTTGTTATGCAAATCTGTAGGTAAAGCTTCCCCACCTGAGTTAAGTATACGTAAACTCTTCACCTTAGTTACATCAATACTTTGCAGTACGGAAGGAGTAAGGTGGATATAAGAAACGCTATGATCCGTTAATGTTTTTACAAAAGCCTCTTCGTTGAGTAAAAGCTTCTGACTTTCTATCAATACCAGCGTATTTCCATTTAATACAGCCAGTAATATCTGCTCTACTGAAGCATCGAAAACATAGTTCGCAAACTGAAGGATAACATCAGTTTTGTTTAAACCATAACGTGGATAAAGGTCATGAATTAAATTAACCGCTCCTTTATGTTCTATCATCACCCCTTTAGGCATACCCGTGGTTCCACTGGTATAGATCACATAAGCAAGATTCCTGTCATTAACCTCAGTAAGAGGATTATTGGTATTCATCCTTGCAAGTATGCTGTTGAAAGACAGGCTGTCAAGAGATAAGACATCCAGGTTTCCTTCTGTATTTTGAGTTATGATTTCTTGTGTACTTTCCTGAGCAAGAACCAATAAGGGGTTTGTATCCTTTAAAATATGCTGTATTCTTTCGGCAGGATATGACGGATCTATCGGTACATAAGCTGCTCCCGCTTTCATTACTGCAAGAATGGCAATAAGCATATGTTCTGAACGGTCCAGGCAAAGAGGGATCAGATCATCCGGTTTAATATTATAATTCCCTGTGAGATAGTTAGCTAAACGATTTGAACGTGCATTCAGTTCCTGATAAGACAGCTCTATATCTTTACATATCAATGCCGTATGATCAGGGGTTTCTGAAACCTGATCTTCAAATAGCTGATGAATGGTCTTTTGCGAAGAAATGGAAACCCATGTATTATTCCAGTCCTCTGTAAGATTTCTATATTTTTTTTCAGTTAAAAGAGAAATTTGCCCTGTTGTTATATTTTGATTATCAATAATCTGATCAAGGATGGTTTCCATACCTTCCATCAGTTGATTCATCGTTTCTTTTTCAAACAGATGACCCTCGTAGTTTAAGGAGAATGAAACTTCATTTCCTCTTTCAAATGCCACAACACCCAGAGGATAATCCAGCTTCTCCACCGAATCTCTGAAAACAAAACCAAGTTCATCATGATCTTCTCCGTCAGGTACAGGATAGTTTTCAAACACAAATAAGCTGCTGAAAATTCTTCGTCCATCATGATGAAGTTCTGCCAGGTTAATATCACTATGTGTATTAATATCACTGATTCTGTTCTGAATTTCTTTGATATGATCAACTACTTTTCCTTCCTCATGGGTAATGATTAATGGTAATGTGTTGATGTATAACCCTGCAGACAATTCAATTCCATCTACCGGCAGGCTTCGTCCAGATACCGTTGTTCCTACAACCGTTGTACTAAGACCTCCATAGATTCTCAACTGCTGATGCCATAGATATTGTAGTATAGCATTTACGGTTAATCCGTGGGTCTTTGTAAAGCCTTTAAGCAAATTATACTTATCTCCGCTGATCGTCATTTTTACCTGTTGATGATCCTGGATATGGCGGTATGTCCCTAAATCAATATGTCTCTGAGATGTTTTAATTAATCCGCTTAAGTCTTCCTGATCCTCCAAAGACTTCATATAGGTGTTCCAGAACCCTCTGGCTGTTTCTTTATGATCCCGAAGGTATTTCTGGGTATCTGTATAAGCATGGTCTGGTACAACAGCAATCTCCTGACCTTTGGTAAGATTAAGATAATTTGTATGAATACTGTTCAGAATAACAGGTATGCTCCATCCATCCAGGATTGCGTGATGATTACTGAACAGACAAGTATATTGGTCTTTTGAACGTTTAAACAGGTACACTCTGAAAAGGTTCCCTTTGGAAAGATCATATCCTTCAAAACGGTCTTTTGCAGTAATTTCTTTAATGAATGTTTCCTGAGCTGCTTCAGCCATATCACTGATATCCTGATAGCGCCAGTCTACATTTCCATTTTTATTGATGACCTGAACAATCTCACCGTTCCAATCGAACCTCAACCTTAATGAGGGATAAGCAGCCTGGGTAAGTCTCCAGGCCTTATTAAGACTTTCAACATCAAGAACAGCATGATAATCCCACAATAGCTGAACTCTGTAGGCATCATCTTTTTCTCCCTGATTTAAAGCATGATACACAAATCCTTCCTGCAAACTGTTGGCAGGATATACGCCTTCTATTTCTGCTGTCTTTTGGATTTCCGTAAGCTGTTCAAAATCTACCACATAATCTACATCGGATGGAGTAAGATAACTTTGCGTTTCCCTGGAAAGGGTTTCAACAATAGTTTCAATACTGTGTTTAAAGTTTTCCGTAAACAGTTCAATCTGTTCTTCTGATAAATATCCTGCAACGTCAAAGCGTAACTGTCCATCCACAACAGCACCATTCATACTGATATAATGACTGTCGCGGTTATTTTTTCCTATTCCCAATCCTGCATCTTCAGCTGCAATAAACCAACTTTTTTCTCCTGTTTCCTGATCTAATTGCCCTAAATAATTGAAGCTGATCTTTGGAAGCTCTCGTTCTGTATATCCTACCAGACTTCCATATCCAATGCCGTTGTGAGGAACGCTTCTAAGGGATTCTTTCGTCAAAATGATGGTATCCGTTAATCCTTTTCCATTTTTCAAAAGTAAAGGGAACATCGTAGTGAACCACCCTACAGTTTCTGTAATATCAAGCTGTTGAAATACTTCTTCACGACCATGGCTTTCTAAAAGAACAGAATGAGTTTCTTCGCCCGTTAATTTTGAAAGAGAAACCGATAAAGCCGAAAGCAGCAGATCATTAATCTGAGTCTGATAAACGTGATGGGTATTTCGGATTAAAGCTTCTGTTATTTCTTTATTTAAAATCAGACTACTGCGATAAGAATCTTTTATTATGAAACGATTCAGCGCTTTATTATGAACTTCTGTGGTCTCTGCACCTCTATTCCAGTATAGCAATTCTTTGTTTCTGGATTCCGGATCTTCAGAACGATAGGTCTTTATAGCATTCACCCATTGACGGTAGCTGCTGCCTTTTGTATGAGAAAGGACTTTTTCTCTGTCTCCTTTTTCAAGAGACTGATAAATATTCTTTATGTCTTCTGCAATAATTCTCCAGCTTACTGTATCAATAATCAAGTGATGAAACGCGAAATACAATCTGGCACTGCCGTCCTCATAACCGCTGATGTATCCTATCTGATACAATGGACCTTGCTCAATATCAAAACCTGACTGCCATTCTGTAAGGATTTTTGATAGTTCTTCTTTATTCAGAACAGACACATCTAAATACTTGAGAGACGGAAAAATTTGAGTATTTCCATAGATTTGAATAAATCCATTATTGTTTCTTTCAAATTTTAACCTGAATGCATCATGCCGTTCTATCAAATGCCGGATAGACTCTTCCAGTAATGCATGATCAAGCTCAGGAACATTCATCAGGAAAGCCTGATTCCAATGGTTGAAATCTTCAAGATATCCCTGTTCTTTCTGACTGAAGAACCATTCCTGGACAGGAAGTAAGGAAACTTCTCCTTCTAGTATTCCCTGCTCTGCTATAATCTGTGTTTGTTCTTTCTGCTTCTTCTCTTCAATAAGCAAAGACAAAGCAGCGGTTGTTCGGGATGTAAACACCTCTTTCACGCTCACCTTGATATCAAGCTGCTGCCTGATTCTTCCCACCAGCTGAATACTGATGATACTATCACCTCCTAATCTGAAGAAATCATCATGAATACTAATAGTTTCGGCATCAATTCCCAATACACCTCCATAAATCTGGCATAGTTTGGTCTGAAGTTCAGTTTGTGGAGCAATATAATTTTTACTTCCTGTAAATTCAGGTTCCGGAAGCTGTTTTTTATCCAGCTTTCCGTTAATCGTGAGCGGAAGGGCCTCTAAATGAACGAAAGCTCCGGGAACCATATACTCCGGCAAAGATTCTGATACATATTCTGAAAGAAGATGAGAGTCTATCTCATAATCAGAAACATAATATCCCACCAGGTACTTTAATCCTGCTTTATTTTCTTTAGCTAAAACTGCTGTCTGGCGAATGCCCGGGTAGCGTACTAGTGTGTTTTCAATTTCTCCTAATTCAATTCTATAGCCACGGATTTTTACCTGGAAATCGTTTCTGCCCATATATTCCAGCTCTCCATTAGAAAGCCAGCGCACCAAATCACCTGTTTTATATAGTCTTCCGTTAAGACCTTTTGTTTTTTCTTCTGAACTTTGGAAAGGATTGATAATAAACCGTTCTTCCGTAAGCTCCGGGCGGTTCAGATATCCTCTGGTAATCCCTGCTCCTCCAATATAAAGTTCGCCTATTGCTCCCACAGGAACCGGGCGTAGAGTATCGTCCAAGACATATGAGGTCATATTTCCAATAGGACCACCTATATTTATTGGATTGTTGTCTTCTTTGTAGTAATGAAGGGTGGCACATACTGTACCTTCTGTAGGGCCATAGGCATTAATAATATTCACTCCTTCAGCCTGATAAAGAGCCATCAGCTGCGGATTGGTTACATCTCCTGCTACCATAAGCTTTTCCAGGGGTAAAATATAGTCCTTGGTAAGCAATACAGGAGGAATTGTCGCAATCCTGATATCATTCTCTCTGATATAGTGCTGTAAAGCAGCAATATCCGTCTGCTTTTCTTTATCCAGCAGATAAATGCTATGGCCATGAGTAATGACTGGAAACAGTTCGGCTACATGCGCATCAAAAACATAATTGGCATACCAAAGACATTTCTTCAAGGTGGGCAGCGTGGTATTCAACTCAAGGTCTTTGGCAAATTGAGTTACAAGGTTTGAGACTCCCCGATGTTCTACCATTACTCCTTTCGGAAGTCCTGTGGTTCCACTGGTATAAATCACATACGCTAAATTTTCAGCTTTTGTATTAGTTCTTGGATTGTTTAGATCTGCTATTTCCAATTGTGCTTTACACTGAACCTCATCCAGAGAAATAAACTCTAAGTCATGATCTTTCAATTTCCCGGCTGTACTCTCTTGTCCTATTACAATTCTGGCACAGGTATCTCCAAGAATATGGCTGATCCTGTCTGAAGGATATGACGGATCAACCGGTACATATGCACCTCCGGATTTCAGAACGCCTAAAATAGCAATCAACATATTTTCAGAGCGTTCCAGACATAGAGGTATAATTTCGTCCGGTTGAACATTATATTTTCCGATCAGATAATTGGCTAATCGGTTTGATTTTTCATTTAATTCTCTGTAAGAAAGCTGAATATCCTGATATACCAATGCAATATGATCCGGAGTTTTTATCACCTGATCTTCAAAGAGCTTATGAATAGTTTTACCGGTTGGATACTCAGTAACGGTGTCATTCCAGTCTTCTATTACTTTTTTATATTCTGTAGTATTAAGGAACTGGAAATCATTAATTTTAATATTCGCTGCATTTTCAGTACTTATCGCTGCAATCTGTTCTAAAAGCAGAACATAAGTGTCTTTCATTTTCAGGATGGTATCTTTACTGAAAAGAGAAACTGCATAATTGAACATTCCTTTTATCTTTTCCTCTCCATCGTCGATCATCGTAGTCAGATCAAATTTTGCAGCCTGATAATCTATTTCCCCTTCAAAAAGGGAGAATAAGGTATCTTTTTGAGCTTCCCTTCCAAAGCTTTGCACACCAAACATCACCTGGAATACCGGATGACGGGACATATCCTGTTCCACACCCAGTTCTTCCACCAGCTTCTCAAACGGAAGATCCTGATGCGATTGCGCTTCTGCTACAGATTGAGATACCTTAAGAATAAAGTTTTTAAAACTCTGTTCAGAATTCACATTTCCTCTCAGTGCCAATGTATTAACAAAGAAACCGACAATATCTTCAAGACCTGCATGATGACGGTTGGAAATCGGGCTTCCAACAATAATATCCTCCTGACCTGAATAAGCAGAAAGCATCAGGTAATATCCACCTAACATTACGCTGTATAAGCTTACTCCAAGATCTCTGGAAATTTTTCTCAATCCTGAAGCTACCTCCGGAGACAAATCAAAGTAAATGGCAGCGCCTTCATAAGAAATCTGAGCCGGACGTTTGAAATCCAAAGGTAAATTAAGAGACTCAAAGTCTTCTAATATCCCCTTCCAATAATTAATTTGCTTATCCAGGACTTCTCCTTTCAGATAATTTCTCTGCCAAAGGGCAAAGTCTTTATACTGAACGGCAAGATCAGGAAGCTGAAGAAGAGTTTTGTTAATTAAGGCTTCATAAACTGCCTGAATTTCTTTCAAAATAATATCTACAGACCATCCGTCAAATGCAATATGATGAACTACTATAGATAAATAATACTGATTTTTCAGCCTAAACAGAGTGATATCTACAGGAAGCTCTTCTTCCAGATGGAACACCTTATTGGCCACGGAATTGATAGCTGTTTCCAGTGCTTCTCCGGTATTTACTTCTACTATTTTGAATTCCGGCATAGAGTCTGTAACAACCTGATAGCCTATCCCTTCTGCTGTTGTTTTAATTACAGAGCGAAGGATCTCATGGCGTATAATGACTGTTTCCAAGGATTTTTGTAGTTCTTCCAACCGGACATCCGGACTCAAAGTAAGCACCATTGGAATATTATAAGCACTGCTTCCACCTTCATACGCTTCAATAAACCAAAGTCTTTCCTGTGCAAAAGATAAGCGCTGGTCCTCAGGTGAGGAAACCATCACAGGCTCTATATGTATATTTTCTTCCTGGAATTCGGTTTCCAGAAAAGAGGCAAGTGAAGCAATTGTTTTATGATTAAATACAGAAGTTACCTGAATACGGATATCCAGATAATTTTTAATCTTACTAATCAGCTTTATGGCCATAATACTGTTTCCTCCCAAACGGAAGAAATCATCATGAATACTGATCTCTTCAGCATCAAGTCCTAATACTTCCCCATAAATACGGCAAAGTTTTTCCTGAAGCTCAGTTTGTGGAGCTGTATATTTTTTGATTCCGGTAAATTCTGGTTCCGGTAAAGCTCTTCTGTCTAATTTCCCGTTGATTGTTAAAGGAAGAGCATCAAGCTGTACATAGACTGCAGGAATCATATATTCCGGCAATGTTTCCGATAAAAATTCTATAATCTTATCCTCAGCTATAGCTTCATCAGATACATAATATCCGACAAGAAATTTCATTCCAGCCTTATTTTCTTTCGCGAGAACCACAGCCTGTTTTATACCGGGATATTCCTGAAGCCTGGTTTCAATCTCGCCTAATTCAATTCTATATCCACGAATTTTTACCTGAAAGTCGTTTCTGCCGATATACTCAATATTTCCATCCGGATGAAGACGCACCAGGTCTCCGGTTTTATAAATTTTTCCGTTTTTCCCTCTTATTTTCTGTATAGGAGTCTGGAAAGGGTTTGAAATAAAACGTTCTGAAGTAAGATCCGGTCTGTTCAGATATCCTCTTGCAATTCCGTTTCCTCCAAGATAAAGTTCACCAATAGCCCCTACAGGAACTGGGCGGTAATTTGCATCTAGTATGTAAGCTGAAGTGTTTCCAACCGGACGTCCTATAAGATGTACATCACCATGTTCTACCTGTTTATAAGTCGCATAAATAGTTGCTTCTGTCGGCCCGTAAAGGTTGTAGAGATTGGTATATTCTGACCAGTATTTACCGGTTTCATAATCACAGGGCTCTCCTGCATACAATAGCCCTTTAAGGCTCGGATATTCTATACGCGGCAATACCGAAAGCATCACCGGTGGCAGATAAGCATAAGCAATATCGTGATCTAAAAGATACTTGCTAATGGAGTCTGCGTCTTTTTTAAGGGTTTCATCAAGGATATGCAGCTCATTTCCATATAACAGGGCATTAAAGAATTCTGATACGGATACATCAAAAACATAAGAGGTATAGGCTGTTATCTTTTCTCCTTCACTGAATCCATAAGCATCTCTGATCTGTGAAACAACATTTACTACATTCTGATGCTCAATCATTACTCCTTTAGGCATACCTGTTGTTCCACTGGTATAAATTACATATGAAAGGTTCTCCTTAGAAACTTTTGTAACGGGGTTATGAGAAGATGTTGCTTCCAGAATTGCTTTAAATACAAGATCATTTAGGGATATTATATTTACAGATTCTCCTTCTATCTTATTTTTTAAAGCTTCTTCTGTAAGGACTGCTTTCGCCCGGGTATCATGAAGAATATGCTGAATTCTGTCTGCCGGATATTGAGGATCCATTGGAACATATGCAGCTCCTGCTTTTAAGACACCCAAAATAGCTATAAGCATATTTTCTGATCGTTCTAAACATATTGGGATCAGATCATCAGGTTTAACATGATATACATCAATGAGATGATGAGCCAGGCGATTGGCACTCTCATTCAATTCCTGATAAGATAATCTGATATTCTGATATACCAGGGCCGTAGCATTGGGTATTTTTGCGGCCTGATCTTCAAATAATCTATGAATGGTATACTCTTCAGGATAATCGTATTCTGCAGTATTCCAATCCTTTGTAACCTTCTGATAATTTTCATCATTCAGAAGCCGGAGGCTTTTAATTGTATTATTTTTTGAGACTGTATTTCCTGCTTCAACCAATTGGTTCAGGATAAGCATATACGTCTCTTTCATACGGATAATAGTCTCTTCTTTGAAAAGAGCTACTGCATAATTGAATATTCCACGGATACTGTCTCCATGAACATCAATCATCATTGTCAGATCAAATTTGGCAGATTTATAATCAATATCCCCATCAAAAGGAAGAAGTATTGCATCGTTATTTTGATGGGAGACCTTTTCTTCAAAGCTTTGAATCCCAAACATTACCTGGAAAATCGGATTTCTTGAATTATCCTGCTCTACCCCAATCTCCTCTACCAGTTTTTCGAAAGGAAGATCCTGATGAGACTGAGCATTGATGATAGACTCTGAAACCTGTTTAACGAAATCTTTTATATGCTGATCAGGATCTATTGTTTCCCTTAAAGCAAAGGTATTAACAAAGAATCCTATGATATTTTCAAGACCGGCGTGATGACGGTTAGCAACAGGACTTCCTACAATAATATCATCCTGTCCCGAATAAGCGGATAGCATCAGATAATATCCACTCAGCATCACACTGTATAAACTTACTCCGAGGTCTCTTGAAAGGAGTTGTAACCCAGATGCAAGCTGTTCCGGAAGGTCAAAATAGGTTGTTGCCCCGGTATAGGAAACATGAGCCGGTCTCTTAAAATCTAAAGGAAGATCCAGCGTCTGGAAGCCATCCAGCTTATTTTTCCAATAAGAGGACTGCTCATCAAGTATTTCTCCGGAAAGATAGTTTCTCTGCCATAATGCAAAGTCTTTGTATTGAATAGATAATTCCGGTAACTGAGGAACTTTCCCTTCGATAAGAGCCTGATAAATAGCATTAAACTCGTTGATAAAAATTTCTGTAGACCATCCGTCAAAGGCTATATGGTGGATGACCACTGATAAGTAAGAATGTTCTTCCATTCTGAAAACAGAAACACTTATTGGCAGTTCCTGATCCAAATGGAAAATTTTATTGGCTACATAATCCAGGGCCTGATCAAGTTCTGTTCTGGTTTCTGTTTGCCCGAAATGGATCTTAATCTTTTGGTTGGTTACCTTCTGATATCCCACTCCGTCTTCTGCTGTAAGAATGACACTACGCAATATCTCATGACGCTGCATCAACACGTCAAAAACCTGCTGAAGAAGTTCCTGAGAAACATTCTTTCCTAGTTTAAACACCATCGGAACATTATAAACACTGCTGCTTCCTTCGTAAGACTCAATGAACCAAAGTCTTTCCTGTGCAAAAGATAAACGCTGTTCTTCAGGTTCAGAAACCGGTATAGCGTTGATGATTATTGATTCAGGAACAAAAGTATTTTGATCAAGGATATGAGACAATGAAGCCACTGTTTTATGCCCAAACACCATAGATACATTTACCGGAATTTCCAGCTCCTGCTTGATCTTACTGATGAGTTTAATAGCCATAATACTATTTCCTCCAAGACGGAAGAAATCATCATGAATACCAATACTCTCAGATTCAAGTCCTAAAATCTGACTATAAATACTGCATAATTTCTCCTGTAGCTCATTTTCAGGACCTGTATACTCTCTTTCTCCACTGAACTCAGGTTCAGGCAGCTGTTTCCTGTCCAGTTTTCCATTGATGGTTAAGGGTAAAGCTGTTAATTGTACAAAAACACTTGGCACCATATATTCAGGTAATGTTTCTGATAAATATTCTGTTAGCTTTTCGGCATCCAGTTCTTCTTCAGAAACATAATACCCTGCCAGGTATTTCATTCCTGTATTGTTTTCTTTGGCTAAAACTACAGACTGTTTGATATCAGGATGCTGAGACAATCTTTCTTCAATTTCACCCAATTCTATTCTGTAGCCTCTGATTTTTACCTGAAAATCGTTTCTGCCGATATATTCTATATTTCCATCCGGAAGCCATCGCACCAGGTCTCCTGTTTGATATAATCTTCCGTTTACCCCTTTTTGTTTTTGAATTTCCGTTTGGAAAGAGTTTTTGATGAAACGTTCTTCAGTAAGGTCGGCACGATTCAGATACCCTCTTGCGATTCCCACTCCACCCAGATATAATTCCCCAACAGCTCCTACTGGTGACAGTTGTTGATATACATCCAGAATGTATGCAGAACTATTTCCTACAGGTTTACCGATAACATGAACATCTCCATGTTCCACCTGTTTGTAGACTGCATAAATAGTTGCTTCGGTAGGACCATACAGGTTATAAAGCACCTTTTTTTCTGACCAGTACTTTCCTGTTTCATAATCACATGGCTCTCCTGCATAAAGGAGGCCTTTCAGTGAAGGATAATCTACCCGTGGTAAAACAGATAACATTACCGGAGGTAAATAAGTATAGGCAATATCATTGTTTAGTAAATATTTACTGATCAGATCTGCATCTTTTTTAGTGGCTTCGTCCAATACATGAAGCTCATTTCCGTACAGCAAAGCATTAAAAAATTCAGATACGGAAACATCAAAAACATAAGAAGTATAGGCAGTTATTTTTTCTCCTTCGGAAAAGCTATATGCTTCTCTAACTTCATCCACAACATTGATGACACTCTGATGTTCCACCATTACGCCTTTCGGAAGCCCTGTGGTTCCGCTGGTATAAATCACATATGCCAAATGATCTGCAGAAACTTCCGTGATAGGGTCTGATGATTCCTGTGAGCCCATCAAGCTGTTAAAGTTCTGGTCATTTAAAGAAAGATATTGTACTGAAAGGTGATTTATCTTCTCTATGGTGGACTCCTCAGCAAGAATAACTCTTGCTCCCGTATCTTTGAGAATATGCTCAATTCTATCTGCAGGATATGAAGGATCCATAGGAACATATGCTGCTCCGGATTTCAATACCCCTAAAATCGCAATCAACATATTTTCTGATCTTTCCAGACATAGCGGAACAAGCTCATCCACTTTAAAATCAAAGGTATTGATTAAATAATGGGCTAAACGGTTTGAACGCTCATTAAGTTCTTTGTAGGTAAGCTTAATATCCTGATAAACTAATGCTGTTTTCTCAGGATTTTTTATAACCTGTTCCTCAAAAGCCTGATGAATTGTTTTGGCTGTTTCTGTATCCCAATTAATTGTATCCCAATTATTTATCACAGTCTGATGGAAATCTTCACTTAAAAGGGAGTATTGAGAGATCAGCTTATCAGCCTTTTCTTCCAATAAATCTTCCAGTATTTCAATGAACAGTCTTTTATAAGTATCTACAAAATTGGAAATTAATTCAGCATCTAGTTTTTGATTCGCGTAACGAACTTTATAATTAATTTGTCCATCTCTTACTTCCTGTTCAAATGATAACTTTCCTACCAAATCCACATTCAGATCACTATTAATAATCACATTGCTGGCTCCTTCATAATGAATTACCACATCTTTAAGACTGGTTTGAACAAAGCCGAATTCTAATATATTGGAAGTTGGTGCATAGCTGATAAGCTCTTCAATAGGCATATATCGTGCCTTACTTGTCTTTAATTGATTGGTATATTCTATATTTTGTTGGATAAGATCCTGAAGAGAAGATTCCGCTTCGAATCTGTATCCTTTTAAAATCGTATTAATATGAGCCCCAAAGATAAAGTTCTGTCCTTCTGTAATTCCAACAGGATAATTTATCACCAAATTATTAACTCCTGAAATTCTATGAAGTAAAATAGCAAAAACCAACTGTCCGTAAGTATAGGGTGTCAGTTTATATTTTGAAATCAATTGTCTTACCTTAAGAAATACTGATTCGGGAAAGTGAAAGCGCAGTTCACTTACCGGATTAATCAGGGGCTGTTCTTTTTCAGGAGAGTTTGGTAGAAAGGATTCTGTGGTTTGTAAAAATTTAAACCCTATATTTTCAACTTCTTCTAATCCGGATTTCCAGAAATCTGACATTTCTTTTTTCCCATTGCCCAATATATCTTCAAGCTGGTTTCTCAGCTTTTCATATCGTTCTCCCTGTTCTGTAAGACTGATAGGATTTACATAGCTAAGATCATTGTAAAACGTGCTGAGTTCTGCATAAATACTATTTGCACTCAATCCATCAACAAGAATATGGGAAAATATATGAATAATTCTATAGCCGCCATTATTCAGTTTAATAGCATAAAATCTTGCTAACTGCTCTTTTTCTAAATCAAAAGGCTGTAAGGCAAGCTGTAAAACTTCCCCGGGGCTGGGTTCTTCCGCAATAAATGTTAATATTTGGGCTTTTTCAGAAAGCAAAGGTCTTCGCTTCCAAACTAAATTTTCTGACTCACTTACAACATTACTGTTCAACAGTAAATTATTGTTAACAAATCTGACTAAACTTGAATTCAGTCGCTGGATATCAACAAATCCGGACATAGACTGATCAAAGATAATATTATAGTCACTTCTGGATGGATTCAATATCCATTCATTATAAAAGGTAGATTGATAAGGTGTTAGCTTCATAGCAATATATCCCGAAGGACGGTAGGTTAGGTTAGGTTAGGTACGTTTTTTATTCACTTCATACTCTGGAATCCCTTCTGAATACCTATTTTAGGATGTCACAAATCAACTGCCACCCTTTAGAATTTACAAAAGAGAATAACCAGAGCCTGTTTTATAACAAGCTTTGCATATAAGAGTGAATATTTAGAATTTAAGTGAGTATAGACTTTTCTTCCAACAGCATTACTGAGTCAAAACATAAAACTGCTGGTATTAGCCAGAGAGATCAATGCTTGAGTCAATATTATTTTTAACAGAATCTAAACTCATTAAGAATGAGATGTTTGTTAATCTATTAAGCGTGTTTTCTTATTCAAAAATAATATTTTAAAAAGATGTTTTTTTACTGTTAATGGTTATTTAATAATTATTTAATAGCAACCAACAAAGTGCTGGTCGCTATTAAATAAATGGTATTTCAATAATTCTCTTTATTCTTTAATACAACGAACTGAATTTCCTTGTGATTTGGAAGATCCACTGGTTGTATTGGCAGTTCCAAATGTTGGAATCTGTAGAACATAAGCTGCTGGATTGGCTACAGCATCAGTTGTACTGCTCCAATAGAAGCCCTGTTGTCCTGTATATACAGAAGACAGTGTTCCCTGCCCTGCATCTCGTATTCCAGGTACAGTTAAGCCTAGTTTACTTGCAGAAGCTCCAGAAGCTCCATTTAAAACATTCATGTTCAAGTAGTTTGTTAACTGAGCTCTTGTTGGAACTTTAAATCCTACAGGACATGGATTGTTGGTAGAAGTTGAATTATCCCATAAATTTGAATTAGGATTTACTCTCCAGTCTCCACCCACAGCAATAAACAATGGATTAGCCGGTACATCACTTTTCACTCCAGTAGTCCCATTAACAGGAGTTCCGTTGTTTGGCCCTGTCCAGTTAATCAATTCATGAGCATCTGGTCTTCTTCCCCACTGGAATAAAGATCCGTAAGCACGATAATCTGATGAAGATGTTGCTTTTTGACCGAGATTGAAATTAGGTCCGTTCACATTGGTATAATCTGCTCCTAAATTGTGATTCAGCCATACATTATTATCTTCAGCCTGTATAGGAAGATAAAGGAAGTTATGGTTGAAATTCCCCTGAACATCAGGTTCATTAAACATTCTATCAGGAATAGCTGCTATGATACGGACTTCATATCCTTTTGGAGTTCCAGAATTAGGTAATAAGAATTTTCCTAATAATACTCCAAGGTAATCATTTCCAATTCCTGCATTTACATCCAGCTTGCGGGCATTTAAAGTCCCAACTTCGGATTTCAGTGTTGCAGTAATTGATTTAGTAGAAGCATTATATGATTGAGAATTCCATGATAAGGTAATATTTCTTGAAATTCCATCCTCTGTAAGGTTGGCTGGTATATTAATGGTTTGGCTCCAAGCCCCTACAGTTCCACTTCCGGTAGCTGTTGCAGGAACATAGACCGTAAGGCCAGAAGTAGGAATTATTCCCTGCAGATCAACTAATGTTTCAGGTGTTCCGTCAGCAGCAACTGGTCTTGCGGTTGTAGCTGGCCCAGTAGGAGTTGTAAATGGAGAATAGTCCTGATCATAAACAGAAGCAATAAAGTAACGCCCTTCTATTGTTATATTGGGCGGAATTATAGGGGTACCCGGATTTACTACTAGAGTAAGGTTAGAACAAGTACTTCCATTGATGGTAATATTAAATGTTGCTGTTCCAGAACTGATAGGAAAACCTGCTACAGAGAGTTGTAAGGTTCCATTTCCAACAGCAAAAGTTCCCGGAGCAAGTGTAGCAGTTAGCCCATTCGACTGAAAAGTTTGTCCAGCGTAGGCGCTTCCGTCTCCATTAGTATAAGGGATAGTTAAAGTTCCTGTATAAGATAATCCTTGTGTTGCTGAACTAGGAGTAAATGTAGCGGCTCCGCAATTTAGGGTAAAAGCAGGCGTCTCTTTCCAAAAGCATTGAGACCAGGCGCCTCCCTGGAAAGCCTTTACACATTGCTCTGATACATCATAGATCAACATCCCGTTAACCGGATTATTAATCACTCCTGTATTTGGAATTCTGTTCAGTAATAAACTCTTATTGGTAGATCCAAGTTCAAGATCTGCACTTAGATTGGGATTAGGTTGATTAATTCCAACCTGAGCAAGGGAAAAAGAGCTAATACTAATGTAAATAGGTAATAAAAACTTTTTTTTCATGTTGAATTTTTGTTGTGGTTTAATAAAATTTGTCTATATAAGTATTCTTTCATTGATGTTGCAATGAAAATAAAGAATAGCAAATTCCAGTAAACAGGTTCTGAAAATATCTGTATAGATGTACTACATGCACCCTGTACATTAATAAAGGTAATGACAGACTTTCATTGAAATTACTTAAAGATATTGCAATGAGTTGAAACTGGTCACCGGAAAATATCTACTATATCATTTAGAAACAACAGCACAAGAATTTCCTGCAATATTTGCATTAAATGTAATATTTCCAGTCCTATCCGGGGTCCCGGTAACAGAATACTGTAAGCTTCCGTTCCCTACCACGAAGTTTCCGGCAGATAAAGTAGCAATCAATCCATTGTTCTGAATAGATTGTGCTTCATAACTTCCACCATTTCCTCCTGTATAAGGAATTGTCAAAGTCCCTTTAAAAGCCTGACCTGCAACCGGATTGGGAGATAAAGTAGCAGAAGTGCATAATAATGAAACCGGACTAACTAATGCTTTTTTTCCGATCAATCCTTTTCCGAGACATTTAGACCATTTACCATTCTGATATGCTTTTACACATTCTTCTGATTGGTCATAAATCATCATCCCATTAACCGGGTTTGCGACCGCAGCAGTGTTGGGAACTCTGTTTAAAAGGAGTGTCTTGTTCGTAGAGCCCAGTTCAAGATCTGAACTGAGATTGGGATTGGTTTGTTTGATACCTACCTGTGCAAAAGAAAGCACACTGAGACTGAGGGTAATCAGCAGTAATACATTTTTTTTCATTTGTATAAATCTTAGTGTCTAAATAATTTTTTTTCTCTGAGTAAAGATATAAGTTAAAAATGAATTTTCAAAAAAAAAAGGTAAAAAATATAAACTTTATCACTAAACAATGATTTTACAATTAATTTTAAATAATTGAAATTCATTTAAATAAAAGGGTTAACAAGGTGTTAAAAACAATTAACTCAAATTTCAACAGCCATTAGAAAAGGAATTATATTTTTAATGTTTTTATCCTCCGAAGCTATGCAAGTCTGATAATTTTCATCAATAAATATCTCCTTTGTAAAGAATTTTTTACATTCAATTTCGCATTCATCATTTACAATTTCAAAAGAATCTAGTGGAATCATCATTCCTCCTCCATGAGCTTTCATTACCGATTCTTTATGAGTCCAATATGAAAAAAAATCCCCAATTTGAGCTTCAGAACGGTCAATTTTATGGAATTCACCCTCTGTCATCTGAAACTGAAAGTCCCGATAATTGATTGTATGGTCTATAAATTCAACATCAATTCCTATGGGAAATTCTGCAATAGCACAAACTACAAGTTCTTTAGAATGAGAAATATTGAAATGGACATGCTGATCTTTTAAATAAGGTTTATTATCAGGAGACCGCATAATCTGTGCTTCATCAATGTGAAAATGAGACTTTAATCCTACCTGTAAAAGAACTCTTCCCAGCAGGGAAAGCTGAGCATCCTGCCATCTTCTGTATTTCAAGATATTCTGTCTAAACTCCTCTGGAAAAGAGTTTAAATACCGATCTAAAAAATACTGATGCTTTTCTTCACTGATAAATGTATATAGAATAACCATCTTTAATGCTCTTCAAAAATGTTGTTGTATTGATGGTAAAAGAAAACTGTGATCCTTTACTCAAAAAGATAAAAATAAACAATTTTATCCGTCTTTCAATCTAGATTATTAAGAGGTTAAACCTACACATTCTGAGGTTAAACGGAATAAAATTAAATGGCTCCCTCAGATATTCTTTCAGAAAAAAGACTGTAATCATAAAGCGTTCTGGAAAATCTTTTATAAATTTAACCTAAATATCACTATAAATCATTTAAAAATGAAAGTACAAACATTAGCATTATTGGCAGGATGTGCGTTTTTAGCCGTTTCATGCGGAACTACAAAAACGTACAGCGTAAATGCCAAAAGCGGAACACAAACAGGAGGAACGGCAAAGTTTACCCAACAGGGAAATGATGTAATCATGAAACTGAATGTAACCAATCTTACCCCTGGAATCCATGCAGTACACATTCATGAAAAAGGAGACTGCTCTGCAGCAGACGGAACCTCTACAGGCGGACACTGGAATCCATCTAAGAACGATCATGGAAAATGGGGAGCTGAGCACTTCCATATGGGAGATATAGGAAATTTGGTGGCTGATCAGAATGGTACGGCCATTTTAACCTTCAAGACCGACAAATGGTGTCTTGGCTGTACAGATGAATCTAAAAACATCATCGGAAAAGGTCTTATTGTACACGCTGCAGCAGATGATTTCCATACTCAGCCTACTGGGAATGCAGGCGGAAGAGTGGGATGTGTAGAAATTAAATAATCAAGTATTTACACAATAAAAAAACCGATAATTTTCATTATCGGTTTTTTTATGTTTATGATTTAACTCCCATATCTGATACAATATTCATTGCTTCCTGCAGGTAAAGATCTTTTTTCAGATTCTTGATCCACATTTCAGATTTCTTTTTGAAAGCTTCATCTTTTTTCTCTCTTTCAATTTCATTTGGATACATAATAAACTGTAATCCGTTCTCAAATTTAGTCAGCACTTTGAATTTTTCAATCTGGGATTTTCTGTGCTTCATTACCTCATTGAATTTATTGATGTTCAGCGTAATATTTTCTTCTTTATCCAGTTTCTCTCTCCATTGGGCTGATTCTAACAGAAGCTGGTAATTCTTATTCTTAGCCATTCTGTCTGCACTTGCTTTTTCAAGAGCCTGAATGTTAAAGAAATTCAGTTTTTCGAATTTGGTAGCCGGAATTTTATCCCAAGCCAGCGCAAAATCGTCATAACGCTCTCCTACTTCAGCATACGTAAAGAAATCTTTCATCTGGATATCAGAAACAATTCCTTTTCTCTGTGTAGATTCACCCGTAATTCTATAGAATTTCTGGATCGTCAGTTTTAAAGATCCGAAATCATCTTCAGTATTCAGGAATCTGTTCAGGTCAACAAACGTCTGAACGGTTCCTTTCCCGAAAGACTGTGGAGATCCAATCACCATTGCTCTTCCATAATCCTGCATTACACCTGCTAAGATCTCAGAAGCTGATGCAGAAAGCTCATTTTGCATAATAACAAGCGGACCTGTCCAGATTGGAGCCTCATATTTGTTCTTTAGAGTCTGTATTTTTCCATTTCCATCCTTTACCTGTACATAAGGTCCGGCATCCATGAAAAGTCCCATAATATCTCCTACTTCCGTTAATGATCCTCCACCGTTGTTTCTAAGGTCAAGAATGATTCCTTCAATATTCTGAGATTTAAGTTTAACAATCTCGTTCTTAATATCATCAGAAGCATTTCTTCCTTTTGAATTTTCAAAATCAGCGTTAAAGCTTGGAAGGTTGATAAATCCATATTTCTTACCGTTCGGAGCATTCACTACAATACTTCTTGCAAAAGTATCTTCAATAGCAACCTCTTCACGAATCATGGTTACATCTTTAATCGTTCCGTCTTTTTTCTGAACGGTTAAGGTAACAGGCGTTCCTTTTTCTCCTCTGATTAATCTTACCGCTTCATCAGAAAGCATTCCTACCACATTTACAGCATCATCTTTTGGTTTAGATTTTACCTTAAGGATCTTATCCCCTTCAGAAAGCTGCTTGGATTTCCATGCTGGTGCACCAATAGTAAGAGCACCAAGATAAAGATTCCCTTTTTTCTCCTGAATCAATGCTCCGATACCGATTACTTTTCCTGTAAACTGAGTATCAAAGTCTTCTTTATCTTTTGGAGAATAATAGTTGGTATGTGGATCGAATACCTCAGTATAAGCATTCATATACACGGTAAACCAATCCATTTTCTTTCTCTTTTTGAATCTGGTAAAGGTCTCTTTCACAAGATCTTTTACCTCATCTGTAGCTTTTTTGATCTTCTCGTCCTGAGTAAGAACTTTAAGCTTGATGGTATCATTTAATTTGTACTTCTGAACAGAATCTTTCTTCTCTTTCTGAGCTTCTTCTTTGCTATTCATCGATTCAACTTCCTGAAGGATGTTGTATTTGATGAATTTTTTCCATTCATTATACTGTTCCTGCTTATTGGCAGGTACTTTTTTAAGCTTTGGCTCCAGCGTAAGCGTTTCTTCTTCCTGAAGGTTAATAGGCTTACTGAAAATGTCCTGAGTAATCTTATCAATCTCGTCTACTCTTTGGTAAAGTCTGTCAATCGTAAGTTTATAGAAACTCAAATCACCCTGGTTGATATAATCATCAAGCTTTGTTTCATGCTTGCTGAATTCATCCATATCAGACTGCAGGAAATATCTTTTGGCAGGATCTACCAATTCGAAATAGTGCTTATAAACATCTTTTGAGTAGGCATCATTGATAGGCTTCGGACTATAATGCAGGTAAGAAAGAGTGTTTTTTACGCTCACCATTATTGTCTGCATCTTTTCATCATCGTTCTTCGGCGAGTTGAAGCAAAACATTAGACTGGTTAATGGAATCAGTAGTAAAAATTTATTCAGTTTGAAATTTTTCCACATAAACTGTCTTTATTTATTAATTTTTTGAAAAAGTAAGTATTGTAATAAGTAGCAATAATTTGCAGACTGTTACAAACGATCAAATTTAATACCTTATTTATAAATATCGCACAGTTTTAAGAATTTTTATTCAATGAAATTATTATCTTTTATTTTGCGAACACTTTCCTATCATTACATACAAAGTAAATACATAGTATTTCTTTCCTATTAAAAAAATAATCAGTAAAAAGTATTCTTAAGAATTCATAAAGAAGTACCACAAAAGATAATTCCAGTTCACAAAGGCATAAAACATACTGATATTTAGTCGGATAACTTTAAAATATAGTGTCATGAGAAGTTTATTATGGTTAATTGCAGTGATCTGCATCGTTGTATGGCTTTTAGGAATGCTGGGAATTATTCCGGGAATCAGTACAGGGTATTTAATACATGTATTGCTTGTTATCGCCATTATTGTTGTTCTTTATAACATTATTACAGGGAAAAAGCCGCTGGAATAGGTAATAAGTGATGAATGATAATTGATTAGTGATGGAAGGACCCATTTTTCAATTTCAATGGTAATTAGCATTTGGAAGATAATAAGCTTATGCTAAAATTCGATGATTTCTTTCGCTTTGAAATCTTTCCATTTCCAGCATTCAGCTTTCTTTTCTTACTAAAATACAGACGGTTTATTACTAAAATTAAATCAGTGAATGATAAATCCACTGTTTTATTGCGTCTTATTTTTAACTACATTTGATGTGTTGAAAATTCTTTTTGTTCTATTCTAAAATGAACAGATTGTACTGCACTTGTATAAAAAATTAAGATAATATATGGAAAGACCGCTTATTCTGGTTACTAATGACGATGGAATTACAGCTCCCGGTATCAGAAATCTAATCAGCTTTATGAACGAAATTGGAGAAGTAGTTGTGGTAGCCCCAGACTCTCCTCAAAGTGGTAAAGGCCACGCTATCACTATTAACTCTACGCTAAGCTACGAAGAAGTGAAGCTTGAGGGGCCACAAACAGATTATTCATGCAGTGGAACGCCTGTAGACTGCGTAAAAATGGCTCTTGATAAAATTCTGACAAGAAAACCCGATATTGTAGTTTCAGGGATCAATCATGGTGCCAATTCATCCATCAATGTAATTTATTCAGGTACAATGTCTGCCGCTGTAGAAGCAGGTGTAGAAGGAATTCCTGCGATCGGATTCTCATTACTGGATTTTAGTTGGGAAGCAGATTTTACCCAGGCTAAAGAATTTATTCAGAATATTGTAAGAAGAACGCTTGAAAATCCAATGCCGAAAGGAATCGTTCTGAATGTGAACATTCCGAAACTTCCTGCATCGGAAATAAAAGGTATAAAAGTTTGCAAACAAGCGAATGCTAAATGGGAAGAAAGCTTTGATGAGAGGGTGAATCCACATGGGAAAAAGTATTACTGGTTAACAGGGTACTTCAACAATATGGATGATTCTGAAGATGCGGATGAAACTGCTTTGGCTAACGGATATATTTCGATTGTGCCTGTAAAATTTGACCTTACAGCGTATGAATACATGAAAACACTAGAAGAAGTAATGGCTTTTGATGCCGTAAAGGAATCTAAGTAATACTGTTATTTAAAGATAGAAAAAGCGTGAAATCAAATTTCACGCTTTTTATTTTTTTAGTTCTCGCAGATTGGGCAAATAACGCAGATTTACATAGTTATGTCGACAACTCATACACAATAATCTGTGAGAATCCGTGTCATCTGTGGGAAAACATAAAAAGATTTTAAATTCATTGATTAACCACAGATTTACGCAGATGGGCACAGATGTTTGCGCTTCAGAAAATGTAGAAATTAGCTAGAAATAATACTTATTTTTGTGTTTAAAATAACACCTTATCTTCGTTCCTTAATTCTTCCAGATAGCTTTTCTTATCATCTCTGTAGAAAAGGTTCATGGTTTCAAACGGAATTAATTTTAGGTCCTTATTGACGATATGAACACAAGATTTCTTTACTGCTCTTACATCAAAATCATGAGCATCCATGAAGTTCATAATGATAATTCTAAACAGGTTATCGTAGTCCAGATCCGGAGCACATACTTCAGGAAGACAACAAAGTAGCTGGTTAACTTTAGGTTGTACCTTATCTACAGAAATACCGGTGCTGAAGATATCCAGTAACTGCATATGAAGCCCTGCATCCTGTTCGTAAACAATGGTATTTTTGGATTCATTATTCAGAAGATCGGCAGGATTGATATATCGGGTTAAAGGAATAACCTCCCCTTGAAGTTTTAATATATAGCCCATTGCAAGCGCATCCGGATTACACGGAACGGGAATAATATCATCAGAGTTTAAAAGCGGGAACTGATTCAAAATCTCCTGTCTTACCTCCGTTAAAGTGATTTTCTCATGAGCAGAATCTTCTCTGTTCCTTCCGGCAATTTCTACCGGTTGGAAGGTAATTCCTCTTACGCATTTCTGTTTTAGGGCAAATTCAATAATCTTTCCGATCTCATCAATATTTTTATCTTTTTGAAGAACAATCACCAAGGTTGTAGAAAGATTGAGTTCGTTCAGTTTTTCCAAAGCCTTCATCCTTACAGAAGTAAGATCTTTTCCTCTGAAATCTTCCAAAACTTCCGGTTTAAAAGAGTCAAACTGAAGATACACTTCAAACTCAGGTGCATAGGTTGCCAGTTTTTCAGCAAAACCAGGATCATTGGCAATTCTTATTCCATTGGTATTCAACATCAAATGTTTAATGGGTTTTGATTTGGCAATATCCATAATCTTGAAAAACTCAGGGTGAATAGTAGGTTCTCCACCACTGATCTGGACCACATCGGGCTCCCCTTCATTTTTTACAATCACATCAAACATGGCCTCAATTTCCTCCAGACTTCTGTGGCTTCCGTAATGTGGGGAAGACATCGCATAGCAGGTTGGGCAGGTGAGATTACAACGGTCCGTAACTTCTACGATGGAAAGACAACTATGCTGCTCGTGATCTACGCAAAGACCACAATCATAGGGACATCCATATTCCACATCGGTTCCGAAATGAAGCGGCATTTCGGAAGCTTTGTTATAATTTCTGATGTTCTTGTAATAATGAACATCAGAAGCAATTTTTGTTTTGAAAAAGCCATGATCCGGACATCTTTTGGTCATGAAAACGGCTTCGTCTTCTATAATAATCTTCGCTCCTACCCTTTTCAGGCATTCCGGACAAAGACTGATCGTATAATCGTAATAAGTATAGTTTCTTACTGGCATCATTAATTTTTAAAAGGCTTATCCACAAATATATCCGCTGATTAGCCCACAGACTAATAAACAAATAACAAAAGTCTGTATAAACTGTTTTCTGCTGAATTTTCTGCTATCCTTACTTTCATAGACAAACTTCACAATAAATGTAACGATAATAGAAAAAAACAGGGCGCCTATAATCATCATCCCAACGATCATGACTACTACACCGGTAAGGTCACCAACTTCCAAAAGTGTTAAAGGTTTCATTTTGAATATTTTAAATGAGTGGTTTGAATGTTTTTAATAGTATAAATGTAGTAAATAATTACACAAATACATACAAGTTGAATCGTCCCAAGGTTTCCCACAATTTCCACCCTTGGCTTAATGAAGTCTAAAAAGAATCTGAAAGTAAAATAACTGAGCATAAAGAGCTGAAAAAGAAATCCAGACGGATATTTCTTTTGTTTCTGAATATATTTCAAAACAATCCAAAGACCAATCAAAAAACCTATCTCATATAAGGCGACAGGGTGTCTGAGATATTGATCTCCCAGACGCATCCCAAAAACAGAATCTGTTGGAATACCATAAGTTTCCTCATGAATTCCTGTAAGAAAACAGCCAATTCTTCCGATAATTATGGCTAGCATTAAGGGGAAAACAATCAGATCTCCTGTACTTTCTTTATGTCCGACTACTTTTTTAGCCAATTCCACTCCCAATAATCCAAAAGCCAGTCCTCCAACGATGGTATTACTGGACCAGAATTTCTGAAAGCTGAAGTTTTCAAACATGGTGTAGGGATTTTCCAGATTTCCGATGAGTTTGGATCCCAATAATGCTCCGGCAGTTGCTCCTATCAAAACCGCAGCAGAAGTATTGAACGATAGCTTCTCTGTTGATTTTCTTTTAAGATAAAAATAATACCGCATGCCCAGAAACATTCCAACCGCCTCAAAAAGAGGATGGGCAAGAATGGTTTGGTCAAAAATATGAAAGGTTACAGGAAAATCCATTGCTTCAAAAATAATCCATTTCAGATTATTTACTACCTTTATTCTGACAAATAATTACAAAATGCGTATAGAAAATGACATAAAACTGGGATTTAAGGATGTAATGTTCCGCCCTAAGCGTTCTACATTGAAATCCCGCTCAGAAGTAAACCTGGAAAGGGAGTTTATCTTTAAACATACCAAAAAGAAATGGAGTGGAGTTCCTGTTATCGCTGCTAATATGGATACCGTAGGAACTTTTGAAATGGCTGTTGAACTGGCCAAAGATAAGATCATCACAGCAGTTCATAAACACTATACTCCTGAAGAATGGGATCAGTTTCTGCAAAGCCAGCCTGAAAGCATTCATCAGTATATTGCATTAAGCACAGGTACCGGAAAAGCTGATGAGGAGAAAATTCGTTTAATCCTTGAAAAGCATCCAAAAATCGAGTTTCTTTGTATAGATGTTGCCAATGGTTATTCTGAGCATTTCGTTCAGTTTGTGAAGACAGCAAGGGCTAATTTTCCTGATAAAATTATCATAGCCGGAAACGTAGTAACCGGAGAAATGGTGGAAGAGCTTCTTTTAGTGGGAGCAGACATCATAAAAGTTGGAATCGGACCTGGTTCTGTATGTACTACCCGTGTAAAAACAGGAGTTGGTTACCCGCAATTATCTGCTATTATTGAATGTGCTGATGCTGCTCATGGTTTAGGAGGTCATATTATTGCAGACGGAGGCTGTAAGGTTCCGGGAGATGTTGCCAAAGCTTTTGGTGGCGGAGCCGATTTCGTAATGCTAGGTGGAATGTTTGCCGGTCACGATGAAAGTGGTGGCGAAATGATTGAAGAGAATGGTAAAAAATACCGTCTATTCTATGGAATGAGCTCTAGAACAGCAATGGATAAGCATTCAGGTGGTGTAGCCGAATACCGTGCCTCAGAAGGGAAAACTGTAAAAGTAGCTTACAAAGGACCAGTTGCTGAAACGGTGAAAGATATTTTAGGAGGAGTACGCTCTACCTGTACTTATGTAGGAGCGTCCAAACTTAAAGAACTTTCTAAACGAACCACCTTTATCAGGGTTCAGGAGCAGGAAAATCAGATTTTTAACTGATAAAATATTTCTTTCGCAGATTTTTCAGATTAAAGGCTTGTGCCAAAGAAGACAAAAAAAGAGGCTGCACATTTTGCGTAGCCTCTTTATATTTTTAAGTTAACATTCCTCCGTCAACGTTTAATGTCTGTCCGGTAATGTATGATGCCATTTCACTTCCTAAGAAAACGCAGGCATTTGCTACATCAGCAGGTTGTCCTCCTTTTTTCATTGGAATTCCATCTCTCCATTCCTGAACTATTTTTTCATCCAAAATAGCTGTCATTTCTGTTTCAATAAATCCCGGAGCGATAGCGTTACATCTGATATTTCTGGAACCTAGTTCTAAAGCAACAGATTTTGTAAATCCAATTACACCTGCTTTAGAAGCTGCATAGTTCGCTTGTCCTGCATGTCCCTGAATTCCTACTACAGAAGTCATATTAATGATAGATCCTGATCTTGCCTTCATCATCGGTTTGATAACCGCTTTTGTAAGGTTGAAAACTGAATCAAGGTTTACTTTGATTACCTGATCCCAATCTTCTTTAGACATTCTTAATAATAAGTTATCTTTTGTAATCCCAGCATTGTTTACCAAAATATCAATTTGCCCAAACTCTGCCATTACTTCCTCTACCAATTTTTGAGCGGCATCATAGTCTGATGCGTCAGACTGGTATCCTTTAATTTGGGTTACAGAACTTAAAGCTGCTTCTAATTCTTTAGCTTTGTCTACAGAACCGGCATAAGTAAATGCTACTTTTGCTCCCTGTTGAGCATACATTTCAGCAATACCCTTCCCGATTCCTCTTGTAGCTCCGGTAATTAGTGCTACCTTTCCTTCTAATAATTTCATATCTCTTGACGATTATTTTTTTATAACTCTCTCAGCTAGTGAAAGCTGACTCATTTAGTATCATAATTCTTTTTCAGAATTAAACGGTTTGCAAAGATATTATAAATTGTTATTCAACACATTGAAAACGTAAAAATACTGAACTTTTTTGTTCAGTTTCTATGATTTAGCTATAGTTCTGATGCATCATTTCTAAATCTGGTGAAATAAATTAAGTCTGTTTTTTTGTCTTTGCTCAGTTTTAATACTTCTTTCATCCAGCTATATTTATCGTAAATAATGTCTGTTAAAGGTTCATTCTGAAAATTTAAGACGCCGTATTTACCTTCTTTCTTTACAACAATTTCATTTTCAAAGTTTTCAAAGGCAATGATATCTTCATAAGCAAAGGGAACAATTTCCATACCCTTTGCATCCAGAATACCATAAAGATTAGCATTATTCATGCAGACAAGAGGTTTTGAATACTCATTCAGAATATTAAAGTATTCAACATCCTGATTCTTCACCTGTTTTACCTCCTTAAGTTCGACTGTAGTCTTGTTTGTCACCAAAAATCGATAATAACGATCTTGTCTTCGGATAATCAGATTTTCAGGATAAAACCCGACAATCTGATCGTCTTTATTCAGAATATTTTTAAGTTCATTATCTAAAAATTTTTCTTCATTTCCTTTTTTAAGATAAATAAAATCCTTTCCCGAGATGGTAAAGTTTTTAATAAAATCATACTCCTGAGAAACCACTATATTCCCCTGTAGATCTACAACACCCGATTGATCTGATTTATCACTGTAAACTCTGAAAAAATGATTGGATAACGCGTATAAATATTTAAAATTATTGGGATAAAGCTTTTGATCTTTCTTATAAAAAACAGTTGTTTTATTGCTTTTTCTAAGATAAATATATTCTTTATTACCAAAATATTCGGGAGTGATATCACTGTAGATTTCATCAGCAATGATTTTATCCTCCGCATCAATCAGGCCATATTTTCCTGTGCCTTTATTTTGGGTAATCAGATAAGGGTAGCCATTTATATCTACCACATTCTTTGAAAACTTATGTAAGGTTTGTCCGTTTTTCCCAATGATCTCGCTCTGATTCTCTTCATTACTAATAAGAGCTTTTCCATTTTCAAAACTATAATCATCCTTAAATTCCCTATCGCTCAGCTGCTTTCCATTAAAGTCATACAGAAACCATTTTTTATCCTTTAAAATAAAGAAAGCATCCTTTCCGGCAAAACGAACCTTGTCTGAATCTGGAATAATGAGTTTTCCGCTAAAATCATAAACAGCTTCCTTTCCCTGTCTGGAAGCAATAATACGTTCTTTACTCCACCATGGCGTATTGAAATCCTGATCTTCAAGAGGAAGCAGTTCATTCCCTTTTTCATCAATAATTGCAGATTTTCTTGTGTTTCCTTCCTCAGAATAAAGAATAAATCTGTTTTTAAAAATGTGAGAAATTCCACCTCTATTCGAAGATTCGAAGGTAATATTTCCCCTAGCATCTACAATGCCCTGCTTTTTGGAAACAGGATCATAAGCTATTCCAAAACCATCAGAGTATGAACTTACCTCCCTCCCAGTCTTTTTGGAAAGAAGAACCTTAGTGTATTGGTTAGTTTGCGCTATACAAACTGTAGAACACAATACAAAAATTAGTTTTTTCAATTAAAAATTAAATAGAATTATTGACAATAAGAACAATCTCTCCTTTTAAAGTTTTACTCTTGGAAAATTCAATTAACTCATTGATTGTTCCGCGTTTGGTTTCTTCGAATTTCTTAGAAATTTCACGGCTTAAACTTGCCTTGGTATTTTCACCAAAGAATTCCTTGATCTGTTCTAATGTTGTATTAATCTTGTGTGGACTTTCGTACAGTACAATGGTTTTCTTTTCTTCAGCAAGCTGCTTTAACTTGGTTTGTCTTCCCTTTTTTTGCGGTAAAAATCCAGCAAATAAAAATTCATTGTTCGGAAGCCCCGAAACCACTAAAGCCGGGATTAAAGCTGTTGCCCCAGGAAGGCAGATCATTTCAATATTATTGTCTGCCCCTGCTTTTGCCAATAAATACCCCGGATCTGAAATTCCTGGGGTTCCTGCATCAGTTATTATTGCGATATTCTGACCGTTTTTAAGGTCTGTCATTACTTTCTCCGTTGCCTGATGCTCATTGTGTAAATGATAGGATTTTAAAGGCTTGGAGATTTCAAAATGTTTTAAAAGTATTCCAGAAGTTCTGGTATCTTCACATAAAATATAATCTACCTCTTTAAGGACATTGATTGCCCTGAAAGTCATATCTTCCAGATTCCCAACGGGTGTGGGAACAAAATATAGGATTCCGCTCAAAATTATAAGAATTTATTTTCCACCAATATCCAAAGTCGCTGAGCATATTCATCCACTTTACTCCATTTTCTTTCATAATAAAGATCGCTCAGGTATTCCTTGGCTTCCTCCAATGTTCTGAAATGGTTCAGATGGGCTACTGTTTCATTCAGATCTGCCTGACTTCCTTCAAACAACATTTTTGAGAAAGCAATTCGGTCATTCAAATCCAATTTAAACTCCGTTTTCGGCTTATCAGCTTCCATAAAGTTGGTAGGAATATTAGATTTCAGAATACTTCCGCCATCTTCTTTTACAGATTCTGGCTGGTTTTCTTTTGGAAAATCTCTTTCCAGCGGATCATCATCAAACAGGGACTGAACTGCTTTCAATCCTTTGATATTGGCTAATTTTATTTTTTTCTCCTGATGATATTCGTCTAAATTTTCAAAACTTTCATCAGAAGGATGTTTTTCTGTCTCTTCGGGAACAGGTTTGTCTATTTCAACAATTTTTCTTCTGTCATATACTTCAGCAAGAACTTTTTCTTCCTGTTTTTCCTCTTCGAAATGATCATTTTTAATGTCATTTACAATATTTTCAACATTCGAAGTTTCAGAGGCCAGTTCTCCCTGTTCTAAAGATATATTAGACGTTACAAATTGTTCTTCATTTTCTTCAATCAGTATTTCATCATCCAGCATTTCAGTATCGAAGATACTTGGAATGGTTTCTCTGACTTTATTTTCTTTGGTGTCACTTACTGCTGCAAAATCTACCTCTTTTTTATCTTCAGCTTCATCATCAACATCTATTTCATTCAGCTGATTATTAAAGATCGCTTCTTCTTCTGTTACTTCATTCTTAAACATATCTTCATTAATATCTTCATCTGAATCAGGATGTGCATCCGCAAGAATTTTCTCTTCATCCACAAAGCTTAAAACAGCTCCATTCGCAATAGAATGCTCATTTTCATCAATTTCATTCAATTGATTATTAAAAACGGCTTCTTCTTCTGTTGCATCTGTAGAAGCAATGGGAGTCTGACCATTTTCAAGAGCACTTTCTTCATTATTTTCTGCTACAAAACTTATGATATTTTCATGGAATTTATTTTCAACAATTTCATTAAGCTGATTATTAAAAGCTTCTTCTTCATCCATTCCACTAATAAAATTATTATTTTCATGCTCGTCAATTTCATTCAGCTCATTATTAAAAATGGCTTCTTCTTCGGTTACTTCATTTCCTGAATCATGATGATGATCTGCCTCACCTGAAATGAAAGAAACAGAATGACTGTCTGAGTTCAGGGCAGGTTCTTCTGTTACGAAATATTCGATGTTTTTCTCCAGCAATTTCAAAAAAGAAATCCTGTTCGCAAGCTCATCCACAAGATCTTGCTTGGAAAGTAATTCGTCTATATTATTTATTTTGTCCAGATTATCAATGATATTCTTAGACTCAAATAAAATCTTTTCCTTTAAATCTTGGATATTTTGCATGATAAGATTCTTATTAAAATTGCTTACTTTTGATGTTGAAAATATACGGCTAATTTAACAAATGTTTTTAGAAAATACAATTAATCATTCCAAACAAAGTGGTTGGATGGAAGTGATTTGTGGCTCTATGTTTTCGGGTAAAACCGAGGAGTTGATCCGAAGATTACGTAGAGCAGAAATGGCAGGACAGAATGTAGAAATTTTTAAACCGAAACTGGATATCCGGTATTCTGAAGAGGACGTTGTTTCTCATAATCAGAATAAAATCCGCAGTACCGCAGTAGATAATCCGAATGAGATTCTTCTGCTGGCATCCAATTGTGATGTGGTAGGGATAGATGAAGCTCAGTTTTTTGACGAAAGCATTGTTGAGATAGCCAATCAACTGGCCAACAGCGGCGTTCGAGTGGTCATTGCAGGATTAGACATGGATTTTCTGGGACGTCCTTTTGGGCCAATCCCAAATTTAATGGCTACTGCAGAATATGTAACGAAAGTGCATGCTATTTGCAAGAGAACAGGTAACCTTGCCAACTACTCTATGAGAACCTCACAGGGAGATAATCTGGTAGAGCTGGGTGAAACTGAAAGCTACGAAGCCGTAAGCCGTCGTGTTTTTATTGATGAAGTACTTTCAAAAAGGAAGTAATTAAAAGAGATAAAAGCTCAAAACCATAAAATATATTCACTTCATATAATATAAATGAAAAACGAAAAAGCAATATTGTAAAATTTCAAAAGGAGATCTGCTTAAAATAATGAGCTCTTCTACCCTCTTTGCAATTTTACCTTTTTGCAATTTCGCATTAAAAATAAAGCAGAAAGGGTACCAATGAACTATACCGTACAACAAATTGCAAAGATCACCAATGCCGAGGTTATTGGAGACAAGAATTTAGTGGTTAAAAATATAGCCTATGACAGCAGGATTATTTATTCAATTAAGAATACCGCGTTTATTGCTATCAACACTCATAAAAACTCTGGCGAAAAGTTCATTGAAGCTGCTATAGACAGGGGGATCAACATTATTATTTCTGAACATCAGTATCCGCAGTTTGAAAACATAACGTGGATTATTGTTAAGGATTCTGTAGATTTTCTACAACAATTAGCAAAGTATCATTTCGAAAACTCTCATTTACAATCCATCGGAATCACAGGAAGTAATGGAAAAACCATTGTAAAGGAATGGTTGTATCAATGTTTATGGAATGAATTTTCAACGGTAAAAAGTCCAAAGAGCTTTAATTCTCAGATAGGGCTTCCCCTTTCTCTCCTTCAAATTAACGATTCTCACCAGCTGGGAATTTTTGAAGTAGGGATTTCCCATCCAAATGAAATGGAAAAGCTGGAAAATATTTTCCATCCTCAAATCGGATTGTTAACACATATCGGAAATGCTCATGCGGCCAACTTTTCTTCCGAAGAAGAACTGATTGATGAAAAGATTAAACTTTTCAAAGATTCTGAAGTGATCATTTATAATGGTGACCATTCTTTGGTAGATCAAAAAATAAAAAATTTATACGCTGATAAAAAATTAATCTCTTACGGGTTCAAAAAAGAAAATCAGGTCTTCATCAAAAAAAATACAAAGGATGAAAACATCATTGTTGACTATTTTGGTGAAGAAATCAGTTTTCCTGCCCATCAGAGAGACGAATCAACGTTAACCAATGCTACAGCGCTTATCACAGTCCTTAAGGTGTTGGAGATCGAAAATAAAAAGATCGTTGAAAAAATCAACCTTTTAAAAGCCGTCGAAATGAGGCTTGAAGCAATTGAAGGAATTAAGGGCAATATTGTCATCAACGATTCTTTTAACCTAGATCTTGATTCTTTGAAAACTGCCCTTCAATTTTTAAAGGAATATAATAAACCGAAAAAATCTCTGGTCTTAACAGACATCGTAGGAGTGAATACCAATTCTCAGGAATTGTATGAAGAAGTTTCAGAATTGGTGAATGAGCAACATTTCGATTCTGTATTTCTGATTGGTGATGAAATTTCAAAGTTTAGTGAATTATTTAATTCTAAAACATATACTTTCATCGATACCAAAGAACTGATCGAAAGCAAACATCTTTCAGAAATCGAAAATCAGATTATTCTTCTCAAAGGAGCCAGAAAATTTGAAATTGAAAAACTAAAAGATATTCTTGAGCTCAGAAAACATGATACAGTTTTAGAGATTAACCTGAATGCTATTCTTCATAACATCAATTATCACAAATCACTGCTCAAGCCAGAAACGAAAATGATGGCTATGGTAAAAGCCAATGCTTACGGTTTGGGGAGTTATGAAATTTCAGAATTCCTGCAACACCATCACATCGATTATCTGGGTGTAGCATTTGCGGATGAAGGTGTAGAACTTCGTAAAAAAGGAATCACCACTCCTATTATAATAATGAATCCGGAACAACACAGTTACCAAACCATCATAGAATATAACCTGGAACCTGAAATTTACAGCTTCAGGGTTTTAGAATTATTCTATGAAGCTGTTCAAAAATCCGGGTATGATAAAAAATATCCAATTCATATTAAACTCGAAACAGGAATGCACCGTCTTGGGTTTAAAGGTTTTGAGCTGGATCAGTTGAGTGAAACTTTAAGTGAAAAAAATCTTAAAGTTCAGAGTATGTTCAGCCATTTATCTTCTTCGGATGTGCCTGAGGAAAGGGAATTTACAATGAATCAATTCAAGGTATTTGATAAGAACTCAAACTACCTGATAGAAAAACTAGGTTATGCTCCTCTTCGACATATTTTAAATTCTTCTGGAATTACAAGCTATGCGGATCACCAATATGATATGGTAAGAATCGGTATCGGAATGCTTGGAGAATCCCCGGATTCTGAAATTCAGAAACAATTACAGTCTGTGGTAAGTTTTAAAACCGTAATTTCACAGATATCAATGGTTGAAAACGGTGAATCTGTTGGATACAGCAGAAGATTTAAAGCAGATCATCTTACCAAGATCGCTACCATTCCTGTTGGATATGCAGATGGTATTCCAAGATTGATAGGAAACCAGGTTGGAAGCCTGGGCGTAAATAAAACATTGGCTCCTATTGTTGGGAATATCTGTATGGATATGATGATGATTAACGTGGAAAATGTTCCGAATGTAAAGGAAGGCGACATGGTAACCGTCTTTAATGCAAAACCAAGTTTAAAAGAATTTGCAGGCTACTGCAAAACGATAACCTATGAAGTATTAACATCCATTTCGCCACGGGTGAAACGGATTTATATAAAAGATTAACTATGAGAAAACTCCTGATTCTTCTTTTCATATTCCCATTACTATGGATGCAATCTCAGGTAAAAAAAGACCTGGTGATTCCAAAAAACCCTAAAATAGGACTATCGCTTGCCGGTGGTGGTGCCAAAGGATTTTCACATGTAGGAGTACTTAAAGTATTAGATTCATTAGGAGTAAAAGTGGATTATATTGCCGGAACCAGTATGGGTGCCATTGTTGGTGGTCTGTATGCTTCCGGATATTCTGGTAAAGAAATAGAAAAAATCGTAATGGATACGGATTTCTATTCTTTAATTATGGATCCGAAATCCAGACAGGAAGCCAGCTTTTTTAATAAATCTGTAGACAAATATCTTTTATCTATTCCATTAAAAAACGGGAAAATTACTCTTCCATCTTCCATCAGTACAGGACAGAGAAATGTTTATCTTCTGAAGGAACTTTTGAAAAATGTTGACAATATTGAAGACTTTTCTAAAATGCCTATTCCTTTTTTATGCGTTGCTACCAACCTTGAAAGCGGTAATATGCAGATCTTCGAAAAGGGAGATCTGGTACAGTCTATCATGGCCAGTTCTGCTTTTCCTTCTTTAATGGATCCGGTTAAAATTGGTGACAGTATTTATATTGATGGAGCAATGACCGTAAATTATCCCTCAAAGCCCTTAAAGGACAGAGGAATTGATATCGTTATTGGTGTGGACCTGAACCAGGATCTATCCAAAAGAGAGGATTTAAACAACATTATATCCATTCTGAACCAGGTTATTGATTTCGGAATCAAAAGAGATACTAGAAAACAATATAAATATACAGACATTAATATTAAGCCTAACCTTAAAGGGATGTCTGCTACAAGCTATGATGAAAAGAAGAAAATTCTTGATAGTGGCTACGTGGAAGGTTTAAAATATTCTCAGATCCTGGATCAACTGCCTAAGCGCCAATTTGACCGTCTCAGACAGCGCGTAAATCCAATATATTCCAATGTATATAAGATTGACAGCATCTCCATAGAAGGAAGCAAAATTTACGGTAAAAACTATACTTTGGGGAAAATGGGACTCCGTCTACCCTCTTTGCAGACCTATGGAAATATTAATAAAATGGTTGACAAGCTTGTTGCTACGAATAATTACAAGTTCATTAACTATGATATTGTTCAGGAAAATGATGCTAATTATTTAAAGCTTTATGTAACCGAAGACGATGCTCGACATTTTTTAAAATTTGGGCTGCATTATGATGAAGTTTTCAAAACAGGTTTACTTCTAAATTATTCAGCAAAGAGACTTTTATTTAAAAACTCTAACCTTTCAGTAGATGTTATTGTAGGTGATAAGTTAAGGTATTATCTGAACTATTTCATTGACAATGGCTATATTCCCGGTTTTGGTATTTATTCATCAGGAATGAGCTTTGATCTGAAAAATGCGGATAATAATATTATAGATAAATGGGAATGGATGAGAAACGAAGCCTATATACAGTCTGTATGGAAGGATAAATACGCTATTGGCGGTGGTATAAGCCACGATTACTTTAAAGCTGAAATTAATGGTGATAACAGACGTTACAGTCGATTTTTAAATCCTTATGTATTTCTGAAGACAGATACACAGGATGACAAAGAATTTCCAACAAAAGGCGTTTATTTTGCAGCTGAAGGAAAAGTAATAGACCTTTTAAAATCTGAAGTAGAAAAAAGAATCGTTCAGATAAAGGCAGATTTAAAAATCAATATTCCATTGGGAAAACAATTTACCTATCGTCTTAACTTATTCGGAGGAATTACTCTTGGAGAAAATCTTCCGATCTATTACCAATACAGACTGGGTGGAATATTTGAACAGAATATTATCAATTTCAAACGTTTTGGAGGGTTCTACTTTGCCCAATTACATACGAATAACGTAATTTTGGCATCCAATGATCTTCAGTTCAGATTTAATAAAAATTATTTTATCAGCGGAAATTTCAGCTTTGCCAACCTTTCCAATGACATTAAATTTGAAGATGCGGTTAAAGTAAATTATAGCTCGCTTGGCATTACGGCTGGTTACAAATCTCCATTCGGGCAGATTAAAGTAAACTTCAGCCATTCACTTAAAAACAATCAAAAAGGCATATTCAGTGTTATTTTAGGACACTGGTTTTAATACAATGATACAATTCTTTTACGAAAATTTACCGGAGTCGGTAGATGCAGATTACAAACAATGGCTGGAAGATTTAATACTTTCAGAAGGAAAAAAACTAGGAGAAATCAACTACATTTTCTGCGATGACGAATATCTTCTAAAGATTAATCAGGATTATTTACAGCATGATTATTATACCGATATCATCACTTTTGATTATGTAAAAGGCAAGACAATAAGCGCTGAGATTTTCGTATCTTTGCAACGCATTTCTGATAACGCCTCTACCCTTTCCCGAGATTATGAAGATGAATTAAGAAGGGTTTTAGCCCATGGAATTTTACACCTTATTGGCTATAAAGACAAGACGGAAGAAGAGGAAAAAGAGATGCGAAGAATGGAGGATCTGTACTTAACTAAATATAGGGATTTAAAGAATTAAAATTAAATAATCACTTAAAGTCCGATATCTAAAGTACTCAATTCTAGTAACAATATACATTTACCTAGAGTGCATTCTTCAAAAATGTTTCACGTGAAACATTGATAATTAAAGTTAAGGTTTAAAGCTTAAACAGCGAGATAAAAATGATTTCAGAAATATATGACGTAATCGTAGTAGGTGCAGGACACGCAGGATGTGAAGCAGCAGCAGCAGCAGCCAACCTGGGTTCAAAAACGCTATTGGTTACAATGAATATGCAGACCATCGGACAGATGAGTTGCAACCCGGCAATGGGCGGAATCGCAAAAGGACAGATCGTAAGAGAAATTGATGCAATGGGTGGATACTCCGGAATCGTAGCAGACAAATCTGCCATCCAATTTAAAATGCTCAATCTTTCAAAAGGTCCTGCCATGTGGTCCCCAAGAACCCAAAATGACAGAATGCTTTTTGCCGAAGAATGGCGACTAGCTTTAGAGAATACACCTAATCTTGATTTCTTTCAGGATATGGTGAAACAACTGATTGTTGAAAATAATAAAGTAACCGGAGTAGTTACTTCATTAGGAATTGAAATTAAAGCAAAATCAGTTGTACTTACCAACGGAACTTTTCTTAACGGATTAATTCACGTTGGAGATAAACAACTAGGTGGTGGAAGAATGGGTGAACCAAGAGCATTTGGTATCACCGAACAATTGGTAAGCTTAGGCTTCGAAGCCGGAAGAATGAAAACCGGTACTCCACCAAGAGTTGACGGAAGAAGTTTGGATTATTCAAAAATGGAAGAACAGAAAGGTGATGAAAATCCTCAGAAGTTCAGCTATCTTGATACTCCAAAATTAACCAAACAATTAAGTTGTCATATTGTATATACTAACGAAATTGTTCATGATATTCTTCGTGAAGGTTTCGATAGAAGTCCAATGTTTAATGGAACTATTCAAAGTTTAGGCCCAAGATACTGTCCAAGTATTGAAGATAAAATTAATCGTTTTGCAGAAAGAAACAGACACCAGCTTTTCGTAGAACCGGAAGGATGGAAAACTGTTGAGATTTATGTAAACGGATTTAGTTCTTCACTTCCGGAAGATGTACAGATCAAAGCCATGAAACATATTCCAGGATTTGAAAATGTAAAAGTTTTCCGTCCGGGATATGCTATTGAATATGACTACTTCCCTCCTACCCAATTGAAACATACCTTAGAAACAAAATTGATTGACAATTTATATTTCGCAGGACAGATCAATGGAACTACAGGATATGAAGAAGCAGCAGGCCAAGGTTTGATTGCAGGAATCAATGCTCACAACAAAGTTCATGAAAAAGGTGAATTTATTCTTAACAGAGATGAAGCTTATATTGGAGTATTAATTGATGATTTGATTACAAAAGGAACTGAAGAACCATACAGAATGTTTACTTCACGTGCCGAATACAGACTTCTATTGAGACAAGATAATGCAGATATCAGATTAACTGAGAAAGCATACCACCTTGGACTTGCAAAAGAAGAAAGACTAAGAAAAGTTGAAACTAAAATATCTGAAAGTCAGAGACTTGAAGAGTTTTTACGTGAAACTTCTTTAAAACCGGGTGTCATTAACCCTATTTTAGAATCAATAGAAAGCAACCCCGTAGATCAAGCCTACAGAGCCGCCCAAATTCTTACAAGACCTAATATAACTCTAGAAAAACTTGATGGAATAGATTTCATTAAAGAAGTCTCTTCTCAATATAACGAAGAAGTAAGAGAACAAGCTGAGATCAACATCAAGTATAAAGGATATATTGAAAAAGAAAAGGAGAATGTAGCCAAGTTAAACCGTCTGGAAAATATTAAAATTCCAGAAGATTTTGATTATACGAAGCTTTCAAGCCTTTCTACAGAAGCAAAACAAAAGATGTCCAATGTACGCCCAAAGACCATTGCACAAGCAGGAAGGATAAGTGGTGTTTCTCCAGCCGACATCAACGTTTTACTAGTGTATTTGGGACGTTAAATTAAAAATGTTTCACGTGAAACATTTATTACAATAAAAACGAAAATTAAGGTATTTATAAAGCTTATAAAAGTTTATGAATATCTTAATTTTTTAGATGGATATATACTATTACATATCTACCATTATTTATCCGAATGAAGAATATCAAACATAGGTTAGATATTTCATTTCACTTTCTGGACTACTTCCGCAAACCTTTGCCAGTATTCAGAATAATATAAAATGAATGTAGATTTGTATATACTTAGAAATTTTTAAATATAACAGATAGCGAATTCAATGAAAATAAAAGATCATTTTCTTTCACAGGAAATATTTGAAATTAAAGAAACAGAAACCAAAGGAGTCTACAAAACCTCCCCTATTCCTTCCAATATTTCCAGATACTACGAAAGCGAAGATTACATTTCCCATCACCAAGATTCCGGAAGCCTGAAAGAAAAATTATATAAATTTCTTCAGTCATTTAATCTGCGGTACAAAAAAAATATCCTTATTGAAAGAATTCAACAAGGATCAAAAGTATTAGACTATGGATGTGGTGCCGGAGAATTTGTAAAGTATATAGAAAATGATTTTGAAACCTTAGGATTTGAACCGGATGCAGATGCAAGAAAAGCAGCACAGGGAAAAATTACAAAAGCAAAGATCCTGGACGATATTCAAAAAATTGAAGACAAAAGCCTTGATGCAATTACATTATGGCATGTGTTTGAACATATAGAGAACCAGGATGAAATGCTCAATATTTTTCACACGAAATTAAAAGACAAAGGACTTCTTATTATTGCGGTTCCCAATCCTACTTCTTATGATGCAAAACATTATAAAGAATATTGGGCTGCCTATGATGTACCGAGACACATCTATCATTTTTCTAAAAACGGAATGGAAAATCTGATTTCTAAAAAAACAGATTGGAAAATGAGAAAGATCAAACCTTTAATCCTTGACTCCTACTACATCTCTATGTTAAGCGAAAAATATAAAAAATCTCCTCTATTCTGGCTAAAAGCAAGCATTTACGGAACGATTTCGAACATAAAAGCCTCTTTTTCTAACGAATTTTCAAGTTTGATATACATTATCGAAAAAAGATAGATAATCGATTTTTAAGCTATTTCTGAAGGTCATTTTTCAGCATTTTCGACTCTTAAACCTAAAAAACTCAGGAAAATATCTCCTGAGTTTTTTATTTCTTATTAAAATTAAATTGTGTTCCAATTTAAATATTAATTCAAAAATGATGAAAAGTTTCAACTTACTTTTTTAACTCCCCTACTCCACTTTTCTAAAAACTCAATTTTTTTTGAGTGGCTCACAGCTCAAAAAAAAATTTTACTAAATTCTGAAAAGCTTACGCTGAAAAGAGAGAAATTTACATTGAAAAGATAAAAATTGAATTATAAAACCAAAATTCTAACAAAAACACCTCATTTAAGAGCTTATTTTTATTTTGCATATAAACACTCAAAAAATTACAGTTTTTAGATTTTAGGTATATTTCTAAAAGTCAATTTTTATGCTATTCTAAAAAATATTCAGACAGTTCTAAAAAATAAAATCTAGATTTTGCCCAGAAATCAAATTAATCCCAAATTTTAAAGCTCAAGTACATTCCCCTACTCTATCGTGGAAAATGGAAATGCTTTATATTAAGAAAACTCTCAGAGGTTAATTCTTTCAAATTTTCTAAAATCTGAACAAAATAAATAATTTGAATGAAATCGGAATATTTTTAACTTCAAAAAAAAACCAAAAATTTAGACTTAAAATCTATAGTAAGGAAATTAAGCCATGAGGGAAATTTACATTATCATATGATGATCATGTCATGTGAAACTGAAAATACAAATGTTCTTTAAAAAAAAGTAGAACAAAAATATCATGGTTATACACTTATACTACTGCTATTTATATTTAAAAATAACAGTTTATTCACTGATATACAACTTCTTAAAATAAAAAACTAAGCATATACAATGTAAAAAAAATAGGATAAAAATAGGATGAAAAAATGATAAAAACAAGAGATATAAATAAAAATAAATATAGTTTAATCACTGAAAAACAGATAAATACAACAATGATATTCAAACATAAAATTCATCATTTAAACAATATTTAGGAAACAAAAACCTTAGATAGGTAACACTCATATTATCAATTAAAAATCAGATTACTAACTATTCATTTCAATTATACATATAAACAGTTAAAACCAGTCAAATAAAAATGATCTTTACTCAAGGTCTAATGAATACATCTTAAAAAATTAAGCGCTATCAAAGCTAAAAAACGTAAAAGCACTCTCCTCTTTCTACATTCAAAAAAATGGTATCGATATCTTAATCTCTTTAGGATTCTTATACTAAAATTAATTCTTAGAAAATGATAAAAAAATATTAGAAAATTATTGAGATCGACTTTAAAGAAAAGTCTATCGGAACATTAACGAATGATATCCAAATTTGAATTCTAAAGTATATTTCAAAGTTTACTTTTTCCTGTAATTAATTCAGATATTTTATTTCTAATTTCAAGAAAAATGTTTCTTCAGCTCTGCCGAAATAAAGATTAAAAAAAGCAATTTTTATCAATTAAAGTTTACCCTAACCAGCATTCAAAATATTATAAAATTCAAACCAAATACTCCATAATCCGGAAACAAAACAATATGATTAAATGATGGTAATTACTCCTTTTTCATTAAGATTCATAGTCTAAATTTTCCTTTATTAACCGGCATAAAAATATAACTTTCAGTAAATCAAAACACCATAATTCAATATAACCTCAGGTTATATCATGAAACATTAAAATACTCGATCAATTCAGAATTTCTCAATGAAAATATAGGTATAAAAAAGCCTGCTAATATTATTAGCAGGCTTAGAAATATTGATTTTTTTTCTCTGTTAATTATTGATGGCAGCTACTCCAGGAAGCTCAAGTCCTTCAAGACTTTCAAGCATTGCTCCTCCACCTGTAGAAACATAACTTACTTTATCAGCATATCCAAATTGCTTAACGAATGCAACACTGTCACCACCTCCTACTAAAGAGAAAGCTCCTAATCTTGTTGCTTCAGCAATACTGTCTCCAAGAGCAATAGTACCTCCGGCAAAGTTTGACATTTCAAAAACACCAATTGGCCCATTCCAAAGAATTGTTCTTGAATTTAATAGTACATCATTAAACTGATCTCTTGATTTGTGACCAGCGTCCAATCCCATCCATCCTTCAGGAATTGCATAGATATCAACTTCTTTTCTTTCAACATCGTTATTGAAACTTTCAGCAATGATTGCATCAGATGGAAGATATACTTTAACTTTATGTTCTTTTGCCTTAGCTAAAATTTCCAATGCTAAAGGAATTTTATCTTCTTCAACCAATGAGTTTCCGATTTTTCCACCTAGTGCCTTAATAAATGTGAAAGCCATCCCACCTCCAATAATTAAATTGTCTACTGCAGGAAGAATATTTTCTATAATGGTAATCTTAGTTGAAACCTTAGATCCACCCAAAATTGCGGTAACCGGTTTCTCGCCACTTTTCAAAACTTTATCGATTGCCTGAAGCTCTTTAGCCATCAATAAACCGAAAAACTTAGTTTGTGAAAAGAATTTTGCAATAACAGCTGTAGAAGCATGAGCTCTATGTGCCGTTCCGAAAGCATCGTTTACATAAGCATCTCCCAGCTTTGAAAGTTTCTCAGCAAAACCTTCATCACCTTTTTCTTCTTCATTGTGAAAACGAACATTCTCCAATAATAAAATCTCTCCTGGCTTCAAATCAGCCGCCGCCTGTTCAGCTTTCTCACCAATACATTCATCAACAAATTTCACTTCCTTTCCAAGAACATTGGAAACTTCACCCATAATATGTTTTAGAGAAAACTCATCTTTCACCTCTCCCTTTGGTCTTCCAAGATGTGTCATCAAAATAACAGAACCACCATCCTGAAGGATTTTTTCAACGGTTGGTTTCACCGCAACAATTCTGGTATTGTCAGTCACTTTCAACTGGTCATCCTGTGGAACATTGAAGTCAACTCTTACAAGAGCTTTCTTATCTTTAAAATTGAAGTCGTTAATTGTTTTCATTTTTATCTTTAGATTTATTTTTTCTCAAATGTCAGGCAATCGCCCACTTCGGCCTAAGTTACATTTCAGCAAATTTCGGCAGGGTCAATTCCATAAACTTCTCTAATTTTTCGTTTCACAAATGTAAGGTTTTAAACTTTTTCAACAGATTGATCGAAATAAAAGTTTTCAAAAACTTTCCCCGAACTCAATCATCCATTAATCAACAATTCTTTTCTCTTTTAAAAAAAAAATAAAGCTGTTGTTGTTATGTATTGTTAGTAACGGGGATAAGTTTTAGGCATAAAGTTCATAATACTCAACTGGTACACAATTCATAAATAACTCACAATATAAATCTCTGTAAACCTGTATATTCAGACACTTATTCACAATTGTTGATAACTTTGTGAACAAAACATTATTAGTTATTTTATTATGGAAAAACCTGGGGATAGCTTAAGAAAAGATCTGGAAAGTTGTGGGGAAAAGTTTAGGATAGATTTTCTATTACGAAATAAATTCATCTTTGAAAATAGAAAGTTGGAAATAGTTTTCCACACTTATTAACATACCTTTTCACAATTAACTCACGCTTTACTAACACGAATTGTTATTATTCTTACCTTTGTAAGGAAATAAAATCTAAAAAAGCTTAATAAGAGTATTATGAAAAGAAAAATTGCTATCGCAGCGGACCATGCAGGCTATGAATATAAGGAGATTGTTAAGAACTACCTTTCAGAAAAGTTTGAGGTTCAGGATTTTGGAACGTTTTCCACAAACAGTGTGGATTATCCAGACTTTGTTCACCCTGCTGCAACCTCTGTGGAAAACGGAGAAAATGAGCTTGGAATTTTGATCTGCGGAAGTGGAAACGGGGTTCAGATCACTGCGAACAAACATCAGAAGATCAGATGCGCACTTTGCTGGATGCCGGAGATTGCAACACTGGCAAGACAGCATAATGATGCGAACATGATTTCTATACCGGCAAGGTTTATATCAAAAGAACTGGCGATTGAAATTGTTGACAAATTTCTTTCTACAGAATTTGAAGGTGGAAGACACCAGAACAGAGTTGATAAGATTGCTGTTTGCTAAATATACTGAGGCCTGTAATTTGATTGCAGGCCTTATTTATTTTTTATTTGTACATTTGCAGTGTTCAATAGAAATAACATTCTATACTTCTCCTGAACCTTTGTAATATTTTTAAAGATATTTTATAGAAGGTTTTTCTCTTTTCTTCTCCAGATTTGTAGTAAATTTATACAAAACTAAAGCTTCCGTTGTAAAGTAGATTTAGAAAAAACAAGATTAAATTAAACATTAAGGTTTGATAAAAATAAAAGGATCTGTGGTTTATTTTTTATGATAAATTGTTTTAACCTGTAAAAAGCAAAAAGATCATAATGGCTGAAAAAAATACCAAAAGAGCTTTGTAAAAAAATACATAAAAATAAAGAAGATATTCAAAGTCCTGATATAGATTTTATAGCTTTGTTTAATAAAATGATTAAAAATAAAACAGGAGTTTGGGTAAACAATAAAGACTGTTATTCTGAATGTGAAAATTTAGGAATTAAAGAAATTTCATTCATGATATAACAACTTAAGAAATTTTAAAAAAATTAAAATGCCAAAAAAAAGAAAATATATAAGTCATAAAAATGATTTGAAACTGATGGAGATCGGAAGACTGATCCTTCGTTTCATGAATGCAAACGCATCAAAAATTTATAATTATAAGCAGATTGCTGACGGAATAGATTACAAAAATCCAAGACAAAGGGAACTTGTAATCCAGGCACTGCATAAACTTCAGGGATCGGAAAAGATTAAAGAAGTAGAAAGAGGAAAGTATATCGTAAACCTGAAAATTGCAGGAACGTTAACCGGAATTATCGATTTCAACCAAAGCGGAAATGCTTACGTTAAGGTAGAAGGATTAGAAGATGATGTCTTCGTTCACGCCAAAAATGTAAAGGATGCCCTACAGGGAGATAAGGTTCTTATTATAACTTATCATTATAAAGGAAAGAAACTGGAAGGTTCAGTTTTGGAGGTTTTAGAGCGAAACCGGACAGAGTTTGTGGGGACTTTTCAGAAGGTAGCCCACAAGGATTTCGGGTTTGTGGTTTGCGACAAAAGATCAATCAATACAGATATCTTTATTCCAAAGACAAAATTCAATAATGCAGGGGATGGAGATAAGGTCATTGTAAAGATGACAGAATGGAGACCTGGAGATAAAAATCCTGAAGGAGAAATTACACAAGTACTGGGTGCTCCCGGAGAACATGAAACAGAGATACACTCTATTCTTGCAGAATATGGCTTGCCTTATGAGTTTCCACCGGAAGTAGAACAAGATGCGGATAAGATAGACAGAAGCATTACGGATGAAGAAGTAGCAAAACGTTGGGATATGCGTAATATCTGTACGTTTACCATTGACCCTAAGGATGCGAAAGACTTTGATGATGCACTATCTATCAGAAAACTGGAAAATGGACACTGGGAAATCGGGGTTCACATTGCCGATGTATCCCATTATGTCGTTCCGGGAACAATACTTGATGATGAAGCATATAAGAGAGCAACGTCGGTGTATTTGGTAGACAGAGTAGTTCCGATGCTGCCGGAAGTGTTGAGTAATGATGTATGTTCTCTTCGCCCACATGAAGATAAATATACTTTCTCTGCAGTTTTTGAACTGAACGATCAGGCAGAAATTCAAAAGCAATGGTTTGGAAGAACGGTGATTCATTCAGACAGAAGATTTACCTATGAAGAAGCTCAGGAACGTATTGAAACTGGCCAAGGAGATTTGGCTGAGGAAATCAATGTACTTGACAGATTGGCTAAGATCATGCGTAATGAACGTATCAGAAATGGAGCTATTACTTTTGACAGAAGTGAAGTAAGATTCAATTTAGATGAAAATAATGAGCCGATTGGAGTGTATTTTAAAATCAGTAAAGATTCCAATCACCTGATCGAAGAATTCATGCTTTTGGCCAATAAAAAAGTATCAGAGTTTGTATCGCTAAATAAGAAAGGAGATATTACTCAAAATACATTTATTTACAGGGTTCACGATGATCCGGATCCTGCAAAGCTGGAATCATTAAGAGACTTTGTGTCTACTTTCGGATACAAGATGAACCTTGCCAATACCAAAAAGGTTGCTGAATCTTTGAATAAGCTTCTTCATGATGTAAAAGGAAAAGGAGAAGAAAATATGATAGAAACCCTTGCTATGAGAAGCATGAGTAAGGCGGTATATTCTACAGAGCCTATCGGACATTACGGACTTGGGTTTGATTATTATAGTCACTTCACCTCTCCTATCCGTCGTTATCCGGATTTGCTTGCCCACCGTCTTCTTCAACATTATCTGGACGGAGGAAAATCTCCAAACAGACCGGAATTAGAAGAAAAAGCAAAACACTGCAGCTCTATGGAAAGATTGGCTGCTGATGCAGAAAGAGATTCCATCAAGTTCATGCAGGTAAAATTTATGGAAAAACATCTTGGTGAAACGTTCACAGGAGTTATTTCCGGAGTGGCAGAATTTGGATTCTGGGTAGAAATTCCTGAAAACGGAGCTGAAGGTCTTATTAAGTTAAGAGATTTGGTGGACGATTCTTATATGTATGATGCGAAAACACATGCCGTATACGGAGTTAGACACGGAAATAAATACCAGTTAGGAGATCAGGTTCAGATTAAAGTTGTAAAAGCAAATCTGATCCAAAAACAATTGGATTTTAAGATTGTTGAGTAATATCAGGAATCCAAAATAAAACAATAATAAGAGGTTGTTCCAACTCAGGAATAGCCTCTTTGTTTTTTTGAAAAGGTAAAAAATGATGCTTTAATCTCCGTTAGTTTTTTCATACTATGATAACTTCCCTTCTCCCCGCTTCCGGCTTCCTTTCTAAAATCTTAGTCTCAAATAGCAGGTAAAATAAAAGTTGATATATCACATCTTTATTGAATAATTAAATCATAAAGTATAACTTTGTATAAATCGGAATGAAATTTTTTCATTTTAAAATTTATTAAATGCTTGAACTTGTACTATCTGCCGTTATTTTAGGATTCATGTTGAGTCTGGTTTTTATAGGACCTATATTCTTCCTGTTAATAGAGACCAGTTTCTCAAGAGGCCCAAAACATGCCTTGTCATTGGATCTTGGAGTAATCACTGCAGATTTGCTGTGTATTGTAGCAGCCTATTATGCCAGTGCAGATATTGTTACACTCATAGATAAACATCCGGGATTTTACAGGATCACTTCTATTCTGATTTTTGTTTATGGGATTGTGATGCTGGTTACAAAGACCAAAATGCATATGCCCGGTGAAGATAAGATCATTAGCCAGAATTATATTAAAACCTTTTTTAATGGTTTTTTCTTTAATCTTTTAAATGTCGGAGTCATCCTTTTCTGGTTGGTAACGGTAATTTCCGTAAGGAATCAATATCCGGACACCAGCAGTTTTATTTTATACATAAGCATTGTAATAGGAACTTATCTTGGCATTGATCTTGCGAAGATATTTTTGGCAAAGCAATTTCACGATAAACTTACCCAGAAACTGGCCAATAGGATCAGAAGAGTTGTAGGAGTGATTCTTATCGTATTCAGTTTCTTTATCTTCCTTCAGAGCTTTAAAACATTCAATCAGTTTGACAGACAACTGGAAGAAGCTGAGAAAAAAGAAGTAAAATATCAACAAACAAAATGAAAAAAAATATCTTTCCAAAAGCTCTTAAAAAAGGAGCTAAAATAGCTGTTATTTCCCCTGCCGGAGCTGTAGATACTTCTCAGTTAGAAAAGGGAATAAAATTAATTAAAAGTAAAGGATTTGAACCTGTTTTGGGAGAACACCTTTACACCAAATTTTCAAACGGATACAATTACGCCGGAACAGAAAAGGAAAGAATAAAAGATATCAACTGGGCTTTAAACGATAAAGAGATTGGGGCGATCTGGGCATCCAGAGGCGGCTACGGATGTCAGCACCTGATTCAGCATCTGAAGTTGAAAAACTTTACAGAAAACCCGAAATGGTATATTGGCTACTCTGATAATACCGTTATACAAAGCTATTTGTTGAAAAAAGGTTTTGCTTCCATCCATGGACAGACGATCAAAACATCCAGTTTTGGAGTAACTGATGAGAGCTATGACCTGATCTTTGATATTTTAAAAGGGAAAACACTTAAATATAGCTTAAAATCTCATCCATTAAATAAAAAGGGGAATATTGAAGGAGAATTGGTTGGAGGGAATTTAGCCCTTATCTATGCGCTTCTGGGAACCAAATATTCTTTTGACTTTAAAGATAAAATCTTATTCATCGAAGATATCGGAGAAAACTTCTATGCTCTGGATCGTATGATGATGAGTCTTGAATTAGCAGGTGTTTTCAATAAGATCAAAGGACTTATCGTAGGCGGAATGACCAATATGGGGGATGAAAAAGAGAATAAAGAGTATGAATCCAGCTTTGACGAATTTGCCTATAAAATGATCTCCGAAAGAATTTCAAAATACAAATTCCCTGTAGTATTCGGGTTCCCGAATGGACATATTAAAGATAACCGGCCACTTTTAATTGGTGGAACGGTTAAAATAAAGACTGATACTAAAGTTAAGATTGAGTTTTAAAGACTACTACCCTTCTATTCACTTATTGAATTTATAAGATATGGCAGATCATAATGACTTTGGAAAGATAGCTGAAGATATGGCTGCTGATTATCTTCAGAAAAACGGGTATAAAATTCTGGTCAGAAACTTCAGATTTCAGAAAGCAGAGGTTGATATCATTGCTGAAAAAGAGGGATTAATTATTATTGTTGAAGTAAAGGCAAGATCAACTGATATCTTTTTGCTGCCTCAGGAAGCGGTAACCAAAACAAAGATCAGATCCATTGTCCTGGCTGCGAACCATTATCTGGAGAAATTCGATAAACAGAATGAGGTGAGATTTGATATCATTTCCGTTTTGCCGGATGAAAACAGAAATTTAACTATTGACCATATTGCCGACGCTTTTCAGGCATTCGATGCAAATTAACCAAGTAAAAATATAGTAAATAATGTATCAGTATAAAAGTATATCAGTGTAACAATAAAGATCAGCCATTGGTAAATTGTTATACTGATACATTGCTACATTCAAAATAAATAATCAGTTGTATGAAAACAATATTAATCACCGGGGCTACTTCCGGTATCGGTAAATCCACTGCAGAACTTCTGGCAAAGCAAGGAAACAGAATAATCATTTGTGGAAGGAGAGAGGATGTACTTAAATCTTTAAATGACAAATTATCTCAGCTTACCGAAATATTTAGTTTAAGGTTTGATGTAAGGAATCTTGAAGAAGTAGAAACTGCAATTAATTCGCTTCCCGAAGAATGGAAAGATATTGATGTCCTGATTAATAATGCTGGGAACGCTCATGGGTTGGATCCGCTTTCATCCGGTAAGACAGATGACTGGGATTCTATGATTGATGGGAATGTGAAGGGCCTTCTCTATGTTTCCAAAATGATCATCCCTGGCATGAAAACTAAAAACTTAGGTCATATTGTAAACATAAGCTCTGTGGCAGCAAGACAAACCTATGCCAATGGAGTAGTGTATTGCGCGACCAAAAAAGCAGTAGATGTTATCTCTGAAGGGATGAGACTCGAGCTTACTGAATTCGGGATTAAAATAACCAATATTCAACCGGGAGCTGTAGAAACAGATTTCTCATTGGTAAGATTCAAAGGAGATAGTGAAAAAGCAGCAACGGTATATGAGGGCTATGAAGCCTTAAAAGCTGAGGATATAGCAGATGCTATTGCATATTGTGTAAACGCTCCAAAACACGTTACCATTGCTGATATGTGTATCTACCCCAGTGCTCAGGCTGAACCCAGAACGATCTATAAAAAATAGTATCAAAATAAAGGACTAAATTTGCAGAAAATTTTAAAAGCGATTTTGCCTTTCCGCAAGGTTGCCATTTTAGCTTAAAACAAGAAAATGAAAATTCTATATCTTGAAACATCATCTAAAAACTGTTCAGTAGCTGTATCAGATAACGAAAAGCTGCTATGCGTATGTGAAGAGGTTTCTGAAAACTATAAACAATCTGAAAGTCTTCATACCTATGTAGAATGGGCTCTGGAAGGGGCAGGAATTTCACTGAAAGACATTGAAGCCGTTTCATTAGGTAAAGGGCCGGGTTCTTATACCGGATTAAGAATTGGGGCTGCTTCTGCAAAAGGATTCTGTTATGGACTTAAGGTTCCGTTTATTGCTATTAATTCTCTTGAAAGCATGATAGAGCCCTTTTTAGGACAAAACTATGAATTTATAGTGCCATTGATCGATGCAAGGAGAATGGAGGTTTATACGGCCGTTTATGACGGTTCTACAGGAAAGGAAATCTCTGCAACGGAAGCAAAAATTTTAGATGAAACTTCTTTTGAAGAATTTAGAGATAAGAAGGTAGTCTTTGTAGGAGACGGTGCTAAGAAAGCCAAAGATATTTTAAATCTTCCTGATGCAGACTTTAGGGAAAATATTTATCCATCCGCACAATACCTGATTAAAAAGACTCTGGAGAAAATAGAAAAGAAAGAATTTGAAGATACGGCTTATTTCGAGCCTTTTTATCTTAAAGATTTCCACGGAGTAAAGAAAAAGGGAGCATAGAGTTCTAAGCAATCTGAAAAAAATATATAAAAAAAGCGAAGATCTAGTCTTCGCTTTTTTGTTTTATTGTTTTTGTGGCCGATCAGGGATATTCTTGTTTCTTAATTTAGGTTTATCAGATTTTTGTTGAGGAGTATTGTTCATCATATTCTCTGTTTTTGGCATAGGTTGTACCTGTTTGACATCAGAATTGTTGACTTTTAAGTTTCCTTGGCTATTCTGACCATTTGCCATATCCGGAATATTTTTGTTTTTAGTGGCAGGTGGAGTAGGAGAGCCCGGCTGTTGAGAAACTAAGTTTCCTTTATTGTCAGTAGTCTGAAAGCTGAGATCACTTTTCAGATAATTCAGCATTTCTTTGGCTCTTATTCCTTCCGGAGTTTTGGAGTAGTTTAAAGCAATCTGTTCAAGCTGAAGAATCATGACTTCCTTTCCGGTAGCTTTTCCTGTATTAAAAGCATTCAAGAGGTATAATTTCGGAACTAAAGCATCTTTTGGATACTTCTGGATCGTTTGGTCAATAATCTCCTTACTTTCTACAAATTTCTCAGATTCATATAAAGCATAGGCTTTTTTATACTCATTTTCTACGTCCGCTGTTGATTTTACGAAGGAATTGTTTTTAGGATTCCTTGCAAATTCAGCGTATGAAGTATAAGGATAATCGGCTAGTAGAATTTGTTTTGCTCTCTCAGCGGCCTGTGGAGTTCGCTCATAATTCATGGCAAAAATCTCATACAACGCCTGAAGCATTACCTTTTCTTCCGGTTTTACATCCACAAGATCATACAACGTTTTCGTAGCCAGTGGAGTATTGGTAAAATAATTCTGATACATAATACCAAGGCCCAAAGATGCAGTATCTCTATCTTTTTTAAGTTGTGAAAGTTTTTCCTGATTCGTTGGAATTTGCTCAATATAATATGCCGGTTCAAAACGTCTTGGATTAGGAGCAGTGGTTACCCCGAGAGCTTCACTTTTCATATCCTCAATAGAAGCCATTTTCTTAGAAAAACGCCAGTTATCAGAAAGTGCTCTTTCTCCCCATACCTGCTTAAATGAAGAAGTTCCTTTACTTATGGTTCCGGTATTGTTGAAATAAAAACCTTTTGTAGTTACTCCAAAATCTTCAAATGAACTCGAATTATTATTGGCGAAAATAGAATTTGAATTATAATCGCCGGTATCAAATCCCTTGTTTCGTTCTGCACGTTTTCTTTCCTGTTCCTCTTTCTCTTCTTTGATCTTTAATTTGGCAATATGTTTCGAGAAAAAGTCAGTTCTTTGAGCATTATCCATCTTCGCTAAAGAAAGGATACTGTCATTCTTTTTAATCAGATAATAGTTCTTAGAAATCTTTTTAATGTATGCAGACTGATCCTTTAATAAGATCTTTGAAGGCTCATAGGTCATTACGGCAAGGGCAGAATCATAATAAGTTCCGGCACCGATATAATCATTCTTTTCAAGATAACTTTTCCCTATTTCATAATAAGTCAACCCGCGGATTTGAGGGTCAGAAACCTTCTCAAATAATGATTTTCTGAAAAACTGCTGTGCTTCATCATGTTTTCCTGCTTTATTGGCCATAAGTCCTAAAGCATAGTAAAATTCATTTTTCCTGGAACCATATGTTCCTTTTTTACTGATTCCTTCCAGATAATTTTTTGCTCCGTTGTAATCTCCTTTACCATTGAAAGTTTTGGCAATGGCAATCTGAGATTTTACTTCAAATTCAAAATCACTGGAATATTTGTAGGCAGCCGTGTAGCTTTCTCTTGCCTTGTCATTTTGTCCCAGATTTTCAAGAACCTGACCTCTTAAATAAGCAATTCTGCTCTTCAGTTTTCTGTTAGAGTTCAGTTCAAAAGCCACATCGAGTTCTTTGGCAGCATCTTCTTTTTTTCCAGCATCCAAAAGTGATTCAGCATAATAAATACTCAATAATTTGGAGTAAGTTTTATTGATTCCGTCACTCTTTAGCTTAGCAAAAGTTTCATGAGCTCTGTGGTAGTCTTTGATTTTATCATAGGCTACACCCTGGTAAATTCTTGCCAATGGAATCCTTTTATCATCCTTCATACGAGTGAAAAGATAATTAAGGGCGTCCAGTGCTTCCAACGGCTTATTTCTATAAATTCGGGATTGGGCAAGGATGATATAAGCATCAAAGATCTGCTTATTTTTTTCTTCCCCGTTTCTGGTAACAGAGTATTTATTGATGGCCTTTAATGCTTTAGCTTCAGCAATTTCCAGCGTGGTTGCTCCTTTAGCCGGAGTGCCGCCATCAGGATTGGAAGAATCATTTACCGGGCCGTTTTGCATATTCGGAATTCCGGAATTTCTTCCGGATGGTCTGTTAGCAACCTCTGCCATTTTCATGGAGTTTTCTGCAAAAGCAGTTGATTGCCCTAAATCACTTCCTAAAGGCTGTTCTTCAAACGTAAGAATAGGAATATAAGGCGCATAAAAATTGTCCTTATGTCCCTTATCTCTGGCTGTAAACTCACTGTTTAAGGCATCTTTGGCATTAAACAGCGTGTTATAATATGTGGAAAATCCTTTCAATAATTTTGAACGCTGCTCCGGCTTCTTTGTTTTGGTAGCACAGGAAGCAATGAGACAAATCACTAAAAGGAACAATATATTCTTTTTCATTATTCAATATAACTTGCTAATCTGCTTTTTATTATCAGCAGTTTGATGATTTTGTAAAAATAATAAAATTTTATAATGAATAATATTTATATTTCTCCCGGAAATATTTTATTACATCTTTATGGAGCTCAGAAACCGCTATGATTTTTAAATAACGGAAATCTCTTTTAAAATTTTGTAAACAAGATGGGTAGGAAGCCCCATAATAGTGTAAAAACTACCTGTCAGGCTTTTAATTTTTGCCATTCCCAGCCATTCCTGAATCCCATAACTTCCAGCTTTATCAAAAGGCTTATACTTTTGAATATAATACTGAATTTCTTCATCAGTGAGCTCAGCCAGAATCACATCAGCAACATCAGTTTCTGTGTATATTTTATCTGCAGTTTTGATGGTAATTCCTGTATACACCTGATGAGTTCTCCCCGAAAGGCTTTTAAGCATATTATGAGCATCAGCTTCATCTTTTGGTTTACCCAAAATTTGCCCATCTATGGCCACTACAGTATCTGCTGTTAGTAAAACTTCATCATCTGTCAGAGCTCTGAAAGCATTTGCTTTTAATTCAGACAAATAGGCTGCTGCATTTTCTATCTCAATCGAGTCAGGAATAATTTCCTCACAGTCGATTTTTACCACTTCAAATTCAAAACCAAGGCTGGAAAGAAGCTCTTTTCTTCTTGGGGACTGAGACGCTAAAAGTAATTTCATAAATATCGTTATACAGATTGGGTGTTATCATCATGCCAGTTGCCCTGAACCTTCATTACCTGTTCAATAACGTCTCGTACAGCACCGCTTCCTCCTTTCTTTGTAGAAATATAATCAGATATCCCTTTTACCTCAGGAACTGCATTTTCAGGACATGCTGCAATAGCAGAACTTTCCATGATATGAATATCCGGGAGATCATCTCCCATGGTCAGAATTTCCTCATTTTTAAGATTATACTTCTTTTTAAAATCTTCAAAATCCTCAATTTTATTATGAGATTTCGGATAATAATCCTGAATACCAAGGTAATTGATTCTGTGTTTTACCATTTCATCATTTCCTCCGGTAATAATACCTATTAAATAATTATTTTTTAAGGCTTTAACAACCGCATAGCCATCCAGTACATTCATTACCCTGCACATATTTCCTCCCGGCATCAGATAAACACTTCCGTCCGTAAAAACACCGTCTACATCAAATACAAAGGCCTTAATATCCTTTAATTTCTCTTTATAACTCATACATTTTTTGAATAGAATGATTCATTGTCTTATAAATGCTAATACTTTCTTCGTTTTGTAATAGCTGCTCATGTAATTCTAAAACCCTAAGGTCATTTCTTACTGCTGGTCCTGTTTGAGCCTGTTTAGGTTCTATTTCATGGATCTTCTGAACCGTTTCGTCAATCAGGGGTAAAAAATAATCAAATGGTATTTCCTGAGAATCTGAAATTTCTTTAGCTCTTGAAAAAAGATGATTCACAAAATTGCAGGCAAAAACAGCCGTCAAATGAATGTATTTTCTTTTCTCATGATTGCTTTCCATTACATTTTTCGAAATTCTGAAAGCAAGCTCAAAAAGTATTTTGGTATCCTTTTCGTACTCGGCTTCAATAAAAAACGGAATCTTATCATATTCCAGTTCTTTGGATTTTGAAAAGGTCTGTAACGGATAAAAACTAGCCTTTCTGTATGCTCCGCTTAATGTTTCTTTAGGAAGAGAACCGGAAGTATGAGCCACCAGACAATCTTTTTTGGTAATCATTTTCGAGACTTCTCCTACAGAATTATCACTTACACAGATGATATACAGATCTGCATCTTCCAGATGTTCCGTAGAATAAGGAATACTCAGCTCTTCGGAAATTTTACTCAATTCTTTTTCGTTCCGCCCAAAAATCTGAGCAAGGAAAATGCCCTTCAAACTGAAAGCTTTTGCCATGTGATAGGCCACATTTCCAGAACCGATAATTACAATTTGCATCTAACAAATATAAGATTTTAAGATGAGTCGGGAAAGGAAGAACGGTACAGAAACCCAAAACTTAAATAGAGGCACGTTTATTGCGTAACTGTCTCATATTATTTTTAATATTTAAACTGAAAATTGAATATTTAATTTAACTTTCAGTTATTTTTGTAATCCAAAACAGTGAAAGGCATCTTATGAAGATTAAGGACGCGGAAATTATTTCGTTGATGCAGGATCCGCGGACACAGAATAAAGGTGTTCGTGCCTTGATGGATGCCTATCAAAGCAGATTGTACTGGCACATACGAAGAATTATTGTGGACGGAGATCTTGCTCAGGATACTTTGCAGGAAACTTTTATTAAAGCTTATCAGAATTTTCATCAGTTTAAAAACGATAGCCAGTTGTATACATGGCTGTATAGGATTGCTACCAACGAAGCATTACAGCAGGTTAATAAACTGAAGAAAATGCAGAAAACAGATGAAGATCCTGAGTATCACATGCAGAACCTGGTGGCCTATAATGTGGAAGGAGATGCCGAAGAAATACAGATTTTACTGCAGAACGCCATACAAAGCCTGCCGGAAAAGCAGAAACTGGTATTTATGATGCGGTATTATGATGATTTGCCCTATGAAGAAATATCTAAAATTGTAGATATGTCAGTAGGAACGCTGAAAACAAATTATCATTATGCCAAACAGAAAATAGAAGAATATATTAAGGAAAATTACGAAAGATAATTTTTGAGAAAACAAAGATGAAAGAGTTCGACATAGAAAAACTAGAACGTAAAAACATTTACACAGTCCCTGAAAATTTGTTTGAAAATATTCAGGAGAGGGTTATGAATGATATAAAGCCGGAGCAAAAAGCACCTGCGCCGGTCTTTAAGTTAAATTGGATGTATGCAGTTGCTGCATCACTGGCTTTGATCTTTGGAATAACTTTTATTCTTAATTTCAATAATGATTCGGCCGATAAAAATCTGAATTCAAAAGATACCTATGCTAATCATAAAGGGGAGCCTACAACGGAGGGTGAGCTTGCTTATGAAACATTGAAAAGAGATTTAACTTCTGTTGAAAATAATAATCAAACAGTTGAAAGTCAGAAAAATAATGCTTCTTTTGCTGTGAAAAGCGAAGGAGGAAATGATAAAGAAACTGTTTCACAAAAAATAGTGAAACCTGTAACTAAAAAAGAAGAAACACGGATGAATGAATATCTGGACTCGTTTTCCAATTCTGAAATTGCAGAACTGGCGAGCAATTCAACCCAGGATGTTTATTTGGATTTATATAACTAATAAAGAAAGATGAAAAAGATACTATTGACGTTTTTTATTATTTATTGTTTTGGCTTAAATGCTCAAAATACAGATTATGACTGGAAAAAGATGGACCCTAAGCAGAGAAAGGAAGTCATCAATAATCTTTCTCCTGAAGAAAGAAAGGAACTCCTTAAAAAATTCAGGAATAATATGATCATGGATAATCTGAATGTAGATCCCGGAGATAAGGCAGAATTTACACAGCTTTATAACGAGTATCTGGACAGTCAGAAACAGATAAAAAGTCAGTTTGATCCAGGCTTTAACCCTGAAACATTATCAGATGACGAAGCTAAGGCTAAATTGCAGCAAAGCTTTGAAATAGGGCAGAAGCTTTTGGATAACAGAAAAAGATATGCAGAGAAAATGCAGCAGGTGATTCCCTGCCAGAAAGTTCTGAAGCTATTTCAATCTGAGGGGATGATGAGAGATAAAATGAACGAAAGAAAACCTCATGTACACAATAATACTTCGGGACCTAAACAAAACCCATAATAGTTTATTTTTTTAATGTTAGACGGCTCTTACAAATCTTTTTTTGTGAGAGCCGTTTAATTTTTACCTTTAAATCTATACTTTTGCCGGAAAATAATAAATGAAAAAAGTATTTTTCTTCTTAATGTTGGCGGTTTCATTATCCGCACAGAAAACAGAAGTAGTAGAATTGAAGCAAAGTATTAAAGATCGAAAAGGAACTACAAAATCAATAACAGTTATTGACAACAGACCCGATAAAGAAATAGGAAATATACCTTTTCATAAAGAAACCTTTACTCTTAAATTTGCCAATGTTGATTTGAAAAATTATATTGAAAATTGGTTCTTAAAAGATAACAAAGTGAAAGGTAATAATGATATTGTCCTAATGCTGGAAGACCTAAAGGTTTATAATGAGGATCCGGAAGAAAAAACTTCCATGACAAAAATCAAATTTAAATTTTCAAGTTTTATCAAAAGAAACAATAAATATTACTTTCTAAACCGTATCCAAAACGTGATCACATCCGATTCCAATTTTCCTAAATATATCGCAAGTCAGATATCTAATGTTGTAACCGGGATGATTAGGGAATCTTATGTGAGCTTGCCTTTAGGAGGTGCAATGTCTGAAGGAGATTTAACGAATTATGAGAATTTTATTACCAAGAATTCTCTGCTTTTTGGTGGCACGGAATTAAAAGACGGAGTTTATAAAGATTTCAGATCATTTTATGAGCAGAAGCCTGAACCGAATTACGTTATAGATAAAAATAAAAAAGGAAGAGTAACCAATATTAAAGATACTAACGCAAATATAAACAACGAGGTTATTGGTAATGAAGAGGTATTTGGGTATATAGAAAATGGTAAAGCTTACAGATCTACTCCGGTAGGATATCTAGAAATGATAAAAGACGATAAAGGGTTTTATGTTATTGCCACTAAAACAGAACTTATTCCGGCCAATACTGGAAACGGAGTATTGATAGGAGCAATGGCGGGAGGAATTGTAGGAGCGATGATTGGTGCAGCCATTGATTCTGGGCCTGGTAGAAGAGGTAAAAATGTTGATACTTCAGAAATGCCAAATGTATATCTGGATTCATTAACCGGAAGTTATATTTTTAATTAATTTAAAGAGAAAATACCCGACTATCTTTATCGTTCTTATCACTTATTTTAAATAAATTGATACAATAAGATGATGAAAGACAATAATCTCTCTCTTTTTTTTATCTTTGCAAATTACAAGATTCTTAAATGAAAAACATACGAAATTTTTGCATAATCGCTCATATCGACCATGGTAAAAGTACCTTGGCAGACCGTCTTTTGGAGTATACGAATACCGTTACTCAAAGAGAACTACAGTCTCAGACGCTAGATGATATGGATTTGGAAAAGGAACGTGGGATTACCATCAAATCTCACGCGATCCAGATGGATTATGAATATAAAGGAGAAAAATATATTCTAAACCTGATTGATACACCAGGACACGTAGACTTCTCTTATGAAGTTTCCCGTTCTATTGCTGCCTGTGAAGGAGCTCTTCTAATTGTGGATGCTGCGCAAAGTATTCAGGCACAAACGATCAGTAATTTATATTTAGCATTGGAAAATGATTTAACGATTATTCCAATTTTGAATAAAATTGACCTACCGTCTGCCAACCCTGAAGAAGTAACTGATGAGATCATGAATCTTATCGGATGTGAATATGATGATGTATTGAGAGTTTCCGGAAAAACAGGAGAAGGTGTTCATCACTTACTGGAGCAGATTGTTGAAAGAATTCCTGCGCCGGTAGGAAATCCAGACGGTCCTCTTCAGGCTTTGATCTTTGATTCTGTTTACAACCCATTCAGAGGTATTGAAGCTTACTTCAAAGTAGTCAACGGAAGTATCACCAAAAATGAAAAGATCAAATTCTTTGCTACAGGAAAAGAATATGGAGCAGATGAGGTGGGAACCCTAAAACTGAAGCAGGTTCCAAAGAAAACCATTCAGTGTGGAGACGTAGGATATTTGGTTTCAGGGATTAAAGATGCCCGTGAAGTAAAAGTGGGAGATACTATTACTTCTTTCGAAAAACCTGCAGATGGTCCGATTGATGGATTTGAAGAGGTAAAACCAATGGTATTCGCAGGTATTTATCCGATTGATTCTGAAGATTTTGAAGAGTTGAGATTCTCTCTTGAAAAATTAAGACTGAATGATGCTTCTTTGGTTTTTGAACCGGAAAGTTCTGCAGCCCTTGGTTTTGGTTTCCGTTGCGGATTCTTAGGAATGCTTCACATGGAAATCGTTCAGGAACGTCTTGACAGAGAGTTCAATATGAACGTTATTACTACGGTACCTAACGTATCGTACTTCGGATATACCAAAAAAGAACCTGAAGTTCCGATTTTGATTAACAACCCATCTGAAATGATGGATCCTTCCACAATGGATAGAGTAGAAGAACCTTTTATTAAGGCTTCTATCATTACAAAATCTGACTTTGTTGGTGCTGTAATGACTTTATGTATTGAGAAAAGAGGAGAGATCGTTAACCAGAGTTATTTAACATCTGAAAGAGTTGAACTAATTTTCAATATGCCTCTTGCGGAAGTTGTATTTGACTTCTATGATAGATTGAAATCAATCTCTAAAGGATATGCATCATTCGATTATCACCCAATCGGATTCAGAGCTTCTAAGCTTGTAAAAATGGATATCCTGATTAATGGTGATATGGTAGATGCCCTTTCATCGTTGATTCACGACAGTAATGCTTATTATATCGGTAAGAGAATGTGTGAAAAACTTCGTGAACTGATCCCGAGACAACAGTTTGATATCGCTGTTCAGGCAGCATTAGGAACGAAGGTTATCGCAAGAGAAACTATCAAAGCCTTAAGAAAAGACGTTACCGCAAAATGTTACGGAGGAGATATTTCCAGAAAGCGTAAGCTATTGGAAAAGCAGAAAGAAGGTAAGAAGAAAATGAAACAGATCGGAAGGGTAGAAGTACCACAATCTGCATTCATGGCTGTATTAAAGCTTAATGATTAATTCATTCATTATAAAACAAAAACCGCTTCCATTAAGAAGCGGCTTTTGTTTTATTTTTTACGCGTGAATTTTATTTCCATTGTTTTCATTTCCTTTCCTGTTTTGGGATTAGGTCCATACATTTCCAAGGTATGGGTATTATCATCTGTAAACGTATAAACTTCTCTTATCTCACATTCTTTTCCCGGGCGGCTTGGATCTGTCATTTTACCCTTAAAATCAATAGATTTCTTAGCAGGATTCCAATCTCCTTCTGCATGCATTAAGCCTGTTCCCATATTGTCTATCCATGTGCTTACAAACTTTTTCTTGGTATTGTCATAGCCCATGATACTCATTCCTTCAAATGGCATCCCCATAAAATTTCCCTTGTAATTACTCACCTGATAACGGCCATTGAAGATCATTTTATTAGTGCATTCAGAAGTAGAAGTCACTGATTTTCCACTGTCATCCATCCACATACTGGTGGCACCAGTCCAGTTTCCGTCAAATTTGGCCAGCATTTTATGCATGTCGCCCGGAGTTGCAAAATCCATCCATGCTTTCGTTGCAGCAGCTGAATCTACAGGCTTCCACTCAGAACTGGCTGTAAGAGAGTCTTTCTTATCTGAGTTTTCAGAGGTAGCGGTTTTTCCTTTTTCACATGATGTAAGTAAAAAAGCAATAGTGATGATTGCTAGTAAATTTTTCATAAATATTTAATTTTAAGTTGGTTATAATAATAACTTAAGGGGATAGACTTTTATTATATGGGTATCAATAAAGAGCAAATGAATAAGAAGAAGCTCTCTCCCTTTTTAAGATGAGAGGCAGCTTCTTTTTGATAAGATATAATTAGGTAATTATAGTAATTGTTGGCTCTTTAAAAGAAAAAGTGGAATTAGTAATTGCAATAGGTAGAGATTTATCTAAGTAAAATTTTTGTCCATTTTCACACCCGGTAATCTGATGAAATTTATGGCTTTCAATGGCTTGTAGATCGTCGATTCTAATATATTGCCCGATTGTCAATTTTCGAGGCTGATTTACTTTAATAAAATTCTCCCCAGCATATCCTGTGACGGAAGTCTTCACTACCCCTGTCTCCGTTTTCACTTCGAGAAAACCTTCCAAGTTAATCGTTCCACTTTCAGTGACAACATTTACTTTATGATTTATATCTACAAAATGTTGTCCTTCAGTGAAAGTCCCAACTTTATCAACAAGATTAGATTTTAAATAATAAGGTAGAATGCTTGGGTCTTTTGTAGCAAAACTAAAATAAGTAACATCTGTAGCCACCAATATATTTTTTTCTTCTGTATAGGTCATTGTAAGTCCTGCACTGAAATCATTGAAAGTTGAAGAGGGAGGGAAATATTCATTTTTAACGGGAAGGATGGCCACAATTAATGAATCTCCGATGGTTTGACATAATGTAGACATTAAATATTTAACAGGATTACTAATAAGAGCGTTTCCATTAAAATTTCGAATACTGAAAAATACTTCTGCTGTAAGTATATCCATTTTGCTTTTAATTTTAAATGTAGCGCCAATATATGTGGATGTGGGGTTGAGTTTTATAGCATGTCCTCCAGCAAAATGTAGGTCATTAACCTCTCCATTTCCTTTACTTTCAAATTGCTCACCGTCGATCAATATAGACCTAGGGGTTACACTAAATTTTGTTTTATTATAATATTCTAAAGTATTATTAAATAAATAGGATTCGCCGCCTGGATCTGAAAATTTAATCACCGTACCTTCTTTTTTAGCTTCGGGATTTAGAAAAATATTTGCTCTTGTTGCCAAATTTTCAACAATTTCACAAGCATGAACAGATAATATAATATCATCCTTATTGATTACCTGAACACCGGTTAGATTGAATTTTATTTGCTTATATGGATGTGGATGATTTGGGTCTTCAGTCATTCCATCCATATTATTTCCAAAAATTTCAACCTTATTTCTATTGGAGGTAGCTGTCGTTCCAAATGTAGGCATATAATTTCCATTGATATCTTTTCTTAACGAGGAGATATAAACTGCGTGACTACTCATTGCTTCAAAATGGTTTCCAAAAAACTGAACTACAGCATTGTCAATTTCTATATCAATGCCATAATGCTCAGGACTTGGACGATTATGAATTTGATCTTCAATGTAAGGGATAGAACCTTCAAAATTATTATTAACAATTTTTACCAGATCTTTTGCAAAACAACCATAAATCACTCTGGAGTTATGATGACATTTATTGTTTTCAAATAAAAAGCCCCAAGACAAATTTCGTTGCGTATCATTTGCAAAATCAAAATATACACATTCATCATTTTGAGAAAAAGCGGAACCAGTGACTTGTACAAAGGCAACATTATAACCATTTTGACTCTTAAAAGATAGCGCTCGGTTAAAACCTCTAAAATGGCAATCCCTGATAATAAAAGGCCATGTAGGTCCTGTAAATTCTGATCTAAAATCGATAGCATACGTTGTTCCTACTGTTCTTCCTTCTTTTGCCACAAATTGAATTGCTTCAATACAAATAGGATCAACTACACTGTCCTTAAAAATAATAGCACTACTATTTTGAGAAACAATCAAAGAACATCCTGAAAATGGTGGTTTTGGGAATGTTGGATAAGAAGGAGGATTAGGAAACCAACTTTCCTCTCTTAATAATGCACCGGAGCCCAGAAATTTTACCCCTCCTCTTGAGCATTGAACAGGAGTAGTCAAAAGATAATCTCCGGGAGGAAAAAACAGCATTTTCTGAGAAGTGGTTTCACAAAAATCAACCGCTTTTTGGATGGCACTGGAATCATTGGTTAATCCGTCCCCAATAGCACCAAACATTTTAACGGTTAGATAATCATTTAATACTCTTTTATAATACTTGTTATCACGTTTTATATATACTACATGGTCACAGAGAGCATCACTCATAGGAGTTGTGTTGTCATACCATACCTGTGTTTCTAAATATCCGCATTGTTCGCCGGTATATTGGTCAATAATTAATAAGTCTGCCATTTTTTTTAATATTAGGTGATTGTTTAATGTTATTATTCTGCAGAATAATTGAACTTTGTAGGGCAAAAATAATTGCTGGTAACGACAGAACTTGACGCATAAAAATAAAAGTTTATCAATGGGATTAAATTTAAAAATCGTATATTTGTGTATTCGTAACGCAAATTAATTTATGGAGCTTCCAAAAAAATTACAGGATATCAAAGTGGCTGTAGACGCGGTTATTTTCGGATATTTCGATAAAAAAGATCTACAAATCCTTTTAATCAAAAGAAATATTGAACCTTTTAAGGGGGGGTGGGCTCTTCCGGGAGGTCTTGTTCTGGATGATGAAAATCTGGATGATGCCGTAAAAAGAGAACTTCATGAAGAGGCGGGCATAAAGCCTGACTTTTTAGAACAACTCTATACATTTGGTAACGTTGGCCGGGATCCGAGAAATAGAGTGGTTTCTGTGGCTTATTTGGGCCTCGTAAACCCTTCTTACCATGAGCTGTTTGCAGATTCAGATGCAGATGATGCCCAATGGTTCAGTGTGAATCAACTTCCTTTAGTTGCTTTTGACCATAAAAATATCATTGATATTGCCTTAAAAAGGCTTCGTACCAAAATTCAATATCAGCCAATCGGCTTTAATCTTCTCAATGAAGAATTTCCTTTCTCAGACCTTGAGAACCTTTACAAAACTATTGTGGGACAAGAAATTGACCGCAGAAACTTCCGTAAAAAAATCATGAGCTATGGTTTGCTTAATGAGACCAATAACGTCAAAAAAGAAGGAAGCGGAAGACCAGGAAAGCTTTTTACCTTTAATCAGGAAAAATATAAAGAGCTGGAAGAACAAGGCTTCTACTTCGAAATCAAATAGATTTTTAACCATTAATCACACCAATATTTTAAACGAATAATCCCCAATTTTCAAGTAATAGATTATTAAAAATTAGGGTAAATATTTTATCTAAGAAAAATATTAAGAAGAGATATTCAATAGAAACGGACTTTAGCCCGTTTTTTTATGATCAAAAATTCAATTGGCTTTAGCCAAAACCTAATAGATTAGTGTCATTTATGCAAAATATTTGTGGTTCTAGTGTCTTATGAAAATTATTTTTTTTTATATTGATAATCAGTTGATTATGTTTTTAGCGTAAAAATAACACAAATAAATTTGGTGGGTAAAATGATATTGTATTACATTTGCGTAGAAATAACACAATATGAAATACACCATACAAAATATCAAAGACAGATTTCAGAAGAAACAAAGGATCAAGTTTTTGTTTTTCTGGGGACACACGGTTAAAGATGAAATCACCAAGTCATGTTTTAGCCAATGGTTTACAGGAAAATTTGAAGAAAATGGGATTGTTTATAAAACGGCAGAACATTATATGATGGCTGGTAAAGCAAGATTATTCAATGATCCGGAAACCTTAGAAAAAATATTGCAGGCATCCACACCAAATCAGGTTAAAAGTCTGGGAAGAAAAGTAAAGAACTTTGATCCGAAACTTTGGAATGAGCATAAATATGAGATTGTAAAACAGGGAAATCTTTTAAAATTTTCACAGAACCAGAAATATAAAGATTTCCTTTTATCAACGAATGATAAAATCCTTGTAGAAGCCAGTCCTTATGATACCATCTGGGGAATAGGGATGCTGGAAGCAGATTCAAGAGCAGAAAATCCTTTATTATGGAACGGAGAAAACCTTTTAGGATTTGCTTTAATGGAAGTTCGGGATGAATTAAGAGGGTAAAAATACAATAACCAGTCACAAAATAATAATCATGGAAAAAACAGACCTACATCCGCAGATATTTCTGATTGAGGACTTTCTTTCAGAAGCTGAATGTGACGAATACATTGCCTTGTCACAGGGAAAAGATTTTGAAGAAGCCAAAATCAATGTTGGAGGACGCCAGATGATGAGCAAAGGCATTAGAAACAATGACAGGTTGATGATTTTTGACAATGATCTTGCAGAAGATCTTTTCAAAAAAGCCGCTGAATTTCTTCCACAGGAACATGAAAATTACAGACTTCTGAATTTTAATGAGATGTTCAGGGTTTATAAGTATTCTCCCGGCCAGCAATTTAAAATGCACCGTGACGGAAGCTATATCAGAAACGAAAAAGAAAAGAGTTTCTATACCTTTTTAATCTATTTGAACGATGATTTTGAAGGCGGAGAAACAACATTCGAAAATCTTTTCACTGTAGCTCCTAAGAAAGGCACCGCCCTAATCTTTTACCATCCTTTAAGACATGAAGGAAAAACCTTGATGAGCGGATTAAAATATGTTTTAAGAACGGATGTAATGTATTCCTGTTAAAAATGAACGCAGGAATGAAGCATAGCTATGCCCTTTTGAATTAGCGTAATAATAACACAAAAAAATGATCGGATATGGAAGATGAATTAAAACCAAGATTTATCGAATCATTACAGAGAAATAATGATCAGATCAGAGAAGACCGTGCGCGAACGATCGGAGAAGATTCGGAATTGATCTACAGACGCAAGGTAGAAGACATCGAGTTGAAAATAAAAAGACTCGAGAGGGAACAGGAAGGACTTATTGATATCAGTCCTTTGGATAAAAACAGTTTGACTTTTGCGGATTTTAATCCCGAAGCATTCGTTCAGAAAGACATGGAATTATCATTAACAATCAGAAATCTAAATATTCAGTTAGAAGTTACTCAAAAGAGATTTGAATATTTATTCGGAAAAACATTTTAGTCATGGGAAGTACAAGATACGATATAGACGCTCGTTATGACAGAGCAAGCAAAGCAGGTTACAAAACAAAATCTGCAAGTGAAATCTTCACACAAAATGCCAAAAGACAGGCACATCCCTCAATGATTCCTAACGGAATTTCCTTCAGGGAATCCAGAGACTCTGAAGTGCATCCTAATTCAGTTCCCATTATCCTGGGATTGGATGTAACGGGAAGTATGGGACATATTCCTCATGAACTCATCAGAGAAGGTTTACCAAAGCTGATGGGTGGAATTATCCAAAGCGGAGTTCCGGATCCGGCATTGCTTTTCCTGGGAATAGGAGATCATGAATGTGACAGCTATCCGCTTCAGGTAGGGCAGTTTGAGTCAGGAGATGAAGAGCTGGATATGTGGCTTACCCGTACTTATATTGAATCCGGAGGAGGAGGAAATGCTGGTGAAAGCTATCTTTTAGCTTGGTATTTTGCTGCATTTCATACCAGAACAGATGCCTTTGAAAAAAGAAATCAGAAAGGATTATTGTTTACTGTAGGTGACGAACCTTGTCTGAAAGTACTTCCGGCATCAGCGATCAGAGAAATTATGGGTTCAGGACAACAAACCTATACTCATGATGAACTGTTGGAAGAAGCTAAAAAACGATACGAAGTATACCACATCAGTGTTTTACATTCTGATCAGGCTGTAAGAGCAGACAGAGGCTGGAAAGAACTGTTAGGTCAGAATTGTATATCCATAGAAGACCACAGAGACATTCCGGAGGTGATCAAAAGGATTATCTGTGAAAAATATAAAGATAAAACCTTTGGAACACCAAATCAGGAAGGATTAGACAACGTACAGATGCTTTAGAACACCAATTTGCCGGAAGGGCAATAATTTAAAAAATGCTAGACATGAAAAAGGCGCAAATAGTTATAGGATTAGGTTTCGGAGATGAAGGAAAAGGAATCACTACAGATTTTCTGGCTCAGCAAAACCCTGAGTCTGTGGTAATCAGATTTTCAGGAGGTCAACAGGCGGCTCATACAGTAATGGTGGAAAACAGAAAGCATGTTCATTCCAGCTTTGCAAGCGGAGCTCTTCGTGGATTACCGTCTTATCTTACGGAACATTGCACGATTCATCCTCAATTTCTATTCAATGAAATGGAAGAATTAAAAGCAAAAAATGGAAATACAGAGCTTCATATTCATCCCCTAGCCAAGGTAACCACGCCTTTTGATGTCTGGCAAAACAGGAACAATTCAAAAAATCTGGAGCATGGAACCTGTGGAAAAGGTGTAGGGGCAACAATGAAAAGAAATGAAAGCCCTTACAAGCTATTTGCTATTGATCTTATTGCTCCAAGAGAAATGTTGATTGAAAAATTGAAGGGAATTGCTTATTACTATGGTTTTATGGATGAGGATCAAATGGATGAGCAGATGAAACCTTTTTTAGACGCTATTGAACAAATCAATTGGAAAATAGATGATTATAGCTATCTGAATTCATTTGAAAACCTCATATTTGAAGGAAGCCAGGGGATTTTATTAGATATGGGTCACGGTGTTTTTCCGAATGTGACCTATGCTCATACCACTTCCAAAAATGCTTATGAGATCTGTAAAAAGATTGATATTGAAGATATTGAAATGTTTTATGTGACCAGAAGTTATGCAACACGCCACGGAAATGGCTGGATGAGCAATGAAAAAGAGATGATGTTGAAAAACAATGAAGAAGAAACCTGTACCTTTAATGAGTATCAGAAAGACCTAAGATTTGGTGATTTGAATTATGAATTATTGAATTATGCCTTAAAGCTAGATGGTGCCTATGTCAATTCAACAAAAAAGAATTTAGTGGTAACCTGTCTGGATCAGATTGATGAGAAGTTTCAATTTGATAAACTGGAAATGAAGTTTGATGCTGTTTTCGGATCTTATTCTCCCTATTCAAAAGATTTTAAAAGACTTATTTAATACTGAATACAGAGGTTTTATCTTATATTTAGGGTTGGAATACAATGATGAGGTAAATAATGCATTTTGAAAGATAAACAATGAAAACGATACACTATTTAAAAGGAGATGCTACGGTTCCACAGGCAAAAGGAATAAAAATCATCGCTCATATCTGTAATGATTTGGGAGGTTGGGGAAAAGGCTTTGTATTGGCTGTTTCGAAAAGATGGAAAGAACCGGAAAAAGAATACAGAAACTGGCACCGTTTCAGGAGTGAAAATAATTTTGGATTGGGCGAAATTCAGATCGTACAGGTTGAAAAAAACATGTATGTAGCCAATATGATTGGGCAAAAAGGAATGAAAACCGGAAGTAACGGAGTTCCTGTTCGATATGAAGCCATTGAAAAATGTCTGGAAACATTGGCCAACGAAGCTTTAGAACTGAATGCAAGCATTCATATGCCGAGAATTGGCTGTGGGCTTGCTGGTGGAAAATGGGAACAAATAGAACCTATCATCGAAAGAACCTTACTAAATAAGAATGTTGAGGTGTATGTCTATGATTTTGATTAATTAGTGATGAAAGAATTTGAAATAAGAGCAGATTATACCCGTGATACTATTGTTGTCTATCAGGCTTACAATAAAGCTATTGCAAAAGCAGCTATAGAGAATCAGAAGTTTAGTGCTCCTTTTTCATTCAGTAGGATGACGTGGATTAAACCTTCTTTTCTTTGGATGATGGAACGAAGCAATTACGGACAGAAATCCAATCAGGAATGTACTCTTGCAATACATATTAAGCGGGAAGCTTGGGAAAAAGTCTTGAAACTGGCTATTTTAACCTCTCCTGAAAAAAGAGTCTATCCCAATCCCAAAATTTGGGAAGAAGAATTTGAAAATGCGAAAGTGTATGTACAATGGGATCCTGAAAGAAATATTAAAGGAAACAAATTGGAATATCGTTCCATTCAAGTTGGAATCAGCCGTTATCTGATAGAAGAATTTAATGAAGACTGGATTGTAAAAATAGAAGATTATTCCCCTCTGGTAAAAAAGATTTTAACCCTTACCAAGCAAGGAGAATTTAATAAAGCAAAGAAGCTATTGCCTATAGAAAAAACATATCCGTTATCCCATGAAATTGCTCAGAGGATAGGATCATAAAATTAAGGATAACAAGATGAAAACAACAAGATTGTACAGACCGGTAGGAGAGAAGGAAATGGTATTGATTATAGAGAATGGATACAAAGAATTTCCGCCCAGACTGGAATGGCAACCCATCTTTTATCCGGTATTGGATGAAGACTATGCCTCAGAAATAGCTGAGAAATGGAATACCAGAGATGAGTTTGGAAACTATCTTGGTTTTGTAACCCGTTTTGATGTTTCAGAGGAAGCTGCCAATCAATATCCGGCACAGAATGTAGGGGCAAGAAACCATAATGAGCTGTGGGTTCCTTCAGAAGAGCTGGAAGCATTTAATCAAGCTATTGTGGGAAACATAGAAGTAATTAAAGTATTTGTGGGAAACGACTTTAAGGGATCAACAAATACAGAAATAGAAAGCTTGGTAAGCGCTTTAAAAATAACTACCACGAATCCATAAGATTATAAAAAATATTAGGGCATTCGTGGCCAAACACAAAAATAACCATGACCAATAAAGGAATGGCAAAAGATACATTGGATATCTTGGCCAGAAAATATTATATCAATACAGACAACGAAAAAATAGATATATCGAAAGAGCTGGAAATCAGTAAAAAAGAAACCGCTCTTTTCATTCCGGAACAACTTGCTGAATTAACTGTTGCTCCAATGCCTGAAACTCATTTTGAAACTCAATTTGAAACCTGGCGTTGCAGCTCTTTAAAAGCTATTTTAGATTTAGCAGCAGAAGAAGATCAGGAAAAAATAATGTGCTTGAACTTTGCATCAGCGAAAAATCCAGGTGGAGGATTCATCAATGGAGCAGAAGCTCAGGAAGAAAGTCTGGCAAGAACTTCAGGTCTGTATGAAAGCTTGCTTCAGGCTTGGGATTATTACACCGTTCACAGAGCAATGGAATCCTGTTTTTATACCGATACAATGATTTACAGTCCAAAAGTTCCGGTATTTAGAAAAGATAAAGGAGAACTTTTACCTAAACCTGTTCTGTGTAATTTTATAACGTCTCCGGCAGTGAATGCAGGCGTGGTAAAAAGTCAGGAACCACAAAGAGAGAAAGAGATCTTTGGAGCTATGGATATCAGAACAGATAAGATGCTTTCATTAGCCTTACACCAGGGAAATGAGACCTTGATTTTAGGAGCCTGGGGTTGTGGAGTATTTAAAAACGATCCGAAAGAAATTGCCGGTCTGTTCAAAAAATATCTCCATGGAAAATATAAGAACAAATTTAAAAGAGTGGTTTTTGCTGTGCTTACAAAGAAAGAAGAAATGCTGAAGCCATTTGAAGAAATACAATGAAACTTATATTAAGAAAATATAAAGAACAGCTACCAGATTGGCCTCAAAAAGGGCATCACATCATGGCACAATATGATGATGAGAAAATTGTAGTCTATCAGTCATACAAAAAAGTAATAGGAGAGTTTGCGGTTAAAAATCAATATTTTGGTGGTGGATTCAGTCTGGAAAGGATGACTTGGATAAAACCTAATTTCCTTTGGATGATGTATCGTAATGGCTGGGGAACAAAAGAAGGACAGGAATGTGTATTAGCTATACATCTAAAGTTAAACGCATTCAAAAAATACCTTGAAAAGGCTATTGTTTCTAGCTATAATGATGATCTTGGAATATCCAGAGAAGTGTGGCAGAATCAGGTAAAAGAATCATCTGTAAGACTTCAGTGGGATCCGGATCATGATCCTTTTGGAAACAAACTGGAAAGAAGAGCTATACAAATTGGTTTAAGAAATGAGCATATTCATTCTTTTGCAAAAGAAGATATTATTTTAATTGAAAATATCTCTGATTTTGTAAAAGAGCAGTATCATTTTGTTCTGAATGATGATTTGGATCAGCTTGTCATTCCTGAAGAAAAACCATTATTATTTGATGATGAGGTTCTAAACAGGAAGCTTAGTTTAAAGTAATGACAGCAAATACTTTGAAAAACTTTTTTATGAAAATTGAAGTTATAAAAGGAGACATCACAAAAATTAATGCAGATGCCATTGTCAATGCAGCTAATTCTTCTTTATTGGGAGGTGGAGGTGTAGATGGTGCTATCCATCGTGCTGGAGGACCACAAATTCTGGAAGAATGTAGAGCGATCAGAAATAGGCAGGGTAAATGTAATACAGGAGAAGCAGTGGTAACAACAGCAGGAAATCTTTCTGCACAATATGTTATTCATACAGTAGGACCAGTTTGGAATGATGATAAAGAAAAAAGCTCAAAGCTTTTATCAGATTGCTATAAAAACTCTTTACTGTTGGCAGAAAATCTTGGAGTTAAAACCATTGCTTTTCCTAATATCAGCACGGGAATTTATAGGTTTCCAAAAGAACTGGCAGGAGAAATAGCTGTTGATGAAATAAGAAAATTTCACTCAGATATCATAGAGAAAGTTATTTTTATCTGTTTCGATGAAGAGAATGAAGAAATTTATAAAAAGCTTTTAAATCCTCCTCTTTAAAATCAATTATATTTGTGCATTCGTGGCCAAAAACAGAGTGTATAAAACAAAATTAAAACCAATGAAAAAACTAACCATATTAAGCGGTGCAGGAATAAGTGCCGAAAGCGGAATAAAAACCTTCAGAGACGGAGATGGACTTTGGGAAAATCATAATATAACCGATGTTGCCAGTCCGGAAGGATGGAAAAAAGACAGAGCCCTGGTATTGGAATTTTATAACCAGAGAAGACGTCAGCTTCATGAGGTAGAACCTAACGATGCCCACAAATTACTGGCAGAACTGGAAAAGCATTTTGATGTTCAGATCATTACCCAAAATATTGATGATTTGCATGAGAGGGCTGGTTCCACTAAGATTCTTCACATCCACGGAGAATTGTTCAAATCATGTTCTTGTAACAATAAAAGTTTGATCTACGATCAGAAAGATGACATCAATATAGGAGATAAAGCCGAAGATGGCGCTCAGTTGAGACCCTTTATCGTTTGGTTTGGGGAAGACGTTCCTTTATATCATGATGCCAGAGAAATGGTAAAAGATTCAGATATTTTACTGGTAATTGGAACTTCTTTACGAGTATATCCTGCATCGGTATTAATCGATGACATCAAGGATGACTGCCTTTTAATCGTAATCAATCCTAATGAAACAGGCTTTGGTTATGGAGAAAGAGCAGTAGTGATGAAAGAGACTGCAACACAGGGAATGAAAATGTTATTTGATAAACTGGTAGATCTTGCCTAATGGAAAATAAAGTAAAGGCAGGGATTATGGGAGTATGCATCGGTGATGCCCTTGGAATTCCTGTAGAGTTTAAAGATAGAGATTATTTAAAGCGATTTCCTGTTACCGAAATGCTGGAATTTGGCTCACATAATCAACCCAAAGGAACCTGGAGTGATGATAGCTCTCTAACACTCTGCCTTGCTGAGGTACTTACAAAAGGATATGATCTGGAAAAGATCGGACAAAGCTTTGTACAATGGAATAAATATGGTCACTGGACTGCCCACGGAAGACTTTTCGATATTGGAGGAACTACACGGGAAGCGATTGCAAGACTTATTAAAGGGGAGAGTGCCAGATTTTCAGGAAATATTTTTGAAGAAGATAATGGGAATGGTTCTTTGATGAGAATTCTTCCTCTGGCTTTTTATTTAAAAGATGAAGAAAATCTCGAAAACATTTATCAAACGGTAAAGGAAGTCTCTACTATTACTCATGGGCATTTCCGTTCTGTTTTTGCTTGTTTTATTTATGTGATTTTTACGATTCAATTAATAAAAGGAAAAAATAAAATGGAAGCATACACGTATATGCAAGAAGCGTCTTCGGAATATGCAGAAAAACAATGGTTTAGCTTAAGTGAAGTTGAGCTTTTTCATAGGGTTTTAAAAAATGATATTTCAGACTACCCAGAAGATGAAATAAGGGGAAGTGGTTATGTTCTCCATAGTCTGGAAGCCTCTTTATGGTGTTTTTTAAACTCGGAAAGCTATTCAGAAGCTGTATTGAAAGCGGTAAATCTGGGAGAAGATACAGATACAACAGGAGCCATTACAGGGGGATTGGCAGGAATCTATTATGGTTTTGAAAATATTCCTCAGGAATGGATTGATGACCTGGTGAGAAAAGATGATATTGAAAAACTATGTGAAAAGTTACACAATAAATACTCTGTAAACCAATGAAATTTTTCCTAAAAGCCCTTGCCAATATGTTTTCCAAACATGATCCAGAGAATGATATTTTGAATTTCCCTTTACGGAAATATGAAGGAAGAATTGAAATCAATAAAGCCTTGGAACTTGGAAATTGTCATGTTCATTATTCTCCGGATTATGCATTTGAAACACCGGCTGAAGTACTGAATAGGGTAAAGGATAATACCTTACTTTGGATAGATAATCAGAATAGTCTGCTGGGTTTTTCAGATCAAAAGAAAACCTTATTGATTCCTCTGAATAAGATCAATGGAATAGAAATTCAAAATATGCTTAAAGGGAGGGGACCGGCTGAATCTTGTTTGTGGGTTTATCTATACGAAAAATCATTTGTAACACTTTCAATATCACCGAAGATTTATTATTTTGATCAATATGCGGATGATATTCATAAAACAACAGGGTTTACAGTCACTTTTTCCCCGGAATTTTATAATGCTTAATTAAAACACAAAAAACCAATGAACGAAATAGATACAAAAAGAATAAGTAAATTTTTGAGCCTTATTTTGAGGCATCAACCTGATATTATAGGTCTGAAGCTGGACGAAAATGGCTGGGCAGATGTAGAAGAGCTGAGAGTAAAATCAGCAAAAAAAGGAAAACATTTTTCCCTGAAAGAATTAGATGAGGTGGTTGAAACCAATAATAAGAAGAGATTTGCTTTTAATGAAGATAAAACAAGGATCAGAGCCAGCCAGGGACATTCTATTGATATAGATTTGGCTTTGGAATCAATACAGCCTCCTGACTTTTTATATCACGGAACCGCGGAAGCCAATATCTCTTCCATTTTAGAAAAAGGAATTGAAAAAAGAACACGTCAGCATGTACATTTAAGCGCTGATAAAGAGACCGCTACAAAGGTTGGAATGAGGCACGGTAAACCAGTAATTCTTACCATCAGAACCGGGAAAATGCATGAAGATGGACTCGCTTTTTACAGATCCGCCAACGGCGTTTGGCTGACAGATTTTGTGGAACCCAAATATATTTCAAGGTAATAAAATGATAGAAGTGTTGAACTAAATGAACCATTATTTAAAGATAATGGTTTATCTTTTCACCCACGAAGTAAACCATGAGCAGAACATTAGTAATAGGAGACATTCACGGCGGATTCAGAGCATTGCAACAGGTGCTTGAAAGAGCTGAGGTTACCCCAAATGACAGATTAATTTTTCTCGGAGACTATGTAGATGGCTGGAGCGAGTCTTTCCAGGTTATTCAAACTTTAATAGACCTTTCCGAAAAACAGGAATGTATTTTCATCAAAGGAAATCATGATGTTTGGTGTGAAGACTGGCTGGCCCGTGGAGAAGGACCGGGCGTCTGGCTTTCCAATGGTGGAAAAAGTACGGTAGATAATTATGAAAATTATTCTCCGGAAGATCAGGAGCTCCATCTTGAGTTTTTCCAACGTATGAAAAGCTACCATGTTGATGATCAAAATCGTTTGTTTATTCATGCCGGATATTCTTCCATGCACGGCCCGGAAAAAGAAGTCTATTCAAGCAATTACCGCTGGGACAGAACCCTTTGGGAAACAGCTGTAGCCATGGATAAAAAATTGGAAAAAAATTCAGTGCTATACCCCAAAAGGCTTCTTCTTTATAAGGAAATATTTATCGGGCATACTCCAACACTTTATATTGGAAGTACAACACCCACCCATAAAGCCAATATCTGGAATATGGATACCGGTGCCGCTTTCACGGGAGCCTTGTCCATTATGGATATTAATACCAATGAATTCTGGCAAAGCGACCCGCTTCCCTCCTTATATCCTAACGAAAAAGGACGAAATGGGGATATGTTAAGCAAATAATATACAATATATACCACTGTCATTGACTACGTCGAATCTTCGATTTCTGACGAAGGAAGAATCTCAAATGTGGCTTAGATTCTTCGTTTCACTTCGTTACTTTCAGAATGGCAGAGTCATTTCATTTTTAATTGACATTACTCATGGTGCGATTTTTCATATCAATACTGAACTCCAAATCAGTCATCTTATTGAAAAATTCTGTCTTCATTATTTAAGCCGTATAATCTGGTTCTTGAGCGTGCATTCTATGGAGAAGTATTCACTCTTCAAACTTAGTGATTTTTCTCCTCTATTTTATGTCCCGGAAACCAGTTATATTTGTAAAAACTGTATTCAATGAATAAAAATATCTATGAATCATTAACCAATGAAGAGCTGATTAAAAAAAGAAATACGCTCAAAGGAGTCTCTATCGGCTTCGGAGTTGTTTTTTTGTTGGGAGTCATAGCTTTTATTGCGCTTCTTGCCATAAAAGGAGCTAAGGGATTTCCCTTTGTAGCATTTACTCCCTTCATTGTAATGCCTGTAACAATGCTGCCTTTATTTATTAACCTTAATTTGGCGAATAAAGAAATCAAATCAAGAAATCTGTAATCCCATTATGAATGAAAAGAAAGCAGAAAAAATAATGTATTGATCTCTATTTTGTTTTTTTACAGAATCATATTGATTAATTTTAAATCCCGAAAATTATATCAATAATGAAACTGAAATATCTGCTGTTTGTTCTGAGCTCATCCTTGGTTTTTGCTCAAAAAACATTTCAGACTCCTTTTGAAAAAGGAAATGGTAACCAAACCGTTACCTATGATGAAATGAATACCTATTATCAGGATTTGTCCAAAAATTTTGATACCATTCAATACCTTAAAAAAGGAGAAGATGATAATGGGAAGCCTATTTATGTGGTGGTGTATAATCCCTTCCCTGAAAAGAATATTGAAAAACTGAGAAAAGATAAAGCCATTCTCTTTGTCAACAACGGAATTCACCCTGGAGAACCGGATGGTATTGATGCTACCATGATGCTGATGAGAGATCTGGCAACCAGGAAGATCAAAACGCCGCAGAACTTTATCATTGCTGCAATTTCAGCCTATAATATCAGCGGAATGCTGAACAGAGGTTCCTATTCCAGAGCCAATCAGAATGGTCCGGAACAATACGGATTCAGGGGCAATGCAAGGAATTATGATCTGAACAGAGATTTTATTAAAGCAGATTCTAAAAATGCAAGAAGCTTTCAGGAAATCTATCAATGGCTGAAACCCGATGTCTTTATTGATAACCACGTAAGCAATGGAGCTGACTATCAATATACTTTCACCTATATTTCAACCTTTAAAGAACGTTTAGGAAATGTCCTTGGAGCTTACTTTCACAATGATTATCAGGCTAAAAACCTTGATGATATGAAGAAATTAGGCTACGAAAGCACTCCTTATGTCAATATTCACGGTGATGTCCCTGAGGTTGGTTTTGCCTCATTCGAAGATTCTCCACGATATTCCACAGGCTATACCGCTTTGTTCAATTCTTTGGGAACCGTTCCAGAAACTCACATGCTGAAGCCTTATGATAAAAGAGTAGATGCTACTTACAAATATATGCTGGTTAACCTGCAAAATCTGGATAAAGATTATCAGAAAATAAAACAGCTCCGTCTAGAAAATCTTAAGCAATATGAGGCGGGGAAACAATACGGAATCCGATGGAAAATAGATTCTACCAAGTATACAACCATGGATTTTAAAGGGTATGAAGGCAAATACAAACCCAGCGAAATTTCAGGAAAACCAAGGCTGTATTATGACAGAAACAAGCCATTTACAAAGAATATCAAGCTTTTTAACACAGCTGTTCCTACAGGCTATATCACCATTCCTAAATATTATATAATCCCACAATCTCAGTACAGAGTTATTGAAGAATTGAAAAGAAACGGAATTCAGATGAAGCCGATTCAAAAAGATAGCACTATTGCCGTGGAATCCTATAAGATCAAAGATTTTAAAACCGTAAAGAACCCTTATGAAGGACATTATCTGCATTATGAAACCACTGTTGAGTCTTCCAAAAAAGATCGTGTATTTACAGCAGGAGACTATATTGTTTCTACCAATCAATCCGGAGTTAAATATATTATAGAAACCCTTGAACCTGAAGCATTAGACTCTTTCTTTAACTGGAATTTCTTTGATGGTATTCTGGCTCAGAAAGAATATTATTCTGCTTATATTTTTGAAGATACAGCAGCAGAATTGCTCAGGAAAGATCAAAAATTAAACGATGCTTTTGAAGCAGCAAAAAAATCAGATAAAAAACTATCAGAAGATGGTGAAGCTCAATTGGATTGGGTGTACAAGCATTCTCCTTACTTTGAAGAAAAAACTTTCAGACAATATCCAGTATTTAGAGTATTGTAAGTTGTTGAAAATAAATCAATAAAATAAGAAAGACGTTTCATTGAAACGTCTTTCTTATTTATTTGGGTAAGCCTCTTTTTAAAGCTATTTCTGCTCTTTTAACGGCCATTTTCTCTTTCCAGTCCATGTATTTCTTTTTGAAACTCGACTTCATAATGTCGTCAAATTTACGCTGTACCGTAAGATTCCATAAAGAATGGGCCTTTACTGCCCATGATTTATCCCAAGCTCTTAAAGAGATAGAGAAAGAACCATCAAGGTACTTCATCCAGTGCCACCATCCTGTGGGCATAAATAAGGTATCACCATGCTCAAGGAAGCATTCAATACCTTCTACACCATCCAACGCCGGGAACTTTGTAAAATCAGGGTTCTCAATATCATAATCCTCCAAAGCATAAGTTGCATAAGGGATCTGATATAATCTTTCTTTCCATTTATAATCAAAAAGAAGGATATGTTTTCTTCCGTTGAAATGCGTATGGAAAATATGCGCCATATCTATATCGAAATGTAGGAAAGTTACAGAACCTTTTCCACCGAAGAACATATTGGGATATTTATCAAGGAAACCTCCCATAAGCTCTTTAGGAGAAATATAATCTTCCAGAAGTTTCGGAGCATATTTTATCGGATCAAAAAGGAAAATTCTAAGATCAGTTGGCTCTCTCTGAATAAGATCTATATAATCACCGAATTTCATTTGGGCTGCAGAAGCATTGATGGGAGCAGAAGGATCTGCCTTCGAACTGTCATATAACGGGACCTCCACATCTCCTACAACCTCCTTCATATATTCCATCGTCCATTTTTGGTAAGCAGGCCACTTTTTTGCCATATTTTTGATGACAACGGGCCTTCTTGGCTTTAGATATTTTTCGTAGAATTCCTCTTTAGAAATATCATCTACAACATCTATAGGCTTTAAAATAATTCCCATTTTGTAAATTTTATGTTACAAAATTATTAAATAAATATTTATGAACCAGCGTTTAATTTTTTTTAATATAGAATATAATTTATTTTTTATTATTTAGTCTAAATAAAAATATAAATATTTGCAATTGTTTATTCAACGTTTCATTTTCTTAGCAATTTGAACAAAAAATACCCTGTAATAAAATCACAGGGTAAAAACACAAAATAGATGAATAAAAATCCATTCTGATACGAAGGTATTACTTTTATTTCAGAGATAATTTTTATAAAAAGCGGATAAATTCAAGAATAAAAAGGAGTTACATTATTTCAATTCAACACTTGGGGAAATATTTTTAAATTTTATTTTTAAAAATTAATGACCTGAGAATTTTTTTTTATTTAAAAAAATGTTTTGTTTTTTTAATTTTAATATCAAACTACTGATTATCATAATGTTATATTTATTCATTAACTGGTAATTTTTAATATTGTGCATTTGTATTTTCATTTCTCTTCACCAAATTGAAACTATATTTTCTGTTACTATAAATTTTTCACCCTGAAAAGATAAATAATACCTATTTTTATAGTGATATAATTTAACCTTTTACTCAAAAATATATCTTTAAGGAAAGTGTAACGAAAAATCACAATGATTAACTAATTAGTCAAATATGAAAATGGAAAAAAATATTTACTTATTTCTGATGCTCTTTATGATGGTATTCACCTTTGCACAGAAAACCGTTTCCGGAAAAATTACTGATGACGATGGGTTAGCTATACCTAGTGCTAGTGTAACTATTGAAGAACCCGGGAAAGATGCTATTCTTGCGTACGGAATTACCAATTCCAAAGGAGAATACAAGGTAACCTTTACTTCTCCGGAAACTAATGTGGATCTTAAAGTAAAAGCTTTCAACCAGAAACCCCTTACAAAACAAATCAGTAACAGCGATCAGACCCTGAATTTTAAAATGCAGTCTGAAGCTACAGAAATTAAGGAAGTACAGTTGAAAACCAAAATGATCACCGCAAGAGGAGACACCATTTCTTATGATCTTAAAGCATTCAACAGTAAAAATGATAGAACTCTGGCCGACGTAATGAAGAAAATCCCCGGAATTGAAGTCAATACAGACGGAACTATTCTCTATCAGGGAAATGCAATCAATAAATTCTATGTTAACGGGAAAGATCTTATGGAAGGTGGCTATGGAACCATCAATAACTCGCTGCCAAAAGACGCCGTACAAAAAGTAGAAGTTCTTGAAAACCATCAGCCGGTAAAAATTCTTCAAGATAAAGTACCATCAGATCAGGCTGCAATCAATATTAAGCTGAAAAATTCTGTAACCATGACCGGCCGTGGTGAAGTGGGAACGGGCTTTGGAGAACCATGGCTTTGGAATGTAAAATTAACCCCTATGTTCTTCGGGCAGAAAAGCCAGTGGGTAGTTAATTACAAAACCAATAATATGGGGGAACAGGTGGAAAATGAAGGAAATATTCTGGCTTTCGGAAGTGCATGGGAGGGAAAAAGAATTAATGCAGGCCAAAACAATTGGCTGAATGTAGAAAAAGCAAGTACTCCGAATTTGCCGGTTAAAAGATATTTAATGAATAATGTTCACTATTTGTCTGTGAACTATTTAACTAATATTGATAAAAAGAAAGAATGGGAATTGAAGGTTAATGCAAATTACACCAACAATGCAGTGGAAAGAGAAGATTATAATGAAACAACTTATTTTCCAACTAATGAAAGGCCACAACAGTCTACGGTGGTAATGAGTACAAGAAATAATTTTTATACAGATAAATTAAAAGGTGAACTAATCTTTACAAAGAATGCGAAGAAAGGGTTCTTCAAAAATACCACAAGTTTCAGCCAATTCTGGAATGCAGACAGAGCTTTTGCAGACAGAGCAGGAAGATTGGGAAATCAGGCTGTGGAATCACCTACATCATCTTTCCAAAACTCATTGAGTACCATTATTCCCTGGGGAGAAAAAATGGTGAATTTCAAATCTTATATCAATTACCAGGACGATCAACAGACATTGAAAGTAGATCCGGCCAATTATTTACAGCTGCCCTACAAACTTCCAAAGATAGATCCGAATGACCCGAATGAAAAAGATAAATACGGAATTGTAAATTTCGGACCGGGAACTTCAGCTTTACAACAATTCAGGCTAAAAACTTTAGATACTTCACACTCTGCAAATATCAGTTTTTCTTCAAAAGGATGGACATTCACTCCTCAGGTGGGATTTGATTTCTCTACAGATAGGCTAAATACAAACTTTGATGGACTGGCAATTCCAAATCCAGCAATTCCGAATGATGTTCCGCCAAATTTCAATGATGGCATGTATGAAAACAATCTGAGATTTACAGAAATTGTTCCTTCAGCTTCATTAGGTATCAACTATAAATCTGAGGCATGGAGTATTTTTGCTAATTTTCCGGCAAATTTCAACAGTATTAAAGCTGAGGATGATTTAAGGGGAGTTTCAAAATCATTAAATAAGACAACATTTACTCCCAATGCATTTATTCAGTATTCATTTGCTTCATTTTGGAAAGCAAGCTTAAACGGAAATATCAGCAATAATTTTGGAGATATTCAAACGGCTTATGCAGGATATATGTTGTTAAGCCCAAGAGGATTTAATGTGATGGATCCAAACAATCCAATTCCTCAAACAAATTCAAAAAATGCAGGTTCAAGAATTGAATACAGAAACCCATTAAATAATCTATTCTTTAATATCAATTATTCATTGAGTGATAGTAAAAGAAATTTGCTTTCTTCTCCAATTTTGGATGCAGCAACAGGTTCTACTTTAATTCGATACATTGAAAGAGAAAATCATTCAAAAAGTAATAGATTCAGCGTTGAAGTGGGTAAATATTTTCCAAAATTCAAAACCAATGCTTCGGTGAGCTATGGAAATACATTATCAAAATCTGATGCATTTCTGGATGATACTCAATATTTAAGCAAAAACAATACGCAAACTTACGGACTAAAGGTCAATAATACATACTTCAGCTGGGCAAGTATAGATTATACGCTTAATTTATCAAGAAATAAACAGGATAATATTGGTTTAAGTAATAATCAAAGCAGGCTTGGAGTAAATTCAGGATTTAATCACAATTTGGCAGTTTACTTCTATCCAATAGAAAATCATACGATAGGATTCAATTGGGATCAGGTGAATACAAGTGATGGAATTAATAAGTACAAGAATGGGTTCTACGATATTTCCTACCAGTTTTCATGGTCTAAAAAGAAAATTGATTTTGAAATCAAATGGTTGAATATCGCTAACAGAAAATTCTTTGAAACCTACAATATTAATCAGACAACAAATAGTTCTTCTTACACGAAGATTCAGCTCCGTCCTAGCCAGGTAATGTTTACCGTAAAATTCAATTTTAAATAAAATAAAAACCAATCCGATCGGATTGGTTTTTTGTTGAGATATATAGTGATTAAAAAGCTTGATAATCGGCAGAAGGGCCATAACTTCCCGGTAAAGGAATATTATTGATCCTGTAATAAACTCCCAATTGAGCTCTGTGATGAGTAATTTGGTTCAAAGCATGGCGAATGGACTCATATTTAGACCATTTTGCAAGCTCTTCACCATTGTTTTTCAATGCCCATGTTGCCGTAAGATCATTCTCATTGGCCTTTTCAAGGGCTTCTTTCCCTGATTTGAAGTTCTGATCCAGGGTTTGAAGAAGATCTTCTCTTGTAGAAAGTTGCTTAGGCTGATAATCTCCACTGGCAAAATCAAGTTCCGAAGTGGTGAGCATCGTGTTCGGCCATTCAAAAATTTCAGCAATATGAGTGGCAAGAGGCAGCATTTTCATGCTTTTTTCATGGGGAGCATAGTCGTTTTTTTCGTCAGGATAAGTTTCAAAGAATTTTCTGGTCGTCCGGTATTCAGCTTCCAGTTCATTTTTAAATTGTGATAAAGTATCCATAATATTTTGTTTTTGAGAGGATTAAAGTTAAAGCTTTTACTGCTGAAAATGTTTTAAGAGAATCATAATTTTTCATACAAATAGTTATTGTCCCATCAATATTAACTTCCAGACTTCTTCTTCATACTTCCATCTTAAAAAAAAATGAAGAAAAACTGTAACAAACTTTCAAAAGTGATTACTAATTATTAAAACTTGAGAAGTGAAAAAACTATTTTCAGTATTTCTTATCGCACTTTTTGCCTTTGCTAATGCTCAGGAAACTAAAGAAACGGCTAACCGATTCTTTTATGAACTTACATTTAAGCCAAAGAAAGATTCTGCCAAGTTGGATAAGCTGATTACAATTTTGGATATTACTCCCAAAAAATCAATTTATCAGGATTATACCCTTCCTGCACAGGATTCTATTATTAAGCTCGCTGTAGAGGAAATGGAAAAAGCAAAAGTATGGAAGGATATTTCGAAACTTATCAGAATGCCTAAGTTTGCTTACAAGATTGTAAAAACGTATCCGGAAATGAAAGAGCAGTATCTTAATAGAGTAAGTATTAATTTATTTGGATATGATGATTCTGTTAAATTCACTTGGAATATCCTGCCGGAAAAACAAAAAATAGGAGAGTATAATACCCAAAAAGCGACTACAGAATATGGAGGCAGAACATGGACAGCCTGGTTTAGCTCAGATATTCCTTTTCAGGATGGTCCATATAAATTCTATGGTCTTCCGGGATTAATTGTTAAAATTGAAGACACTGAGAAAAATTACTCTTGGATGTTAAGTGGAAATAAGAAGATCACAAACTATGATGAACTATCCTATTCGGATAAGATCAATGCGAAATATGGCGTTTCCAATACCGTAACACCTACTACAAAAGAAAAATTTGATAAGGCCTACGCAAGCTTTAAGCAAGATCCAATGGCTGAAATTCGTCAAAAAGTAGGTCCGGAAATGATGAATATGAAAATGCCGGGATCAGACGTAACCATCGGAGAGAATCTTAAAAGGCAGGAAAAAATAGCAAAGGATTACTTTAATGCAAATGATAATCCAATAGAAAAAGAGCAGGCTTCTTCAGCTCAAAAGAAAAAATAAGCATTCATATCAACTAAATTATATTCCGAATCAACCCAGGTACAGCAATGTATTTGGGTTGATTTTTTTTATCACCAAAACGTTATTTAGATTAAATTTAAATAACGTATATTTGCACTACAAAAAATCAGGGCTTTGAAAGAGAAACAATTACATAAATTAAGTGTATTTCCTAAAAATAAAATGGGAAAGATATTGGGATATGATAATGACCATCTGAAAATGCCCAATAAAATCATTGAAATGGGGCTTCTTCCGGAGACCGTTTTCAGGATTTTGTACCAGGCTCCGTTTAATGGACCGATGTATGTGGAATTTGGAGCAGAGAAAAGCCGGATTGCTCTTCGTGAGGAAGAAGGAGATTATATTATTGTTGAAGAATTGAATTAATGCAGGCAAACAAGAAAAAACAGATACTTTTAGTCGGGAACCCTAATGTAGGAAAGTCAACGATTTTTAATGCTCTTTGTAATAAAAAGCAGAAAACCGGAAATTATGCTGGTGTTACCGTTGCAAGTCACTCGGGAAACTATACCCATAAAAATGAGGACGTTGAAGTGATTGACCTTCCGGGTTCTTACAGCGTTTATCCAAGTTCTGAAGATGAAGCGATTTTCTCAAAATACCTTCTGGATGAGCAGAAAAACTACGCAGGAGTTGTTTATATTCTTGAAGCATTAAGTTTAAAAAGAGGCCTTCTTCTATTCCAGCAGATTCAGGATCTTGGGATTCCGATGATTCTGATCGTTAACCAGATTGACCAGGCCGAAAGAAGAGGCATTACGATAGATATTCAAAAATTTTCAGAGGCATTAGGGATTAAGATCATTCAAACCAATGCTAAGGAACAGATTGGAATCCATGAAATGAAAGATGCGGTTCTTAACAATGAATTTGTAAAGACAGAGAAAGCATCCTTTGAAATTCCTAATGAGCACAGAGATTTCATTCAAAAACTGGTATCTCACAAAGGCTTTGATAATGAATATAAGGCTTGGATGAGCCTTTCTTTGGGAACGGATCTTGGTAAAATAGAATCTGTTATGGATCAGATCAATGAGTCTGATGCTAAAAGCTTGGTTCCGAAAAGATTACAGGTTCAGGAAACTGTTAGGAGATACCAGAATGTAGATAAAATACTGGAGAATGTCATCTCCAAGAAACTTCAGTTCAAAGAATTGTTAACAGAAAAGCTGGATAAGGTTTTGGTTCACAAGTTCTGGGGGTATGTGGTTTTCTTATTGATCTTACTGGTTATCTTCCAAAGTGTTTTCTTTCTGGCAGAATATCCGATGAGCTGGATTGAGGAATCTTTCTCATGGCTGGCCGCTTTTACCAGTGAGCACCTTCCGGAAGGACCGATTAATTCATTGATCTCCAACGGAATTGTTCCGGGAATCGGAGGAATTGTAGTTTTTGCACCACAGATTGGGATTCTGCTGTATTTCCTTTATCTGTTGGAAGATTCAGGATATATGGCAAGAGTTGTTTTCCTGATGGACAGGCTTCTTCGTCCTTTTGGATTGAACGGAAAAAGTATCGTTCCTCTTGTTTCAGGAACTGCCTGTGCAATTCCGGCCGTTATTTCCACAAGAAATATAGAGAACGTTAAAGAAAGATTGCTTACGATATTGGTAACACCGTTTATGACATGTTCTGCAAGGCTTCCGGTATACAGTATCATTATCGGATTAATTATTTCAGAAGGATCATTTTTAGGAATAAAATATAAAGCTTTGGTGCTGATGGGAATGTATCTGTTAGGATTTTTAGTAGCATTATTTTCCGCAGCAATTCTTAAAGGATTTATTAAAGATAAAGGGAAAACCTACTTGGTAATGGACCTTCCTGCCTATAAAAAACCACTTTTCGGTTATGACTTTAAAATGGTTTTAGGTAAGGTGTGGGATTTCATCACCGGAGCAGGGAAAATAATCTTCATTGTAAGTATTATAATCTGGGTTTTAAGCTATTTCGGGCCTAAACAAAAAGCAGATGAGTTTGTTGCGTCAGATGTTCATTTAGACCATTCTTATCTGGCTAAAATGGGTAAAGGAATCGAACCTTTAATTGCTCCATTAGGATACGACTGGAAAATGGGAGTAGGAATCCTGACCAGCTTTGTAGCCAGAGAAGTATTCGTAGGAACAATGTCAACGCTCTACAGCCTTGAAGATGATGCTCCGGAAGTAAAAGTGATTGATAAAATGAGAAGAGATGTAAAGCCAAACGGAGAAAAAGTCTTCAGCTTTGCAACCGGAATTTCCGTTCTTCTGTTCTACGCATTTGCAATGCAGTGTGTTTCTACACTGGCAGTAGTCTATAGAGAAACCAAAAGCTGGAAATGGACCGGCTTTCAGGTGGCTATGATGACAGGTTTGGCATATTTTGTGTCGATGATAGTATATCAAATTTTAAAATAATGGACTCTTCATTAATTTTTCAATATGTACTGATTGCATTAATCGTAGCATTTGCATGCTACTCTTTATTAAAGGTACTCAAAAAGAATTTTGCCCCTAATAAATTCAATTCCAAAAGAACGGGGTGTGATAAAGATTGTGGCTGTTCTTAACATAGATTTCAACGGATAATTAAAAAAAATGTAGTAATTTCATTTTTTTAATTTAAAATATTCAGGTTGAGTCTTATAAGGATAGGAGTTGTTGTAGTGTTTTCTATGTTGGCTATTCGGGTCAGTGCACAAACAGATACAACAAATATTAAATCTTATGCGGATCAGGTGATGATTCGCGCCAATCTTGATACTAATCTTGAAAGCTTTGTTTTTACGGAAGATGAAGATGGAAATCAAAAACAACAGATCTTCTCCATCAACAATAAGACAAAAGTCTCCCTATCTGTTGATTATAGGATTATAAGTGCCACTTTATCATTTGCACCCAAATTTTTTTCAGGGAATAACGACAATGATCTGAAAGGAAGCAGTTCTTATACAGACTTCAGCATTAGATTTTTCCCCAAAAGATTTATTCAAACCCTTTATTATAAAAATGTAAAAGGCTTCTACATTGAAAATATGAAAGAGGTCTTTCCGGCTTGGAAGGATGGCGATCCTTATACACAATTTCCTGACTTAAGGGTGCAAAGCTTTGGCGGTTCTACGTCTTATATTCTTAATAAAAATTTTTCCGCAAGAAGCATCTACACCCAGGGTGAATGGCAAAAGAAGAGTAGTGGCAGCTGGATTCCGTTTCTCGACTATGATCTAACCATTTTTAGAAATAAAGTAGAAGGGCGGAATCTAAAAGAAACTCAATATAAAATTGGAGCCAATATGGGCTATTTCTACAATTGGGTACTTGGAAAAAATGTAAATATTGCCCCTTATTTGGCACTTGGATTGGGTGGAAAATTTTCAACATATCAAAATGTTCAAGGTGATGGCACAAGAACAAATGCCCAATATCTTACCTTAAGAATGGAAGGCGGCCTGCACGTAGGATACAATACAGACAGATTTCTGTTTGGCGGGAAAATGAATTTCAGCGCGTATGCCTATAATCAGACGAGAAACCAGCTGGTACAAAATAACAGTGTGTACGGTTTGCTATACATTGGTTATCGTTTTGCACCCCCAAGAGTGGTAGAGAATACGTATGATAAAATTCAAAAAAAGATCCCTGTTTTATAAGGTGACTGTCTTTTTAAGTATCTTTGTTTCGCAAAAGTTATTACACTAATCAATTAGAAATAAAACAGAATGTCGTTAATAAAATCTATTTCGGGAATTCGCGGAACCATAGGAGGAAAAGTAAATGATAACTTAACACCTCTTGACGTGGTAAAATTCGCTTCCGCATTCGGAACATGGCTTCAGAATAATAAAAATAAAAAAGACTTAACCCTTATCATCGGAAGAGATGCTAGAATCTCTGGCCAGATGGTTTCTTCGCTGGTTACAGCAACATTACAGGGATTAGGTATCAATGTGGTTGATTTAGGTCTTTCTACAACGCCCACCGTTGAAATAATGGTTCCTGAATTGAAAGCAGACGGAGGAATTATCCTTACCGCATCCCACAATCCAAAACAGTGGAATGCCCTTAAGCTTTTAAACGAAAAAGGAGAATTCATTACTGGTGAAAACGGAGCAGAAGTTCTTGCTTTAGCAGAAAGTGAAGATTTCAATTATGCAGAAGTAGACGATCTTGGAAAATATGAAACAAGAGATGATGCTTTTGATATCCATATTCAGCAGATTCTTGATTTACCCATGGTAGACGCTGAAGCTATTAAAGCTAAAAACTTTAAAGTAGTATTAGATGCTGTAAATTCTACAGGAGGAATTGCTATTCCAATGTTATTAGATAAATTAGGTTGTGAAACCGTTAAATTATATTGTGAACCAACGGGTCATTTCCCACACAATCCGGAACCTTTGAAAGAACATTTGGGAGATATCTGCGAACTGGTTAAAAAAGAGAATGCAGATTTAGGAGTTGTGGTGGATCCGGATGTAGACAGATTAGCCCTGATTGATGAAAAAGGAGAAATGTTCGGTGAAGAATATACATTGGTAGCCGTAGCAGATTATCTGTTGAAAAATAAAAATGGTGTAGCTATCTCTAATCTTTCTTCAAGCCGTGCGTTGAGAGACGTTGCCCAGTCTCATAATTCAGAATACTTTGCAAGTGCGGTAGGAGAAGTAAATGTAGTCACTTTAATGAAAGAGAAAAACGCTGTAATTGGTGGCGAAGGAAACGGAGGAATTATCTATCCTGATCTTCACTACGGAAGAGATTCTTTAGTAGGGGTCGCGTTATTCCTAACTCATTTGGCAAAGGAGAATAAAACTGTTTCTGAGCTAAGAGCAGGATATCCAAGCTATTTTATGGGGAAAAAGAAAATAGAACTAACTCCGGAAATTGATGTAGATGCTATCCTGAGCAAAATGGAAAAAGAATACGAAAATGAAGAGGTTTCTACCGTTGATGGCGTTAAAATAGACTTTGAAAACAATTGGGTTCACCTTAGAAAATCCAACACAGAGCCAATCATCAGAATTTATACAGAAGCTAAATCTCAGGAAGAAGCAGATAAGTTGGGAGATGATATTATTGCTAAGATTAAAAGTTTAATTTAAATAAATCATAAGAACGGAGCTAATCCGTTCTTTTTTTATACCCATGTTTGAACATATTAAAAACAGGTTTCCCTTTCCAAAAGAAAAATGGAGAAAATTTATAGGTAGCTTTGAGCGCATGGAAGTTCCGGCCAAAACTTTGCTTTTGAACGAAGGTGAAGTTTCAAATAATGCCTTCTATCTGGAAAAAGGAATTGTGAGAGCATGGTATAATAATGATGGTAAGGACGTTACCTTTCAGTTTTTTCTGGAAAACACCATGTTTTCATCCCTCGAAAGCTTTAAAAAAGGGCTTCCCAGTATGGTTTCTTTTGAAACTGTAGAACCTTGTATTTTATATAAAATTAGAAAACCTGATGTAGAAACATTTCTGGATGAAGTTTACGAGAATCCTGAACTCAGAACCTTTTTTATGGACGCTCTTTTCGAAAGAATCTTCGATTATATGAAACATTTCTTTTCATTCATAAAAGACACTCCCCAACAGCGTTACATCCAGCTTTCACAACAAAAACCTGAAATTATCAAAAGAGTTCCCCAGCATTATATCGCTTCGTATTTAGGAATTACAACAGTACATCTCAGCAGGATAAAAAGTAAAATATTGAAAGAAAATAATTCTTAGGCAGGAAGATGGATGGCGGAAACAGGAGGTTTCTTCAGTACGATATACAGCTTAAGGTAGATTGTATTATGTTTTTTTACAACGCAGAATACGCAAAGAATTTTAAAATAATGGCTATAAAATGCTTGCAAAGGCGTTTCACTCAGTTATGATCGCCCTTTGCTGAACGAAGTGCCTCTGCGACCGAAAAAATAAAGCATAATAATTAAAAATCCTGCGAACCTTGCGTTTTATACTCTATCATTTGTTATTATAGGCTTCAATAACTTCCAGCTTCCGATCTCCTACAAACTGATAACAAATGTTATCGCGCATAAGCTTTCACCCTCATAATTTTGTATAAAAATTTAAAACAATGAAAGCAGCAGTCGTATTTGAAAAAGGGAGTACTCCTCAGTATGCCGATTTTCCAGAACCGGAAATATCAAACGAAAACGAAGTATTGGTGATTGTAAAAGCAGCATCTATTAAAAATCTTGATAAAGCAAGAGCCAGCGGAAAACATTATTCTACAGGAAATGCAGCCCATCAGCCAGTAATTGTAGGGTCAGACGGAGTAGGCCATCTTGAAGATGGATCCAAAGTTTATTTTTTCAGTAAAAAAGGAACCGTGGCAGAAAAGGCAATCGCCAATCTGCAAATGATAGTACCTGTTCCTGAAGGCTTGGATCTCTCTATAGCGGCGGCTCTTCCTAATGCAGTGATGGGATCAGCGATGGCATTAAAATTCAAAGCAGGTATACAGCCCGGAAATGTTGTTCTTGTAAATGGAGCTACAGGAATTACGGGAAGAATAGCTGTTCAGATTGCCAAAGTATATGGAGCCTCAAAAATTATTGTTACCGGAAGAAATGAAGAATCCTTGCAAGCCCTTCTTGAACTTGGAGCCGATGAGGTGGTTTCTCTCCAATTAAATGATGAAGATTTTAAAAAGAAAATAAAGGAAATTCACAGTGAAAGTCCTGTTGATATCGTTATCGACTACATCTGGGGACACTCTGTAGAAATGATTTTATCAGCATTTAAGGGTGATGGAACATTTTCCCATAAAACGAAACTGATTACAATAGGTGGAATGAGTAGTGATATTATCCAATTATCTTCACAAATTCTTAGAGCAACAGATATTCAGATTTCAGGATCGGGGTTGGGAAGCTGGACGAAAGAAGAATCTGCACTTTTATTTTCCGAAATTATACCCGAAATGTTCCAGGCTGCTGTGGAAGGGAAAATAAAAATAGAAACCGAAAATGTTGATATAAAAAATATCGAAGCGGTGTGGAATGCTGAGACACAAACCGGAAAAAGGCTCGTAGTAAGAATTTAGCCCCAATTTCCATTTTTTTATCCACAATCCTTTTATCGGTTTTCTTTTTTTACTATTTTTATAATAGAAATTTATGAAATGGAAAATTCAAAAAAAAGTTGCAACTTTGCATAAATATTTGAATATCAGTTTCAGATATATTATTAATTAATAAAGTTTGCCGAGGTCTGTAAGTAAATTCAGGCATTGGGCTGACGAAGAGGACACTATTGGAAGAGTATTTTGGAAATGAACTTGTAAAAAAGTTCGAAGAAATGATGGAAAACAATGACGAATTCTACTTCGATACCGAAGAGCTGGAAGATATCATTGTTTATTATTTGGAGCTTGGTGATTTTAATTACGCTGATATGGCTGTTAATTATGGACTGAAGCTTCACCCCAATTCATTAGATATCAAGATCAAAAGACTTGAAATTCTTCTGGAGTGGGAAGAATATAATACGGCGAAAGATCTTATTGATGAGCTGAAAGGCTCCTCTATGGAACATACAGACTTTTTAGTTTGCTACGCGAAGTATTATTCGAACCTGGGTAACCCTAGAAAATCCATTGAAATCTGCAAAAAAGCCCTTACGCTGGAGGAAGAAGAAAATTTCCTTCACAACTTTATTGCGGATGAATATATAAATCTGGGAGATCCCTTTAACGCTCTTAAACATTACAGAAAAGCACTTAAAGAAGATCCTTCGGACGAATATTCGTTGGAAAACGCAATGGTGTGTTTCAGTGACCTGAATAAGAGTGAGGAGGCGATTGCCTTTCTTAATGAATATTTAGACGAATTCCCTTATTCCGAAACTGCTTGGTTTGAATACGGACAATTCTACTTCAACAGAAAGAACTTTGATGAAGCCATAAAAGGATATGATTATCTATTGGCTATCAATTCAAATTCTGTAGGCGTATATGCTAATAAAGCAGCTTGTTATGAAGCTTTAGGACAATACCAGAAAGCCATTGATACTTATGAGGAAATGCTTGAACTGGAATATACCAAAGCATTTACCTTCTATAAAATCGGATTGTGTAATAAAGCATTAAAGCAGCCTATTTTGGCTTTAAATTCATTCCAGAAATCATTGAGAGAAGACCCTCAGTTTTATCTGGCGATGATGGAACAGTCTTATTTATACGAAGAAATGGGCGGAATGTCTGAAGCTCTTCATTTTGCCAAAGAAGCAACACAGCTGAATGAAAATAATCTTGACTATCAAAAAAGATTAGCATTCCTGTTCATTGATTCCGGGAAATTTGAAGAAAGTCTTTCCTGTCTTAAAAAGCTGGTAGACGCTGAGCCGTCAAGATTTTATAATTGGTATGCCTACTCAGAAGTTCTGATGCTTGTAGGAGAATATGAAGATGCTGTAACTGTCTTAAATGCAGCAATAAAGTATCATGACAGGGCAGAGTTGTATTATCAGTTAAGTAACTGTTTTTTCAATCTGAAAGATCAGGATAAAGGAATGGAATCACTTCAGAAAGCTTTAGAACTGGATCCGTCTCTGGTAAAGGATATGCAAAAGAAATATCCTTTCATCAAAGAAGAAGTAAAAAAGGTGAAGGTGAGTAAAGTGAAGAAAAAGAATTAAAATCACTCTAAATAACAGAAAATCCTGCAGAAATGCAGGTTTTTTTTATTGATATAGAAGGTGTTATAAATCTGAAGCTAAAAGAAAGTTATAAGTCTTCCTTTGACTTTTCCCAACTTAAATGCAATTATTTTTAACGCTAAGAATACGCAAAGGAATATAAAGCTGTATGGATAGTTTACGTTCGCAAAGGTACTTCGTTCAGCTAAGAAGGTGATCATGGCTAAGTGAAACGCCCTTGTGAACATAATTTTTCCATTTTTTTAATCAAATTCTTTGTGAACTCTTCGTTAAAAGAATAGTGAAATAGTTATTAGTAAGTAATCTGTTAATTGTATGACTAATAGTGGTTTACAATGTTCTTTCTTCCAGTTTCCAGCCTTTAAACTATTTTTTCGGATTGCTTCTTAAAAAGATCAATCCGGCAATAATAATTCCGGCTCCTATAAATTGCATAATCGTTAGCTTTTCACCATCAATTATTCCCCAGATAATAGCTACAATAGGCATTATAAGAGTAACTGTTGAGGCAAAAAGAGGAGTGGAAACTTTTAGTAACCGATAATTCATGGTCATGGCAAGCCCTGTTCCGAAAATGGAAAGTAAGCTTACAAACATCAATCCAAGCATATTACCTTTTGTAAAGCTGAATTCAGAAAAGAATCCTGTACTGGTAAGAGCAATAATGGAAGGAAAAATTAAGACAAAAGAAAATATAAAAGAAGATAAAACAACGGAAGAAACATCCATCAGTTTTGATTTTACTGTTGTTGTACTTACAGCATAGCATAAAGTAGCCAATAGCAGCAACAAAATCGGGATCATCTTCAGTTCGCCACTATCACCGCCACCAAAAGCCAGAATACAGACTCCTGTAAAGCTTATGAGTGTTCCTATGATTTGTTTCTTGGTGGTTTCAAATTTCCATACCAATCCACCCACAATAATGACGAAAATAGGCATCATAGAGTTGATGATTCCTGCAATACTGCTGGAGACCTCCTTTTCTGCAATCGGGAAAAGGAACATAGGAATAAAATTTCCGGTAAATGCAGCAAGAATAAGCCATTTTAAATGTTTCTTGGGAAAAAGTTTATAATTGGAAATGGCAATCGGAAGCAAAATAATACCAGCTATAAGGACTCTTAGTGACCCTACCTGGTACGGACTGAAATGATCCAGTGATTTTTTGATCAAAATAAAAGAAGATCCCCAAATAATACTCAGGGTAGCCAGAAGGAGCCATTTTTCTTTATCTGCGTTCATTGTTTTCGTGTAGGATTTTTAAAAATTCTTTTTTAGGAATCATTTTTGCCCCCAGGCTCTCCAGGTGTTCGGTATGAGACTGACAGTCAATTAATTCAATCTGATCTTTATTGCTTTCTACAAAGTGAATAAAGCCTGCTTTTGAGGCATTGCTCACTTTCGCAAACATACTCTCACCACAGAAAACGTTTCCGATCTGTAACCCATAAAAACCACCTACCAGTTCTCCATCCTGCCACACTTCAATACTTCTTGCCAGGCCATATTCATGAAGTTTGATGAAAGAATTCATCAGTTCATCAGAAAGCCATGTCCCGGATTGTCCTTTGCGTTCGGTTTGCTGACAGTTTTTGATGACTTCTCTGAAGTTTTTATTCTCCGAAAAAGTAAAAACATCCCTGTTTAATATCTTTCTCATCGATTTTGAAACCTTTATTTCATCAGGAACTAAAATAAATCTCGGATCGGGGCACCACCATAGAATTTCCTCTCCCGGGTTGTACCAGGGGAAAATACCCAATTGGTAGGCGAACCAAATACGTTCTATAGACAGATCTCCACCATAGGCAATAAGCCCGTCATGTCCATCATACACCTCCGGATCAGGAAATGAAATCTCGTTTTCGTCTAGTCGGACCATTTTTTAGCAAAAAAATCCCACTTTTAAGAAAGCAGGATTTATATTTGATTTTAATTCTTTAATTAGAAAGGTAAATCATCATCATCATCTCCGGCAAACGGATTCTCGTTAGAAACAGGAGAAGCTGATTGCTGAGGCATAGCCTGAGTAGGTTCTGATCCATTATCAAAAACTTTCTCTACTTTCCATCCTGTAATAGAGTTGAAGTATTTAGTTTCACCTTGTGGAGAAACCCATTCTCTACCTCTGATGTTGATTCCTATTTTTACGTTTTCACCTTCTTTAAGGTTATCTAATAAACTGATTTTATCAGATAAAAATTCTATGTTTATCGGCTGTGGATACTGTTCCTGAGTTAAAATAACCAATTCTCTTTTTTGAAATCCACTTGCAAAAGTTTGAGTTTCAAAAAGTTTCTTTACCGTTCCTTGTAATTCCATATCGTAATTATTAACGTTGTAAAAGTAAGAAAATGAAATGTAATAATAGGTGCCGCAGAAAAAAAATCTAGAAATTTTAATTTTTTTCTAGAAAAAGTTTGGAGGTAAGGGAAATTGTCCTATATTTGCACTCACAAAAACGAAGCAAGCTCTTTAAAACTTACAATATTAAAAAACCAGCGGATGTGGTGTAATTGGTAGCCACGCCAGACTTAGGATCTGGTGCCGTGAGGCGTGGGGGTTCGAGTCCCTTCATCCGCACTATGCGAAAATAGCTCAGCTGGTAGAGCACAACCTTGCCAAGGTTGGGGTCGCGGGTTCGAATCCCGTTTTTCGCTCCACACCATGCCCTGGTGGTGGAACTGGTAGACACGCAGGACTTAAAATCCTGTGTCCGCAAGGACGTACGGGTTCAAGTCCCGTCTGGGGTACAAAGCCCTCTGTATTTGCTACAGAGGGTTTTTTGTTTTAATAGAGAGAGTGATCTTTTAAATAAATTTCTTATATTTGTAAGAATTACCGATTGTATCTGCGGTAGCAGAGCAATATAACGAGCGGATGTGGTGTAATTGGTAGCCACGCCAGACTTAGGATCTGGTGCCGTGAGGCGTGGGGGTTCGAGTCCCTTCATCCGCACAATACAAAGAACAGGATTTGCTTTCAAATCCTTTTTTTGTACCACACACCGGCCCTGGTGGTGGAACTGGTAGACACGCAGGACTTAAAATCCTGTGTCCGCAAGGACGTACGGGTTCAAGTCCCGTCTGGGGTACAAAACCCTCTGTATTTTGAATACGGAGGGTTTTTTGTTTTAATATCGTAAAAAGAAATCATCTATAAAAAATAAGCTCCTTACATTTTATTGTAAAGAGCTTCATAATATATTTTTATCCGTCCGGGATGTAGGAGCCATTATTTTTTACTGCTTCTCTCCAGTCTTTCCAGTCTTTCAAAAATATCTGTAAAAATATTCTTCTCAGCAATGGAGACATGGCCTACAATTTTATAAAGATTCTGGTTATCAGTATGGGTTGCATACTCTAAATTTCCATTTGTATGGGCTAATAAATGATGAATGGGATCTTTTTTCAGATCAGCTTTATTCAGAAATACAATATCTCCGTAATGATAGGGAGAGAGCAGTTGTTTTTCTCTAGTAAATTCATATACGAGATCTACTGAGGCTAATATTTTTTGAAGGATTGCATTGTTCTCCGAATGATTTTCCCGTAGATTTTCGGCTTCTTTATCTTCATTAAAGCCTATTTCCGGAAAAAGCATCAGTTGATTAGTACCAGAAACACTGGCCAGCTGACTTTCCTGAAGCGTTTCCGTAAGAAGCTGATCCAAATCCAGACTAAAATGATTGGCCACCTTTAGTATGGTTTCAATCTTCGGTTCAGCACGGCCTTCTTCATAGGAACTTATCACTCCTCTGTTTAAATCAAGTAAATCAGCAAATGTCTTCTGGCTCAAACCTTTAACCTGTCTTATTTTCTTAATGTTCGTTCCAAAGAAGCTCATTTATCTCTAATTTTTTTTGCAAAGATAAATCTTTTGAAAAGAGTGATAAAAGAAGCTGTTATCGGAATATTTTTATACTATTTATATACAATGGATTAAGAAAATCTGTACCCATGATATTCTGTTGTTCTGTATCTGTATCCAAACCGAAAGACTCCATAATTTTGCTTTGTTAAGAAGAATATTATGGAAACCAATGTTCAATATCAGGAACCGATTCAATATGCAGAAGTCTATATTTCAGACATGTTGGTGCTAAAAAATATATTTCTGCAGGCACAGAATACCGGAAAAGTGAGCTCAGAATTTGGACTCCCTTTCCTATTGGCTAAAAAGAAAGAAGAGGTTATTGCCTTTGCGAGTCTGGTCATGAATGAAAAAGGAGGAATAGCCTTTAAAATTTATGATAAAACAGGAGCACAGAATTCTGAAAAGAAAAACTTTATCTCCCGGGTCGAGAGCTATTTTAAAAAGAATAATACCGCTAATTTCCGTAACCCAGAACAGCTTAAAAATAGTATTTGCAGGATGATTAGCTGGCTCAATCAGTAATCAAAAAGTGATAAAGTTGTACATTTACTTAAAACAGTGATCGATGCCTAAAGATGTTCTTTACCTTAAAATAGCCAATTCTGTTACAGAGCAGATCAATAGCGAAACACTGCAGTTTGGAGACAGGTTACCTTCATTACGCAGTGCCCAAAAGCTGTATAATGTTAGCTTAAATACCATAAAGCAGGCTTATATGGAGCTGGAAAGCCGTTCTCTGGTAGAATCAAGACCAAAATATGGCTACTATGTAAGCCAGACCTCTCAGCGAAAATTAGCATTACCCTCTGTGGCGAAAATGAAGGTGTGGGAAGGGAAAAACAGCCCGGAAGATCTTGTTGGAAAGGTATTTGGAACCATTGCGGGAACGGATGTTACTCAGTTTGCGTTGGGGATTCCGGGGAAAAGCCTTCTTCCGGTAGCAAAGATGAAGAAGTGCATGATAGAAGTAATTAAGAGGAAGAGTGATAGTGGAACCAATTATGAGCCGGTGCAGGGAAGTGAAAGTCTTCGCAGGGAAATTGCTAAGTGGTCTATCGTAATGGAAGGGAAAATTACAGAAGATGATCTGGTGATTACTTCCGGTGCTATGAACGGGGTTTATAACTGTTTGATGGCTGTTACCCAGCCGGGAGATTCTGTTGCGGTGGAAAGTCCTGTTTATTTTGGAATTCTTCAGGCGATTCAGCTGCTGGGGCTGAAGGCGGTGGAAATTCCTACCCATCCTATTACCGGAGTAGATCTGGATGCCTTAAAAAAGGTATTGCCAAAGCTTTCTGCCTGTTGTTTTGTGGTGAACTATAATAACCCGTTGGGCTTTCAGATGCCGGATGATAATAAGAAAGAACTGGTAAGAATGCTTACCGAGCATAATGTTCCTTTGGTAGAAGATGATGTCTACGGAAATATTTATTTCGGAGCGGGAAGGCCGAAGCCATGTAAATTTTATGATGAAGCAGGAATTGTGATGTGGGTAGGCTCCGTGTCTAAGACCTTAGCGCCGGGTTATCGTGTAGGCTGGGTGGCACCTGGAAAATTTAAAGAGAAGATTATCCGGCAAAAGCTGGTGCAGACCGTATCAAGTCCGTCTTTATTTTCAGATGTAATTGCGGATTTCCTTGAGCATGGCCGTTACGATCATCATTTGAGAATGTTCAGGAAGAAGCTGTATGCCAATTATTTACAGATTCAGAAGTCTGTAACACAGTATTTTCCTGATAATACGAAAGTTTCAGAACCGAAAGGGGGATTTATGCTGTGGCTGGAGCTTGATAAAAGAATTTGTACTGAAGATTTGTATGATGAAGCAGTTAACCAGAAAGTAAACTTTGCTCCGGGAAGAATGTTTTCACAATATAATCAGTATCAAAACTGTATGCGATTAAACTATGCCCTGGAATGGACAGACCGTGTAGAAAGCGATCTGGAAAAATTGGGCAAAATGATAAAAAACAGAATTTAATACACCTAAAGCGATGAATGATAACAATAATGAAGTAAAAATAATAAGCTATGAGCCTCAGTATAAGGAAGCTTTTAAGACCTTAAATGAAGAATGGATCAAAAAGTTCTTTGTTATGGAACCCAGTGATTATAAACTGTTGGATAATCCGGAAGAAGAGATAATCAACAAAGGTGGATATATTGCTTTTGCTTTATTGAATGGCGAAGCGGTAGGCACTTGTGCCTTAGTAAAAGCTCATGAGGAACCACTAGCTTTTGAACTGTCAAAAATGGCCGTAAGCCCTAAAGCGCAGGGTAAGAAGATCGGTTACCTATTGGGCAATGCTCTTGTTGAAAAAGCCAGAGAGTTAAAAGCAGAAAAAGTATTTTTGGAAACCAATTCCGTGTTGGTGCCTGCCATAAAGTTATATGAAAAACTAGGGTTTAAACATACACCAATTACCAATCCGGGTTACGACCGAGGAGATGTACAGATGGAATTGGATCTTCAATCTTAGTCAAAAAAAATATTGGAACAAGGATATAATTATCCGAGTTCCAATATCAAATTTAAATCTAATTGTTTTACTGTTTTATTTCTTGATAAATGTCTTCGTCAGAGACCTTTTGCTTCCATTGAGTTTAATGAAATACATTCCGGATGGAAACCCTTCAATATTGATCTTCTCATCATAATTTCCATTGGAAGATCTTAAGTTTTTGGTGGAAACAAGTGATCCTTTAGAATCCATAATTTCAACCTTAATTTCTTTATCCCCAGATGGATAACTGATGTTGATTTGAGTGGAGGCAGGGTTGGGATATACTTTAAAATCCTCAGTGGCAGCCTTTGTTTCCTTAGTAGACAAAACATCCTTTGAGCAGGCCGGAATTCTGTTTATTCCATCAATTCCCCATGAAGACTGTATCGGAATACAAAGCCAGTTCAATACAGTTGGGAAATGATCCGTTTCTCTTGTTGTTGAGGAATAATCATAAACTTTAAACGAATTTGAAGAGTTGGCAGTATAAGTTGGAGAACCTGTAATGTTCATATGATTCGCATTAGGACTTGAATCTGCCAAAGTATTTCCTGCTGTTCCATCACATTTCCAATTGGCCAAAAGCTGAGCATAATATGGATGTGATGCGGTAATATCCTGGTTGGCCCAATTGACAATTACATTATTCGGAAGAGCAGACTTCCAGATCCTTACATCTTTGTAGGAAGCGGCAAGAGTAACACTGTAAGTATTTGTCCCATCCTGATTTAATGTTAATGGAAGAACAGAATCAATATTTCCGATTGTACTCATTTTAGCGAAAGTAACCGGGACACCATCTTCATATAAGGTTACAAGACCGTCTCTGTCAAAGCTTGCGGCAATATGTTTCCATTTATTGGTTTCTACTTTTCCGCCTACAAGATCAATTCGGTTGGTACCATCTGCAATATTCATTTTAAAATTCTGTCCGGAATATCCCGAGAAGATAATTCCTTTATTCTTTCCATTATTCCAGTTTTTATTTCCAAGAAATACAGGATCACTGGTGTAAGCAGCGTTAGGTTTTACCCAAAATTCAATCGTGAAATCCTGATTTGCTCCAAAATTGAACGGAGTTTGGTTTGTAGGTTTTGCATAAGCTCCCGAAGGAAGATTAAGTTGGTTAAAGGTTTTATTAGACTCAAGAACTGTTTTACTGATCTGTTGAGGGGTAAATCCAGGGTTGGAATAGACCGTGAAAATATTTCGTTCTGAAAGATTTCCGCCACCGTGAGAGCTTTCTACAGCACCATGATCTGTTGTTAAAACTACCAGCCAGTCCTCATTATGGTAAGTTGATCTGTTTTTCAGGGCATTTACAATCTCGCCAATATAAGTATCAGTAGTCTGAATAGAAGAAACATACTGTGGAATGGCAGAAGAAAATCCGTAAGAATGCCCTGCATGATCCACATCATCAAAATCTACGAACAGAATATCCGGATTATCATTCTGTAAAGTATTCACGGCTGCGTTTTTCACGGCGAGATCTGTTCCTAAATTCGATTTCACGTCCGCATTTTGTATGATTTTGTCATTGATAGGTGCCCAATTGACAAGAGACATTGTTCTTAAATTAGGATTATAGGCTTCAGCTCTTGAGATAAAATCAGGATAGTTACTATAATTAGGATTAGTAAAACTATTATCCTGTACATTATGCTTGGTATGCCATACACCTGTAAGCATGGTACTCCAGCCATTTCCGCTCCATGTTGTGGCAGCGCACAATCCGTCAAGAGAGTAAATAGATTGGCTGATGAGGGTTTTGATGTTAGGGGCATTGGTAGACATCATGACATCTGCACGGCATCCGTCAATACCGATAAAAAGGACTTTTTTAGTTTGAGCTCCAAGGAAACAGCTCATTACAACAGCCATTGAGAATAGTTTTGTTTTCATGGGATAAAGAGTTTTTGAAAAGTAAAAGTTTACAAATAGTAATTTATTTTTTAATAATTGTAAAATTAATTTACTATTTGTAAATATATATGAACTGAAAATTAATTTATTGATAATTAAAAAGTTGCTCTGAAAATGAAATGTTAGAAATAGGTGTAGTGTTGTAACTGTAATAATATTAATGCTTTAACGTCTTAATTGCTTTAAATTGAAACTATACATGTAGAAATGCAATTAAGGATTATTGAAAATTTCAAAGTTGACAAATAGTAAAAGTTAATATTTGTCATTCTGAGCTTGTCGAAGAATCTTAAACTTACTTAGAGATTCTTCATTACGTTTCACTCCATTCAGAATGACAGTGTGAAAGCTCAACGAAGACAAATATTCAATCGATAGGGTGATAATTCCCCTCCCTCGGAGGGGTGTCAAAAATTCAAAGAATTTTGACGGGGTGGTTAAAAAAAACGACACAAATGCCATGAAAAAAACATTTGTGTCATAAGTATAAAAGTAAGTATTTAAAGAATATTTACAGCCTCAGAAATGGTATTGAAGATATAATCAGGTTCAGCCTTTTCCAGTTCTGTCCTGCTTTGAGCTCCGGACAGGACAGCAATAGTCAATCCGCAGCCTGCATTTTTTCCCTCTTCAATATCAATCACAGAATCTCCGGCTTTTAAAACCTTTTCCGGCTCCAAAATATTGAACTTTTGCATGGCCAGATGAATCATTTCCGGGCTTGGTCTGCTTTCTGTAACATCGTCAGCAGTGATTAAAGCATCAAAATGTACATTTTCTTTCCACTGAAGCTTATCCAAAAGCTGTTGGGCAATTTCTGAGGTGTAACCTGTGTTTAGCACTACTTTTTTATGCTGAGCTTTCATTGTAAGAAGAAAATCTTCCGTTCCATTGATTGGTTGTACATCCAGATTCTGGTAAGCCTCTTTTAGTTTTCCGGAGAAGTTTTCAAAAATAATAATAGCATCTGCCTCCTTTCCATTGATATCTTTTAGTAAACTGGTGATAGCCTCCAGTTTCTCCATTCCGGCACAAGTAATAAGAACCTGTTCAAGATTAACTTTGTAGCCATGTTCATTAACAGCCTCGGTTAAGGTTTTATACACTACATTATCTTCATCCACTGTAGTTCCGGCCATATCCAGAACCAATAATTCTATATTTTTCATTGAAATTTATGCGTAAATTTTGTCTATGTTAAACTTAGAGAAGCCTCCGCTTCCCGTCATTCCTTTTCCACCAATACCCGTTACAATATGGATATTTGGAGAGGGGCTGTGTTCAAAAATATCTTTCGTTTTGCACTGAGAATATACTCCAAACCATCTTCTCTGGATTTCATAAGTAGGAAGAGCGATGATTTTTTTTGCTTCATGAATCATGAATTCGTCAATTTCCATATTTAAATCAAAACCAAGATCATCTGCATTTTTAGCATCAGCGTATTCATGAGAGTCTCCAAGAATGATAGATCCGTCCAATGCCTGCTTGAACAGGATGTGAACCCCAAATTTTTTCTCAAACGAATTAGGATCTTCTAACGATTTGATTTTCTGGAAAGAAGGACATTCACTAAAGGACTCATATCTTCGGATGGAAAGCCCTGTCAGAATATTTCCCTGAAGAGAATAAATTCCCTGAGGCTTGGTTTGAAGCATCTGAAGTTTACTCACTTCCAAATCACTTTCATTGAATACGTTAGGGTATAGAGTTTTAAACTCATGGCCGCCACAAATAATGATTTTTGAAGCTGTATATTCTTCTCCATCTGCTGTGATGGCAATACATTTCTGATCATCCTCATGCGTTTCAACAACAGTTGTATTATAAATGATCTGCAATCCCATTTTTTCCTGCAGCAGCTTGTGAAGTTTTATAATCATATCTGCAGAATCTACAGAAAGCTCCTGTGGAAAGAACAATCCACCTTTACAATAATCGGAACGGAGTCCGTCATATTTCTTAATGCAGTCATTTTTAGATAGCATAACCGATTCATAATCATTATTTCTGTTGATCTTATACAGCTCTTCAATAAGCTGAAGTTCCTCATCATTGGAAGCGATGTACACAGATCCGTTTTGTCTGATGGTAAGATCTGCCTGAGTATGAAGTTCATTATATATTGCGAGACTTTCTCTTCCGAAGTTTTGCCATTTAAGATCCATTCCGGAAGGAACTACCTGTCCGAAATTTCGTACGGTGGCCCCTTGAGGGATAGAGTTTCTTTCCAGTAAAGCTACTTTTAGATTTCTCTTCAGCGCATGATACGCATGGAATGTTCCTAAAATTCCGCCTCCCACAACGAGTAAATCAAATTTTGTTTTCATTGTATTATAATTTATAAGATTTTCGAAGTATCGAAATTGATGTATTGATTAGAATTTGAATTAGGTTTTGCCTTCTTTCTGAAAGCCAGAAAAGCAATAATTGAAAGGATTAAAACACTGATGGTGATAATATAATTCAGGCTGATATAAAAATTAAGCCATGAAGTCTGAGCCGAACCGAAGTTTTTATAGAGCAGGATCAAAGCACTCCCCAGATACCCGAAAGAATCTACAATATAGATCAGAAACCCTACATTTCCTTTGATATCGAATGCAGCAATCATTCTGTCAAAATAAATTCCATTAAACGGAATATAGCAGATGTACATTCCGAAACCGGAAATCGTCATCCATAAAAAAGGAGATAATGCATTCTGCTGAAATAAATAAGTAGAAAGCCCTACCGTTAGAATTCCTGCAAAAAGGATGTAATGATAGTATGCAAAAGCCTTTTTGTTGTTTTTTACTTTGACCAAGAAGCTTAGTATCAGTAATACCATGACCGCAATCGGAATTTCGGTGAGGGTAAAAACAGAGCTGTCAAAACTAAAATGAAGACCATCCCAGATCTCACGGTTGAAATTATCTCTGAAATCCCTTAAGACAGTTAAACAGATGTACAGAAAAATAATACAGACAACCGGAACAAAGAACTGTAGAACAAGTGCTCTTCTTTCTGTACCGTTCAAAGGCTGTCTTTTGCTTTTAAGCATCACATCCTCTTTATTGGGCTTGGGAATTGTTTCCAGCAGAAGTCCGGAAAAAATTAACGGAATAATAAAAATCAATCCCGCAGAAAAAGGCATCCAGAACTCCGAAATGGAAAAAGTATCCATCAAAAACTTTCCTACAGACTTGGTAAATCCTGAAGAAACCACAAAGCTTGAACAAAGGAAAAGTCCTATGATTTCTGTTGTTTTGCGGCCTTCAATGTATGAAAAAACAATACCCCAGATCATCCCTAGCGGAATTCCATTCAGAAACATAAAAAAAATATTGTAAGGAGCGGGTGCCAATGCAAACCCTAATAAAGAAAGCTCTGCAATGGCGATAAAAGAAAATAGGTAGGTCAGTCTTTTCGCAGGTTTTAATTCAGAAATAAATTTAATTCCGATAAACTTAGATATAAAGTAGCCTACAGCCTGTGCAATAATAATCAGAATTTTATAATCAATCCCGAAATAGGAGAGTCCTTCAAAAGAGGCTACAGTAAAAGGTTTTCTGAAACCGTACATGCAAAAGTAAACTCCGAAGGCGGCAAAAGCTGCCTTCAGAGTTATTACTGTTTTTTTATTGATGGTTCTGGCCATGGTGATGGTTTAGAAGTTCAGTTTTATTCCAAGATTACATCGTACTCCGTAGTATTCTACCTGTTCAGGACGGTCTTCGTTTTTTCCGAAGTGGTAGATCAGAGGTTTATTCAGGATGTTGTTGATGTCCATATACAGGCCTATATTTTTGGTGAATTGATAAGAACCTCCGAAATCTAAACTGCTGTATTTTCCGTAGTAAGAATCATTAATATCCTCTTCAGCATATTCTACAGCATATTTTCCTTTGTAATTGTAAGCTATTCTGGCATTGAATCCTTTTTTATCGAAGAATAGCTGTACGTTATACAATTCTTTAGCCTGGTAAGGAAGGGCTACCTTTCTTCCGCTTGGTTTTTCCATTTCAGAAGTCATGAAGGTGGCGTTCACCTGAGCTCCGAAATATTGCAAGAAACCTGGTAAGAAATCAAATCTTTTGTTGATGCCCAATTCAATACCACCTAGCCATGCTGCACTTCCGTTATTTGGGGCAGAGAATTGTACTCCGTTCATGCCATTATACTCTCCAATAAAAGAATCCTGGAAAATTGGATCTGTAATCGATTTATAGAAAACGCCACCGCTCAGAATTCCGACATTTGAGAAATAATACTCTCCCATCAGGTCAAAATTCAATGAATAGGTTGGATTAAGATTGGGATTTCCGCCTTTGAATTCATTATCTGCTTCACTATAAGTTCCACCGGGGGTCAGATCTCCGAAATTAGGTCTTGAAAAAGTTCTGGTTGCGGCAAAACGGAGATTAGTTTTATCATTCAAAGCATATTTCAGATGAAGCATAGGGAGAACGGCCAAGTAATTTTTGGTGTGTTCTACAGGAGTCAACACATCATCAATCACATTATATCCTTTTACCTTTGTATGGGTATTGGAAAGCCTGATTCCTCCTAAAATGGTAATCTTATCATTCAGTTTGTAGGTTGCCATTCCATAAGCATCAGCGTGCTTTTCAAAAACATCAAAGTTTCTTCCCAGTGCTTTATTATATTCTAGCGACTCAGAATCAGCAGTATTGATTTTCAGGTTCCCCTGATTGTCATACCAGAACTGGTTCATGCCTCCCGTAGAAAGCACGGGTCCGAATGTGTTGCCGATATGTGCATTCATTTCGCTTAAATACTTTCTTCCATTCGGCTGAGTGGTAATAAATTGAGCGTAGTCAGATAGAAGAGGAGCAGTTCCGTTGCTCCAGTTATAGAAAATATCAGAGAATTTGGCATTACGTTCTTTGTCCCTGTATTTGAAACCATACTTTACAGTCAGTTTATCTGAAGCATTGATCTCATGATTGAAAGCGGCTACAATTTTATCTTTTTCTTGTACGAAAACCTTATAAAATTCAAGATCGGTAAACTTCATTTGGGTAGCATCCATTTTAAAGTCGGGATTGCTGTAGAAACCAAATAAAGCATCCGGGTTTTTGTAATCTAACTTCCCCTCATCAGCTTTCCAGTAAGCCCTAGGTCCATTTCCACGATCAGAAATATAATCTGGATTAATGCCTACTCCGGATTGGGTGTATTTAATTACATAATAAGAATTGTTCTGTTTATCAGGAATATTACCATACTTAAACTGATTATCATAATAGGATAAATCCCAGTCAATTTTTCCTTTATTTAAATTATGAACTCCGCCTAATGACACTGAAGTAAGTTCTGTAATCAGTAAGTTGTGGATGTTCTGAAGTTCTACTCTGGCAGTATTATTAGCCGAACTGAATTTATCAAGCCTTACTCTGTGTTTGTAATGCGTTTCATCATCAGACAACGTTCCATACATTCCTTTCAGATATAAGGTGTTTTTAGGGGAAGGCACATACTCAAATGCCGCATTAATTCCGGTTGTCTTTCTTACTCCGTTATAATCACGAAGTTCCACTCTGAAAACCCCTTCATCACCACTTCTCCTTGCTTCGAAATTATCCGTTGACCAGTTTCTGATGAAATGCGCAAAATTGAATAAGTATCCGAATTTTTTATCCTTTGTTCTTCCGCCATATAATAAGCCGATATTATAAACGCCTTTATCTGCTTTAGCATTGTAACCACTTCCTAATGTGGCTTTAAACTCCGTTTTCATAGGAGGAGTTTTGGTAATAAAGTTAACGCCACCGCCAATTCCATCTGCTTCTAAATCAGGGGTAAAGGATTTGTTGACATGAACGTAAGAAATAAGCTCCGTTGGGAAAAAATCAAAAGCGGTAGCTCTGGAAGTTGTTTCCTCTTCTGCAGTTGGTAATCTGTTTCCATTGATGGTGGTAGATGCCCAGAATGGAGGAAGACCTCTTAAAGAAACGAATCTTCCCTCTCCCTGATCTCTTTCAATAGAAACTCCCTGTACACGTTGTACGGTTTCTGCTGCATTTCTGTCCGGAAGTTTTCCGATTCCGTCAGAAGCGATGACATTGGTGATGTTGATCGCGTTTTTCTGTAAGTTTAAGGCTCTTGCCTCTGTATTTTTTAGGGTTCCGGTAACCACAACTTCATCAATATTTTTCCTAGGCTGTGAAAGTTTTATGGTACCAAGATCTGTGGTTTCATCAGATTTTAGATTAACCGTAATATCAGTAGTAGCATAACCAATATAGCTGATTTGTAAACTATATTCTCCTTCTTTGATGTCATTGATGGTAAATTTTCCGTCAACATCGGTGGTTATACTTTTGGATGAACCTTTTATTTTGACTGTGGCACCGGGAAGCGGCTGACTGTCGTCAAGAACAGTTCCTATAATTAACTGCTTTTGTGCTGAAACAAAAGTGACGAGACAGACAGAAGCAAGGGTAAGTAATTTCTCTAAATTTGTTTTCATTTTTACATATATTAAATTTTTTATGCAAATCAAGCTAATAATTTTAATATATATAAATATTTTGTGTTAAGTATTGATTAACAAATCGAGGCTATTTATGACCCAAATTTTACTTTCTAAATTTTTATTGATGTGAAAAAGACAGGGAACAGGTTTTTAGTAAATCCCTTATTTGTAAATTGTTATAAATCGAATAAAACTTAATTTTTTAAAGTGTAATTTTCAGTTTAAATGAGATTTTTGATTAACATATCGTTCATTTTAATCAAAAATGAGAAAACTAAAAGTTTACTATTTGTAAACTTTTTGATGACAGATCATGATATTGCAATGATAAAATAATGTGTAATATTGAATTAAGCAGTGTAAAAATAAAGAACAAGCATCACACAGCTTTCATTACTGATGCTTACCGGAACGTGCGGAAACTTTCCATTAAAATATAAAGAATCACCCTCTTTCATAATGACTTCCTCATTATCAATGATGTATTTTACTTCTCCTTTCAGAATATACTTGAATTCCCAGGCATCTGTAATCACTTTTTCCCTTTTAGAATTGGGCTCAAGCGTAAGCAGTACTGCTTCAAAGCCCAGAGAATGAAGACTTTTGCTAAAGATATGCATGTATTTAAAGCCTTCCGCTTCAACCTCCTTTTCTATGACCTGCTGGCTTTCTTTAGGAACATAAATGAATTTTGCATTGGATTTTTTCTCTACTCCTTCAAAGAAATAGCTGGCATCAATATCTAAAGATTGAATAAGGTCCAGTAAAACAGGAAGCGAAGGAATTGTTCTTCCATTTTCGATACGGGAAACAAGACCGTTACTTACATTGGCTCTGAAAGCTAGTTCGTTAATGGTTAGATTATTCTTTTTTCTAATATCCTTTAATCTTTTTCCGATACCTATTAAAAAATCATTCATGATGTATTCAATGAAAAACAAAGGTAGTATTATTCTATATAGGTTGTATGGTAAAAAAAGGAATTCACAAAAAGGTAAAATGATAAGAAGAGTAAAAATAAAAAAGCGAAGTTTGCAAGTTGATTCATGCTGCTGCTTTATTTTTTCGATCGCAGAGGTACTTCGTTCAGCTAAGAATGCGATCAGTGCTTAGTGAAACGCCTTTGCGTCCGTTTTATAGCCATTATTCTGAAATATCTTGCGCCTTTTGCGTTAAAATCTAATCCTCTTAAACTAAAGTTATAAATCGCCTGCAAGAGGCTTCTATTTTTAAATTTTCCTTTTTCCTTTCAATATACTTCGGGGTTGTTTATCCCAATAAAATTTCCCTATTTTTGTAAAACTCCTTATTTCATTTATGAAAAAAATAATTCTCATTGAAGACGAAACCAGTGTAGTGTCTTTCATTAAAAAAGGACTTCAGGAAAACGGATATGAAATTTCCGTGGCTTTTGACGGGCGTACCGGTGTACAGCTGGTGCGGGCTAATGATTTCGATTTGGTGATTTTAGATATTATGCTTCCGGAAATGAATGGACTGGATGTTTGTAAGGAGATCAGAAAGACCAACCAAAGTGTTCCGATTTTATTCTTAACGGCTTTAGGGACTTCTGAAAATATTGTGCTGGGACTGGAAAGTGGTGGAGATGATTATTTGGTGAAGCCTTTCAAATTTATTGAACTGGTAGCCCGTGTAAAATCTTTACTGAGAAGAAGTCACAATAACATTCCACAGGAAATTACGGAGACTGAACCTGATAATGAACATGTATTTCAATTCTCGGATTTAACAGTAAATGATTATACGAAAAAGGTAACCCGCGCCGGAGAAGACATTACCCTTACTTCTACAGAATATAAGTTATTGCTTTACTTCCTTAATAACCCTGAAAAAGTGATTTCCAGAGCTGAAATACTTGATGCTGTCTGGGGAGTAAACTACGAACTGGGAACCAATGTAGTAGATGTTTACGTAAATTATCTAAGAAAGAAATTAGATGATAGAGATGATAATAAACTGATTCACACGGTAATAGGAATGGGCTACGTTTTGAAAAAAGCCTAATGAATGTTTAACAAAGTGATTACAAATCAGACCAAAACGATGGTGCTTTTAATGTTGGTTTTTACCGCCATTATTCTGTTGTTCAGTGGTTTGGTTTATTTTTCAATCGTTAATTTTTCCCACCAGAGATTTTATGAACTCTTAAAAATCCGTACAGCTACAATTGTTCAGATAGAAAAAAGCAAGGATCATCTTGATCTTCCCGAAAATTATATTCTCAGCAGCCTGAATGATGAAGAGCTTCCGATGGAAAAAGACTATGTTTTTGCGGTTCCAACAGATTCTAATTTCAGGAAAATCTCTCAGGAAGTTCATATTCCTGATTATTTCTTTAAAAACATCCTTAAAAAAGGAGAAGATAATTATAACGATAAAGAATTCTATTATATCGGGCAGAGCTTTAAGTATGGTGATAAAGATTATATTGCCATTGCTTCAGCTAAAAACCATTATGTAATCTATTATCTTGGGTTCCTGAAAAGAACCCTGCTTACCTGTATTGTGCTCTCGTTATTCTTCAGTATGATTTTCTCATTCTATCTCTCGAAAACACTCTTTAAGCCTATTCTTAAAATTACAGGGAAAGTAAAAGAGATCAGTTCTGAAAACCTTCACCTTCGATTAGAGTCTCAACCGGACAATAAAGAGTTGAATGAGCTGGTAGATACTTTTAATGACATGCTCAACCGTATTGAAACCTCTTTTGAGACCCAAAACCATTTGATCGGAAATGTTTCTCACGAGTTGCGAACTCCTTTAACTTCCATTATGGGAGAGGCGGATGTAGCCCTTTCCATCAGCAGAACACCGGAAGAATATAAAGAAACACTGGAAATTATTCTGGATGAAGCTGAGAAGCTGGATAAAAAAATCAAGGCACTTTTAATGATAGCCCAGACTGGATTCGATGGTAAGATTCAGAAAATGGATAAAGTAAGAATGGATCAGTTACTTTGGGATGTTATTGAAACCCTGAGAAAAATTGATTCCAGAAATAATATCTATCTGGATATCAGTATGCTTCCGGATAATCCTAAAAAATTAAAAGTGCAGGGTAATGAGCAGCTTCTGCATCTCGCGGTTGCTAATATTATCAGTAATGGCTGCAAATATTCTAATTTCCAGCAGGTTAAAGTTTCTCTTGGTGCTACTGATGCTGATGTTTATATCATTGTGAAAGATAACGGAATCGGTATTCCGCAGCGGGAGATGAACAAGATCTATGATCCTTTTTTCAGAGCTTCCAATACCAACAATTATGAAGGCTATGGAATAGGGCTTCCATTGGCAAGAAACATTGTAAGAATGCATCATGGAGAACTGATTGTGACATCCAATGAACATCAGGGAACCACAGTACAGATGCGTTTTCCTAACTTTTACAGCACACAGAAAGAGGTGTAATCTTTACATTATCAATTAATTAATTCTATTTTTCAATTGCTTTATGAGGAACTTTTATTCTTCATATTAATACCCGTTAACAATTTTCTAATCTCATTTTAATCTCTTTAATGACATTTTAATTCCGTTCCAAAGACCTTCTAATCTGGCCATTCTAATTTTGTATCATCAAAAAAGATAAACACAATACAAAATAATAAGAACATGGCTAAAACAATTTTAATTGCAACAGATTATTCTCTTGAGTCATTAAACATATTGAAAAAAGTACTGAGAGAAAAAGACGCTTCCGAAGATCAGAACCAATATAACATCCTTCTGGTTTCAGGATATGACTTCGGGGATTCTATCAGAGATCTTTTATTCAATACCAAGACAACAGTTTTCAACAAGATCAGGCCTGTAGAGTTCTGCGACGGCTATGAAATCATCAGGAATAAATATCCTCATTTAGTTAATAAAATTGTCTGCGACATCTTTACAGGGAGTTTTCAGAGAACCTTTAACCAATATGTAGAGGCTCATAATATTGAAGAAGCTTACTATTCTCCCTCTATTAAAAGTAAAGCTAAAGGAAAATTTGACCTTGTTCCTTATATCAAAAAGTGCAAAGCGCTTCAGTCCGGGGAAATTACCCTTGAGATCAGAGAAAGGCTTCCGGAAAGAGGAAGACTGGCGGAGATCTTTGTAGAGGTCTAATCATCATCATCACAATTTAAAAAAGATAAAAAATGTTAAGAAATTATAGTAACAGCAGAACATTGGGAGACAATATCAGGTTGGGGACGCTGACTGCCTTCACGGCAGGTACTATAAATATTGCATCCCTACTTATATTTCTCTCTTTTACATCCAACGTAACAGGTCACTATGCCATTTTAGCTGCAGAAATCAGTAAAGGAAACTGGTCTCAGGTGGCAATAATGGGCAGCTGGATATTTTTATTCTTCTTCGGAAGTTTCCTTTCCAATTTCATTGTGATTAATTTTAATAAGAAAAGCAAGTATTTTGCTCATGCAATGCCTCTGGTATTGGAAATATTATGTTTGTTTGGGGTAGGAGTATACGGACAATTGTATTATCAGAAAACCTTGGCGGAAACGGAAGTTTTAGTAGCAGTAATGCTTTTCGCCACAGGATTACAGAATGGCTTAACGGCAAGTATTTCCAACTTCTCTGTTAAAACAACCCACCTTACGGGAACAACAACTGATTTAGGAATTCTGGTTTCTATGTTTACTCAAAAGAAATACAGAAAAAACGGTGAATTAATCGGAAGAGCAAAATTGCTCATGAGTATTATGGTAGCTTATGTATTAGGCGCTGTATTCTCAGGATTAACCTATTACTATCTGGAATTTAGAGTATTCTATGTTATCAGTCTATGTCTTATGATCGTGATCGGATATGATGCTTATAAAATTCATGTAAGACACTTCAATACAAAGTACAGATACAACAGGATTTATAAGAAACCGAACCTTTTGGCTTATCTGTATGAGAAGATCCATGGAATTCCTAAAAGTAAAAAGAATAGAAAACTGGTCTTTGAAGACTAGGATTAGATACCTGGTGCAGGGTAAATATCACTATTAATTTTTTGTATAAACTAGCTGGTTCAATCCTCTATTGGTATAAAAACAATAGGGGATTGTTCTCTTTGAAAACTAATATCACAAACAGTTTGGAGCAGAATTTGCAGAAAGCTGTATTGTTGAAATGTTGATAATTAAATATTAATTCCCGTTTTTAATGTTTTAATTCCCATTTTCATTGACTATTTTTGTAAGTTGATTTACGTTTTTATGTCAGATATTATTCAGCTTTTACCGGATCATGTAGCCAACCAAATTGCGGCAGGAGAGGTGGTGCAGAGACCTGCATCCATCGTGAAGGAACTTTTGGAAAACGCTATAGATGCAGATGCAACGAAGATTGAACTGATTATCAGGGATTCCGGAAAAAACCTTATCCAAGTCGTAGACGACGGAAAAGGAATGTCCGATACAGATGCCAGATTGGCATTTGAAAGACATGCTACCTCTAAGATCAGAGGAACGGAAGATATCTTTAAGATCGCAACAAAAGGGTTTCGTGGTGAAGCACTTGCTTCTATTGCTGCTGTTTCACAGGTAGAGCTGAGAACAAAGCAAAGGGAGGCTTCTATTGGAACCAACATATATATTGAAGGAGGTGTTTTCCAGTTTCAGGATCCCGTTCAGACTGCGGAAGGGTCAAATTTTCTGGTTAAGAATCTTTTTTATAATGTTCCTGCCAGAAGAAAGTTTCTAAAAAATAATAATATTGAGTTCAGACATGTCATTGATGAATTTCAACGTGTTGCTCTGGCGCATGAAGGATTAGAGTTTTCTCTGTTTCATGATGACGAAGCCGTTTTCAGATTAAGAAAAGGAAGTCAGATGCAGCGTATTGTAGATGTTTTCGGAAGAAAGCTGCAGCCACTTTTAGTTCCTATCAAAGAAGATATCATCTGGTGTAAGCTTCACGGGTTTGTTGCTAAACCTGAAGGGGCTAAAAAAGCTAGAGGTGAGCAGTTCCTTTTTGTGAATGGAAGATATTTCAGAAGTCCATATTTCAATAAAGCAGTGCAGGAAGCCTTTGAAGGGCTGCTTCAGCCGGGACATGTTCCGTCGTTTTTTCTTTATCTGGAGCTTGATCCTGAGAAAATTGATGTCAATATCCATCCGCAGAAAACAGAAGTGAAGTTTGAAGATGAACACCTTATTTTCGCCCTGCTTCGTTCTACCATCAAGAGGTCACTGGGAATCTATAATGTTTCTCCAAGCCTTGATTTTGATAGAGATCCGGAATTGGATGAGATGATGAATAAACCCATTCCAAGCAAAGGAAATGGTGGTGGAGGCGGTATTATTAAAATGCCCGAAATTATTGTAGACAGAGATTATAATCCGTTTTTAGAAGAAAGAAATGTAGTACATCCTGAAGAAATTCAGAATCTTACGGAAATGTACCATCAGAATATTACGGCAGAACCTTCAAAGATCAATCTGTTTGAAGATGAAGACTTTGATGAAGATCTGATGAGGTTACCCAACGGATACTGGCTGTTCAACAAAGGAGATGTTACCCTGATGCTTGATTTAGGAAGAATGCACAGATTGTTGGTTTCAGAAAATAATAAATCTACCAGGAAATCAAATACAAATACAAACAGTCACGCACTCTTATTTTCTCTGGAATATCATATGAATGAGATAGAGAAAAGTAAATATGAATCCATCAAAAAATATCTTCCTGAGCTTGGGTTTGACATGAAGATCGCTCATGAAAGCGTATTGAGAATTGATTCGCTTCCGGAAGGATTAAAAGAAACACAGGCCATGAAGTTCCTGGAAAACCTTTTCGAGATCCTGGATTATAAAACGGAAGATGAATTCATGCAGTACTATCACAATCAATGGAGTAAAATGCAGTCGAAGTCAAGATTTGACTTTATATATAAAAAAGATGCGGAACAGGTCATCAAAGACTTTACAGCACTAGGATTTCCTGAGTTTTTACCAGATGGGAAAAGATGCTTTTATGAAGTTCCGTTTAATGATTTTAAAAACAAATTTTAAAAAAATGTTTAACAATATACCGCCCATTACAAGAAATATTATCATTATCAATGTGATCGTATTTATTGTTACCTCTTTAATGGGGAATCAGGTCATCGGTTATCTTGCCGGTTTTTACCCCTTTTCTCCTTTCTTCCATTCATGGCAGGTGATTACTCACATGTTTATGCACGGAAGCATTATGCATATTTTGTTCAATATGATGACGCTCTTCAGTTTTGGTCCTATTTTGGAACAAACTTTGGGAGAAAAAAAATATCTGATTCTATATTTTTTAAGTGGTTTGGGAGCTTTCTTCCTGTTTAACTTATGGAATTTTGTTGAAGCCCAGCAGCTTTCCAGCGAATTACAGCAACTGGGATTCAATGTTGATGCTTATTTGTCCGGAGCCAGTGTACAGTTTGCGGGAAATGCAGACGCTATTCTGAAGCAGAAAGAATTACTGGATAGTTTAAAAGGAATTGTGGCAACCCCTATGGTGGGTGCTTCTGGAGCTATTTTCGGAGTGGTAGCCGCTTTTGCAACATTATATCCCGATTCAAAAATCGGAATTATGTTTATTCCGGTTCCCATAAAAGTAAAATACCTTTTACCCATTGTTATTGTGGTTTCTGTATATCTGGGAATTTCCGGAAATGGGGGTGGGATTGCTCACTTAGCTCATGTAGGAGGAGCTTTGGTAGGCTGGCTGTTGGCAAGAATTTGGAAGAAGCATTTGTATAGATTCAATTAATCATTTCCTGTGAAGATTTTCCGACTTATATTACTGATCCTGCATGTAGGAATTCTGTTCCTATTGCTGGGTTCACTATTGAATGATTATATTCCACCTAAAATATTTCCGTGGTTTAATCTGCTTTCTTTAGGTTTTCCTATTCTTATGAGCCTATATATTGTTTTAACGGTATTTTGGGTATTCAGCTGGAAAAAAAGAGCTTTTGTATTCATGTTTGTGGGATTGGCGTTTATTAATCCTGTAAAACGATGGGTCAATTTCTCTTCAGAGAAGAAAGAGGGTTCCAGCGCTATAAAGATTGTCTCTTTCAATATAAAAGCGGGGCTTATGGGCAAGGATGAGGTTTTAAACTATCTCAAAGCCCAAGATGCAGATGTTATCCTTTTGCAGGAAGATGGCGGAATAGAATATCCAACCCTTAAAGGTTATAATAGAACCAAATCGAATGGGATTTTAACCATTCTGACGAAACATAATTTATCCAACGAAAAATTAATTTTTTCTGAAGATGAGAATATGAAATTACAGAGTGCACTGCAGGCGGATATTGAAATAAAAGGGAGGACCTATAGATTTGTTGATGTCTATCTTTATCCGTTTCAGTTTGAAAAGAAGATGGTTAAGCTTGATGGAGACACTGAAGCCAATGAGCAAAAAGTAAAGGGTGTTGTAAAAAAATTAATTCCTACTTTCAAAATACACCAGGATCAGGTAAAGAAAATCCGTCAAGGGATGGAAAATTCACCATATCCTGTTATTGTAACTGGAGATTTTAATTCTGTTCCCAATTCTTATGAATATTATTATTTATCTGAAGGCCTTGAAGATGCATTCATGACAGCAGGAAGAGGAAGTGCAACCAGCTTTCATGACTATAAATTTCCGATCAGAATAGACTATATTTTTTATTCAAAATCTTTGAAGGCTATTTCCTATGTCGTTGACCGTTCTGTCAGTATTTCAGATCATTATCCAGTTATTTCGGAGCTTTCGATTAGTGATAAATAATCATAAAAATAGTTAAAGTTTGGCTGCTTGGTAGGGTTTTTGCTTAAAAAAACGGGTACCAAGAATGTTTTTCATGAAGTCGAATCAGATATTACTATTTATACATATCGCTATTGCTGTTTTACTGCTATGCACATTGGGAAATGCATGGGTTCCACCTAATATTTTAGGAAACCTTAATTTACTTTCTCTTGGTTTCCCCTATCTGATATCTGCACACATTCTTCTTACCTTGGTATGGATTTTCAAAAGAAACAAAATTGCTATTGCCTTTGCACTGGGAACATTGCTTTTTTATAATCCAATAAGAAGGTGGGTTAATTTTTCACCCAAATCAGATAAAGTAAAAACAATAAGAGACATCAAGGTTCTTACTTTTAATGTAAAATATGGTGATTACGGATGGGATAAGGTAAAAAACTATATCAAAGAGCAGGATCCTGATATCATTCTGGTACAGGAAAAAGATACCAACCGTGCTTTAAGACAGGATCTGGTAAAATATCCTTCTGTAATTCTAAAAACAAAACATAAAATTCTAAGACAGGCAGAAATCATAGAAGACAAATCAAGAGGAAATTCTTTCTATGCAGATGTAGACATTAATGGAAAGATCATCAGAATTGTAAATGTTTACTTGGAACCCTTCAGACTTCAGAAAACAATGTTTACAAAACTGGATGCGATGGGAATTGGAAATGTTTCTGCCCTTCTTTCACATATGATTCCTACTTTTCAGGCTCATGAAGATCAGATTAAAAAAATCAGAAAAGCAATTGATTTTTCTCCCTATCCTGTTATTGTAGCCGGGGATTTTAATTCTGTTCCCAATTCCTATGAATATTATAGTTTGGGAAAAGACCTGCAGGATGCATTTTTAACCGCAGGAAAGGGAAGTGCTTCCAGTTTTCATGATTATAAGATTCCTTTGAGAATTGATTATATTTTCAGCTCGAAATCAATTATTCCATTAAGCTATAAAGTAGATCAGTCTGTGAAATTATCGGATCACTATCCTGTAATTGCAGAATTTCTGCTAAATTAGTTCCATGAAAAATTTATTGTCTGCAATTTTCATTTTTGTGCTCCTTTTAGCGGCTTGTTCCAAGAAGGAATCTCCGGGATTTGGAGCAGAACAGGATATGAAAATTCATTATGATACAATGGCTGTGGATTCTTTCTCTAATGGGGCTGTTACCGTAGATATTGCCCGAAAGATCAGAATGTCTTCACCACAGTACCTAGATTCTGTAAAACAAGCTAAAAAAGCTCTGGAAGAAGAACAGAAGCTTAACGCGGAGTTGGAGAAAGAAAATAAAAAGAAAGAAGAGGAAGAAAAGAAAAAAGCAGAGGCTGAAAAGAAGAAAACTTCTGAAACTCCATCTTCCCCTGTAACCAAAGCACAATAAACCCAAGAAACATTTTAAAAAAATATACAATATGAAAAAGCAAATTCTTGCAGCAATAGTGATTTCAGTATTCACGGTTGCTTGTACAAAATCCACAACAAAGACAGAACAGGTAGAGAATGCAGACGGAACTGTTACTACCACAACTACAACGGTTTCTGAAACGTCTCCTCACATCGTTGACTCAGCAAAAGTGAATGAAGCTAAAGAAAAAGTTGATGCAAAACTAGATCAGGCTGGAAATAAGATAGATAATGCCGCTCAAAATGCTAAAGATAAAATTGATGCTACGGCAGACAAGACAAAACAAGATCTTAATAAAGCAGGGCAGGATATTAAAAATGAGGCTAATAAAGTAGGAAAAGACATTAAAACCGGAGCTCAGGAAGCAGGAAAAGATGCAAAAGATGCTGCTAGAAAAGGTGCTGCGAAAGTAGAGGATGCCGCTAAAAAATTAAAAGAAGATTTAAGTAAATAAAAACAAAACCCGCAGTTGAAATCAGCTGCGGGTTTTTTATTGGGTTGAAAGTCAAAAGAGGGAAGCTGGCTACTTCCTCCTCAATAACATCTAGTCTCTGTATTTTAATCCTTTTTACTTAAAAATATAAGTTGTGTAAAGACTGTAAGAATCTTCCATCTTCCCTTCTGTTATTTATTAAGTTCCAGTAAAGGGTCAATGTATTCTCTATCATTACTCAGCCTTGGTACTTTATTCTGGCCGCCAAGTTTTCCCTTGGATTCGAGCCAATGATAAAACAGATTATCTTTGGCGATATGAACAATTGGTCTTCTAAGCGTTATATTATTGTATCTTTTCGCTTCATAATCCGAATTGATTTTCTTTAAATGCTGGTCAAAAGCATCAACAAAACTATCCAGATTATCAGGATACTGGCTGAATTCGAAGATCCATTCATGGGCTCCGCTTTCATTTTCTTTCATAAAGACCGGAGCGCCGGTAAAATCTGTAATCTGAGCACCGGTAAGCTCACAGGCTTTAGATAGGGCAGATTCTACATTAGTGATCATTAATTCTTCCCCGAAAGCATTGATGTAGTGCTTCGTTCTTCCTGTTATTTTTATTCTGAAAGGGTTGGTAGAGGTAAATATTACCGTATCACCAATCAGGTATCTCCATAATCCGCCATTGGTCGTGATAACCATGGCATAATTTTTCCCGATTTCCACATCCTCAAGGCTTACCACTTTCGGGTTTGAAAAATGGAACTGATCCATCGGGATAAATTCGTAGAATATGCCATAATCAAGCATCAGCAGCATTTCATCGCTGTTGGACCTGTCCTGTATTCCGAAGAAGCCTTCCGAAGCATTGTAAATTTCGTAGTAATTGATGTTTTTTCCGATGATCTTGCGGTATTGCTCCCTGTAGGGCTTAAAACTGATTCCGCCGTGAAAAAACACCTCCAGATTAGGCCATAGCTCTGAAATGTTCTCTACATTGGTTTCGTTCAATACCTTTTGCAGGAGAACCATCATCCAGCTGGGTACTCCAAGGATGCTGCCTACATCTTCATTTTTCACTTCAGAAGTGATCGCTTTAAGTTTACTCTCCCATTCACCCATCAAAGAAACCTTCTTACTCGGAGTAGTGGTAATTTCTACCCAAAACGGAAGGTTATCAATTAAAATAGCTGATAAGTCTCCAAATTTTGTATTAAAATCTGCATATAGCTCAGAACTTCCACCTAAACGTAAATTCTTATAATTAAACAGCTGGTTTTCCGGATGGTTATTGGCATAAATGGAAACCATGTCCTTTCCTGCCTTCATATGGCAGTATTCGAGGCTTTCTGCTGAAATTGGGATGAACTTGCTTTTGGCATTGGTTGTTCCGGAGGATTTGGCAAAATGCTTAATCAGTCCCGGCCAGCTTACATCTTTTTGTCCCTGTCTCGCTTTTTCAATATAAGGCTCCATTTCTTCATAAGTAACAATAGGAACTTTATTTTTAAAGTCCTGATAGCTTGAAATGGAGTTGAATCCATGCAGTTTACCATATTCCGTATCTTCCGCATGAAACAGTTGGGAAAACAATATGCCCTTCTGAGTCTCAATGGGATGATCCATGAAATTCTGAATCTGGTCTATCCTTTGGCGGATGAACCAGTTGACTACAGTATTAAAAAGTGCCTTGGTTGCCATTCCAACAAATATAATGATATTTGAATGTTTAGAGAATTTTTTGTGGGGTTAAATAAAAAAACCGCTACAAAATTTGTAACGGTTTAGTATCTAGTTTATTGTTTCTTAGCAGTACTCATCATAAGCAGCCTGAAGATTTGCAGCGATTGCTCCTGCTGGATTTCCTTCAATGTGATGTCTTTCCAGCATATGAACTAATTCCCCATCTTTGAAAAGTGCTACACAAGGAGAGCTTGGCGGGAATGGAGCAAGGTGTTTTCTTGCTTCTACTACAGCCTCAGTATCAAAACCTGCAAATACAGTTGTTAAATGATCTGGCTTTTTGTCTCCAGTTAAAGAGTATACTACTCCCGGTCTTGCAGCACCTGCAGCACATCCGCATACAGAGTTGATGACCAATAATGTAGTTCCAGACTGCTTCAAAGCACCTTCTACCTGAGCAGGAGTTGTTAAATCCTGGAAACCTTTATCTGTAAGTTCAGCCTTCATAGGCATTACTAAATCTGTTGGATACATATATTTTGTTTTTTATCACTACAAAGTTAAGCAATTCTTTACGTTTGTTCAATATATAATAACTATGAATGGATTAGGCATATAAAATTAACCCAATATTAATATTATAACAATATTCAAAAAAATGTGAATTAAAATTAGGAATAATCAAATATAATTATTAAATTTGAAATGATTCTGAAAAACAAACGACCATGAAAAAAACATTTAAGGCTTTCCCTCAAGCAATCAATCACTTAATACCATCCGAAATATGATCGTATCTAAACTCTTTTTTAAAGTTTTCTGAATCAATAGACTTTAATATCCAAAAAAATGAAGCCCGAGACTCAAAAAGTCCCGGGCTTCTTAATCAAATCGATATGCAAAGGTTGTATATCCTTAGTTATAGAATGAGATACATGTTTTCGAGATTCGGAAAATCCGAACCCTGAACTGGTATCACATTATGAAAGGAGCTTTTTAACCATCTCGGAAATGCTTTTTCCGTCTGATTTTCCGGCTAATGCTTTTGAAGCAACTCCCATTACCTTTCCTAAATCTTTCATAGATTCAGCTCCGGTTTCTGAAATTATATTTTTAATTTCTGTTTCTAATTCTTCTGCAGAAAGCTGTTTTGGTAAAAACTTCTCAATAACTTTCATCTGAGCTTCTTCCACTTCTGCAAGATCTTGTCTTCCCTGGGCAGAAAACTGCTCAAAAGAATCTTTACGTTGCTTAATCATTCTCTGAAGAATAGCAATTTCCTGTTCTGCAGAAACTTCAGCACCTCTGGCTTCTGTTTGTAAAAGAAGAATTTGAGATTTTACAGCACGAAGAGAGTCTAAAGCAACTCTGTCTTTCTCTCTCATCGCAGTTTTTATAGCTTCGCTTATAATATTTTCTAAACTCATAATTATGATTTGAAAATTTGAAAATGAAACAATTTGAAGATTATAAAAACACCGGATTTATGATTTCCTGTGGATTAATTTTCAAATTCTCAAATTATTTCATTTTCGAATTAAATTTAGTCTACGTCTTTATTTAAAAATCTATTTTCTCTGATTTGCATAGAACCGTTGTTGTCAGACATATATGTGTTGATATTCTGATCTGATGGGTTGGTTCCGTCAATAGAGATGTTTTTTCTCTTGAAAGCAGGAATAGATTCGAATTCACTCGTGCTGTCAAAGCTTTGATAACGGGAATTGAATTCTTTTAATTTATTTCTTCTTTCTATAATTCTGTCCTGATCGATCGTTTTGTTCACGAAAGTGAATTCTGATTCTTCAGTTTTTGGAGTTTCAATTTCTGTTTTAGTTTCAAAAGCAGGTCTTGTTTCAGTTTTTGGCTCTTCTTTTTGATAGAAGGTTTCGATTTTCTGAGCAGGTTCTGCTACTGCACTTACCGGAGCATTAAACTCTGCTTTAGGCTGTCCGTAATCTGTTTTAGGCTCATTTCTGATAGGCTCATTAACGAAGAAATTGAATTCAACCGGTTTCTCTTGTGAAGAATTGTTGTTGAAAACATTCCCAGACTGAAGTTCCTCTTTTTTATTGTCGAAATCAAATGAGAAAGACTGAATTTCTAAATCATTTGGATCTTCCTCTTCTTCAATAGAAAGTAAGCTGTATTCTTCCTGCTCATCTTCATTTCTCCACCCTTGCTCAGGAGTGTTGATTGTATTTTCTTCTTTATCAAAGAATTTTATTTCTGTTCTGATCTCCTCTTCCTCAATAATCCTTTTTTTTTCGGTAGAAGTCACATTGAATGGTGTATCATGGTCCTCATCATCCAATCTGAAAAGGCTTTTTCTGCCGAAATCATGAGTTACTTCAGGAGCAGACTCTCTTTCTTCTCTTGTTTTAAAAGGGGAAGATTTTTGGGACTCTAAATTATCATTAAGACTGATTCTGATCTTTTCGGTAGGACCAGAGAATTTCTTATTGTCATTAGAGAATCCTGTAGCAATAACAAGTACGCTTACTGCATCTCCAAGTTCTTCATCGGCACCTACTCCAAAAATGATATCAGCAGTATTTCCGGCTTCTTTCTGGATGTGGTCCATAATGATACCGATTTCGTCCATGGTAACTTCTTCAGCACCACTTCTGATCAACAATAGTACATTTTTAGCACCAGTAATTTTGTTGTCATTCAATAGTGGAGAATCTAATGCTTTTCTTACGGCTTCTTCGGCTTTATTTTCACCTGAAGCTGTACCGGTAGACATTAGAGCTGTACCAGAGTTCTGAAGCACAGATTTAGCATCTCTAAAGTCAATGTTTACATCAAAGTAACCCGTAATAACTTCTGCCATTCCTTTAGCAGCATTGGCTAAGACTTCATCCGCTTTAGAGAATCCTTGTTTGAATCCAAGGTTTCCGAATTGCTGTCTCAGTTTATCATTGTTGATTACAATTAATGAATCAACATTATTTTTTAATTTCTCAAGCCCGTTTTCAGCCTGTTCCAATCTTCTTTTTCCTTCGAAACTGAAAGGGACGGTAACAATACCTACGGTTAAGATTCCCATGTCTTTTGCCACTTTAGCAATGACAGGAGCGGCTCCGGTACCTGTACCACCACCCATTCCGGCAGTGATGAACACCATTTTCGTGTTCTGACCCATAGCAGCCTTGATATCTTCAATACTTTCAATTGCTGATTTTTCTCCTACTTCAGGATCAGCACCGGCTCCAAGACCTTCTGTAATAGAAGTTCCCAACTGAACCTTATTGGCAACGGGGTTATTATCCAGGGTCTGGGCGTCTGTATTACAGACCACGAAATCAACTCCGTGGATCCCTTTCTCGTACATGTGCTTTAGAGCGTTGTTTCCTCCACCTCCTACACCGATTACTTTTATGATGGATGAATTTCCTTTTGGTAGGTCAAATGAAAATCCTTGTGTACCTATATTTTCCATAACTATATTTTTAATAATTGATAACTGATAGATGATAATTGATGAATGATATTCGTTTTAAGTTAATAAATATTAAGCTATTTTCTGGTATCATTGATCATTAATCTTTTATCATTTATATTTATTCTACTTCTTCAAAGAATTTTTTTACTTTTTCCATAAGCGACTGCCCGAAGGTCAGTTTAGCTTTTCTGTTTTCCTGTCTTTCATCAGCAATTTGCTGTTCCTGAACAGGAGCTGCAGTCTGCTGAATAGGTTGAACAGTTTCTGCCTGTACAGGAGCTGCTTCAGGCTTAGTTTGCTCTTTTACAGCTTCTTCTATATCGTCAATAGTCTGCCTTTTATCCCTGATCTTCAAACTCTCCATCAATAACCCAATAGACGTAGCAAATTCAGGGCCTTTCAGATACTGATTTTTATCGTTGGCAATATATTCATTTGCAAAACCGATTCTGCTGTCAAAACCTGTGGTATAATTGGCCAGCTGTCTAAGGTGTTTAAGGTTTGACCCACCACCTGTAAGTACGATTCCTGCAATCAGCTTTTTCTTCTGTTCAAAGGCTCCGTAGGCTTTAAGCTCGGTATTAACCATTTCCAGAACTTCTTCTACTCTTGCATTGATGATCTGAGCAAGGGTTTTTAAAGAGATTTCCTTATCTGGTCGCCCATGAAGTCCCGGAATTGTTACAAAAGTACTGTCTTTTTCTAATTCTGGAACAGCCGAACCGAATTTTACTTTCAATTGTTCAGCATGTTTTTCAATAATGGAGCATCCTTCTTTGATATCTTCCGTAATAATACCGCCTCCGTAAGGGATTACGCAGGTATGACGGATGATATTGTCTTTGAAGATGGCAATATCTGTAGTACCCCCTCCAATATCAACAATAGCTACTCCTGCTTCTTTCTCTTCTTTGGTAAGAACAGCTTCTGAAGAGGCTAATGGTTCTAAAGTAAGGGCTTCCATTTCTAATCCGGCTTCACGAACGCATCTTGCAATATTTCTGATGCTTCCCATTTGCCCTACTACAACGTGGAAGTTGGCTTCTAAACGTTTTCCGTGCATTCCGACAGGTTCCTGAATTTCGCCTTCGGAATCCACTTTATATTCTTGTGGAAGGACATGGATAATTTCTTCTCCAGGAAGCATAACCAGTTTCTTGACCTGATCTTTTAACGCTTCAATATCATCATCTGTGATGAACTTATCCGGATGTTCACGCATAATATAATCGGAGTGCTGCAGAGAACGTATGTGTTTTCCTGCAATACCTACCGTAACTTTGCGGATAGGAACCCCGGCACTGGATTGTGCCTCGGATACTGCAGCCTTGATTGAATTAATAGTTTGTGAAATATTATTCACAATACCTTTATGAACACCAAGACTTTTAGCTTTTCCTACACCGAGAACTTCTATTTTCCCGTGTGCATTCCTTCTTCCGACAATCGCGACTATCTTTGTTGTCCCGATGTCCAGACCTACTGAATACTCTTGATTTTCCATTTTATATCGATTTGATTTTTTTCTACTTTTTCCATGCAGAACTTAGTCCTGCTTTGTGTTAAATTGCCCTTTCGGGACTATTTTTTATTCTATTTTCACCTTGGGTTTCGGCTTTGGCTTGGACTGTGCCGGGGCCGTTGTTTTCTTCTCTGTTTTCTTTGTTTCTTTTGCCTGTGTTTTGGGTTTCGTACTCTCTTTCGGTTTTGCCGGAGTTGAGCTTGTTTTTTTCACTTCTGCAATCTTTGGTTTTGCATCCGCCTTTTTAGCAGCAGCTGTAAGTGCCGGAGCTTTTGCCATTTCTAATTTACCCGCTTTCAGGATACTGTCGTTTTCCTTGAAGTGTGGATTTAGAGTGGTTACAATCTGGTTCTGGTATTTTACAGAAACCATACTGTATTTTTGAGGATCCTGATAAACCAGGTATTTTTCTACAAAAGTTTTAAATCCTCTTACTTTAAAGTCAATATTCTCCAGATCTCCAAGTTCCACTCTGTAGTTTCCTTCACTGGTCAGGAGATTATAGCTGTCTTTACTTTTTGAAATTCCAATGAAGAATTTCTTACTGAAGTCGTCTTTATCAATTTTTCCAACCAGTTCTGCCAGCTTTTCATATTCATCCGGCTGTACATTTCCTGTAACCAGCATACATGGATGGGAATAGGTTCTTGAAATAGGAAATTCAACTCCTTTTTCATCCACATAAAAGTCTTTTCCTTCTTTATTGAGCCTGAATACAGGAACTCTCTGTTTGATATCCAGATTCAGTTTCCCATTTAAGTTCAGATAGACATTGGCACTGTCTACAGCTGGGAGTGCGTTGATCTTTTTTTCTAATGCCGGAATGTTCAAATCTCCTACTTTTCCTGATGGATTCTCCTTTTTTACAATCTCTCTGATGTCTTTTTCATCAACAAAGTAAACAGGAGTTTTTTCATTCATTTTTACAGAAATCTTATTATCTGTAATCTTTTGGCCGCCGAATCTCTTCAAGGAGAAACTCAGCAACAATCCAAGGATGATTACCGTGATAACAATTTTTAATATTCTGTATTTATTTTTCATATTTTTCTTTAAACACTATGTGCGCAAAGTATTTTTATTTCTTATTAGCAGAGATATTTTTACTCTCCTTTATAATTTATTCACAACTCGTTTTACACCATTTTTAAATAACATTGAATGAAAATTTAAAATCATTCCGAGTTTCATATCTGTTATCCTCAAATAATTTAAAAGCTGAAAGAAATGATAATCATTAATTTCCGGAACTGCTTTTATTTCAATTATTACTTTGTTTTCAATTAATAAATCTACTCTGAACGCTTTAGAGATATTTAATTCTTCATATTTAATATCAATGTTTTTTTGATATTCTACATTTAATCCTCTTTTTTCTAGTTCATAAACTAAACATTCTTCATATACATTTTCATAAAGTCCTATTCCAAGCGTACGATGTATTTTCATTCCGGCATCGAAAACAATACCTGAAATTTTATTTTCTATCATACATTGTGTTTTTTATTTTTAACGCTAGGATCGCAGAGAATCCTTATTCTTTTTCCGTTCGCGAGGGCGTTTCACTCATCGAAGGCTGTAATTTTTATAATTTTATTGTTAATATATCTTTTTTTACAGTAATCTTTGTTAACTCATTTTCTTTGCTGAGTGAAACGCCTCTGCGCCCAAAAATATTTTACTTTTTAAACTTTCTTAGCGCACACAGCGTTTAGATTAAATTTTTGCAATCCACTCACAGATCGGGTCATATAGGGTGTCTATATTTCCGGCACCTACGGTGAGAAGGATATCAAAATCCTTTTGTTTTATTTTTTCAAAAGCATCGGATAAAGTGGATACTTCTTTTTTATCTAATGTTACTTTTTCCAACAACCAACTTGAAGTAACTCCTTCAAAATTTTCCTGAAGTTCTCTTGCCGGGTAAATATCCAAAAGAATCAATTCGTCTGCTTTGCTCAGGCTTTCAGCAAATCCATCTGCAAAATCTCTTGTTCTGCTGAACAGGTGAGGCTGGAAGACCACCAATAATTTTTTATCAGGATAAAATGTCTTGATAGAGCCCATTACCGCATTAATTTCTGTTGGGTGATGAGCGTAATCATCTATATAAATTTTACCATTTTCGTAAAAATGCTTGGTATATCTTCTTTTAATTCCTTTAAAATTGGCAATTGCCTTTTTCAGCGTATCAAAATCTGCGCCCAAATTGTGTAAAATTGCTAATGCTACTGTTGCATTTTCTACATTATGAATTCCTGGGATTTCCCAAACAAAATCTTTTATGGTTTCGGTTGGAGTGTGGAAGTCAAAATAAATTTTATCATGATCCATTCTCAGGTTATCAGAATAGTAATCAGCTTTTTCATTTACAGCGTAGGTCTGATGTCCTCTTCCGATTTCAATGCCTTTTCTTACGAAGAGCTGTTGGTCTTCAGGAACTAAGGCTGCAAATTGTCTGAAGCCTTCTTCAATATGGCTTTTATCTCCATAAATATCCAAGTGGTCTGCGTCGGTTGAAGTTACAACTGCCCAGTCTGGAGAAAGGTTCAGGAAGCTTCTGTCGTATTCATCTGCTTCCACTACTGAATACTTAGAACCGTTATATAGAAAGTTTGATTTAAAGTTTTCAGAAATCCCACCTAAAAAGCATGAGAATGGAAGGTTTGCTTCTTTGCATAAATGAGAAACCAGGGTAGACGTTGTTGTTTTACCGTGGGTTCCTGCTACTGCGATACAGTCTGTATTTTCCGTGATTAATCCTAAAACCTTTGCACGTTTCAGCACTTCAAACTGATTTTGATTAAAGTAATCTAAAATCCCAAGTGTTTTGATGGCAGGCGTGTAAATGATTAATGTATCTTCTTTTTGAAGAGAGGTAACCCTTTCATCAATAAGATCTTCGAAAACGATATCAATTCCTTCTTTCATCAGATTTTGAGTAAGCTTGGTGTTGGTTTTATCGTAACCCAATACTTTTTTTCCGGACGCATGGAAATAGCGTGCTAATGCACTCATTCCTATGCCTCCGATTCCAACGAAGTAAAAGTTCTGATATGTTTCTAAATTCTTCATTACTTATTAATAATTTTCATTTTGTCATTCCGAGGAACGAGGAATCTTGATAATAGAGATTCTTCACTTCACTATGTTTCGTTCAGAATGACAAATTTTACACATTTATCTTATGATTTTAAATATCTCATCTACAATCTCTTTTGTAGCATCCGGCTTAGCAAAATATTTCAGATTGTCGGACATTTCTTTTCTCACACTTTCATTTTCGCAGATTTCTGATAATGTATTCCAGAATTTTTCCTGCATTTCAGAGTCTTTTACCATTCTGGCTGCATTTTTTTCAACCAGATTCATGGCATTTTTGGTTTGATGGTCTTCCGCTGCAAAAGGGAATGGGACCAATAATACCGGTTTCTGTGCTACGGCCAACTCTGAAATGGCAATGGCTCCGGCTCTTGAAACGATGATATCTGCTGCAGAATAAGCAAGTTCCATGTCTTTGATAAATTCACGGATCTGAATATTTCTGGTATCAATATCTTTTGTTTCTTCAATAATATCTTTATAATCAAGCTTTCCTGTCTGCCAGATCAGCTGATAATCTTTATCTACAATTTGGTTTAAATGTGATTTCCATGCATTGTTTAATGTTCTGGAGCCTAAAGATCCACCCACCGATAAAATGGTTAGTTTATCTTTATTTAACCCCATTTTTTGTTTTGCCTGAGCTGTTTCCTGCATTCCTGAAATAATAACAGAACGGATTGGGTTTCCCAGAAACTTGATCTTTTCTGCGGGAAAGCCTGCTACTTTCGGATAGGCTGTAAAGATGGCTTTTGCTGCTTTACTTAAAATCTTATTGGTGACTCCTGCGTGGGCATTCTGTTCCTGAATAAAAACCGGAACTCCCAATTTTGTAGCTTCATATAAAGCGGGGCCACTTGCAAAACCTCCTGTTCCTATCGCAATGTCTGGCTTAAAGTCTTTGATAATTGCTTTTGATCTGTTTAAACTTTTTAGAATCTTGAAAGGAAGTCCTAAGTTGGATAACAGGTTTCCTCTGTCAATTCCTGCGATATCAATTCCTTCAATTTTATAACCAGCTTGTGGAACTTTTTCCATTTCCATTTTTCCGTTGGCTCCAATGAACAAAAATTCTGCATCTGGAAACCTTTTCTTGATTTCGTCAGCGATGGCAATGGCAGGGAAGATGTGTCCTCCTGTTCCTCCGCCTGATAGTAGTATTTTTAGTTTTTTGTTCATTTTAATTAATAGGACTTCGTCCGATTTTTGTTAAATTTTCCTTTTGGGACTCTTTTGGTTTATGCGATATCGTTTATTTCTGCTATGCTTTGTTTTTTGCCCATTCCTTCCTCATCGTAAATCTGAATTCTGGAGCTTATATTTAAGATAATTCCTAGCTGTAAATAGGTTACCAGCATGGAGGTTCCTCCGTAACTTATCAATGGTAACGGCTGCCCTGTTACCGGGATCAGATTAACGGCAACAGCAATATTTACAGATAGCTGTATAAAAATCATTACCCCGAGACTGAGCACGAGCAATGATCCGAAGAAGGCCGGCATTTTACTGGCGATCATCACAATCCTTATCATCATAATCAGATAGAGACTGATTAAAAATGCGGCTCCTATTACTCCGTATTCTTCAACGATTACTGCGAAGATAAAGTCGGAGGCAGATTGCGGGAGCATCTGTTTTAATGCGCTTTTTCCGGGTCCCATTCCGGTAATGCCACCGTGTACGATGGCAGCTTTGGCCTGCATTACCTGATAGTTCTTGGCTTTTACACTTTCATCATCAATATCTGCTGATTTTGCTTTACTTGATGTAAATGTTTCAATACGGCTCATCCATGTATGAACACGGTTTCCTCCGATCATGTTTGTATTCAATGCAATTAACAGAAAGAATACAATGGCCACAAATGATGCTGAAATAAAGCCTGCAATGTATTTCCAGTGAAGCTGTCCGATAATCAGAACAACCACTGAAACCATAAGGATCATTAATGCTGTAGAACCGTTATCTTTTGCTACCAGTACAAAAACAAGTAGAATAGGACCGAAAATATACATGATATTCTCTATCGGAAGTCTTTCTCTTGTTATCTTCTTGGTTAAATATCTGCATAAATAGATAATCAACATCAGGAAGGCGAATGATGACGGCTGGAATGAGATAGGGGTTCCCGGAATTTTCAGCCATCGGGAAGCACTGGCTCCATCAATGGTCTGTCCGGTAAACATGGTAACAATCAATAGAACAATCATCAGCCCAAGCAGGATACTGCTGAGTTTACCGATGTATTCATATTTTATTGTTCCTACAAGTCTCATAATCGCTAATCCCAGGACTACAAAGAACATATGTTTGATAACGTGACCTGTAGTGGTTCCGTTATTAACAATATATTCCAGGTTTGAACTTGCAGAATAAACAGGGAAAATAGAGAAAATGGAGATCACGAGAATGACCATCCAAAGTACTTTATCGCCCTTTAGAAATTCAAATCTGGTTTCTGTATTCTGCTCGTCCATATGTTTTGTATTGATGTTTTTTGTAAAAAGTGTCATCCACTTTTTACAACTGACATTTTACATTTTTACTTTAATACCTGCTCTTTAAACTGACGTCCTCTGTCTTCATAGCTTTTGAATAAATCAAAGCTTGCGCAACATGGAGAAAGTAGAACAGTGTCTCCTTTTTTAGCCAGTAATTTTGATATTTTCACGGCTTCTTCCATGCTTGAAGTGTCATAAATAAACTCCTTTTTATCTTTAAAGAAATCTATAATCTTCTTATTGTCAATACCAAGGCAAACAATTGCCTTTACTTTTCTTTTGACTAAATCCTCTATTTCGGTATAGTCATTTCCTTTATCTAATCCACCAACAATCCAAACGGTTGGGGTTTTCATACTTTCCAAAGCATAGTAAGTGGCATTCACATTGGTTGCTTTACTGTCATTGATGTATTTTACTCCATCCGTTTCAGTTACAAACTCCAGTCTGTGCTCTACAGCCTGGAATGTCATTAATGAATGTCTTATACTTTCATTATTGATCTTCAGTATTTTACCTGCTATAGAAGCAGCTAAGCTGTTGGCAACATTGTGATTCCCAAGTAGGGATAATTCTTCAACTTTCATGGAGAATTCATCCTTCATTTTTACCACAATCTGATCATCGTTTACAAAACCTCCTTCAGGAAGCTGTTCCTTTGTGGAGAAAGGAATCATCTTCGCTTTTATTTCTAATTTTTCAAGCAGGTTTTTACTCATTTCGTCATCTTTATTGTAGATGAAGAAGTTGTCGTTTTCCTGATTTTCAGTGATTCTGAATTTTGCCAATGCATATTCTTCATAGTTGTAGTTGTACTGATCCAGGTGATCCTGAGACAGATTCAACAATAAAGAGATATAAGGTCTGAAATTCTGGATATCATCTAACTGGAAAGAGCTTACTTCCAATACATAATATTCATGGTTTTCATCTGCAACCTGCTTTGCAAAGCTATATCCTATGTTTCCTCCCAACCCTACATTTAATCCGTCATTTTTCAGGATGTAGTAGATCAGGGAAGTGGTGGTTGTTTTTCCGTTACTTCCTGTAATGGCAATGATCTTTGCATCTGTAAACTCAGAAGCGAATTCAATTTCAGAGGAAAGTCTGATTCCTTTTTCATGAATTTTGTGGATGATCTCTGCTTTTTTCGGTATTCCCGGACTTTTTACGATCCAATCGGCATTTAAAATCCTGTCTTCATCGTGGTTTCCTTCTTCAAATTCAATTCCATTTTCGGTAAGAAACTGCTTATAGTTATCTTTAATGGCTCCTTTATCTGAAAGAAATACTTCCAGACCTTTCTTTTTGGCCAAATAAGCAGCTCCACATCCGCTTTCTCCTCCTCCTAAAACAACTATTTTCATATTATTTTGATTTAATGATTAAAAGATCTTCAGTGTTTAAATCTTTCAATTTTTAAATTAAGTTTTATCTCATTTTTAAGGTGATCAGACAAACAATTGCCAGTATTACTCCAATGATAATCATTCTGTTTACGATTTTACTTTCGTGAAAACCTTCTTTCTGATAATGGTGGTGTAGTGGTGACATTTTGAATAGTCTATTGTTTTGAGCATATTCCAGCCCATATTTTTTCTTTCTGTATTTGAAAACAACTACCTGAAGCATAACGGATAGGTTTTCGATCAGGAAAATTCCACATAAAACAGGAATCAGTAATTCTTTTCTTAAAATAATCGCTAAAACGGCAATTACTCCTCCTAGCATCAAACTTCCTGTATCGCCCATGAAAACCTGGGCAGGATAGGTATTGTACCAGAAGAATCCAATTACGGCTCCTACCATTGCGACGGCAAAAATGGTGGTTTCTCCCATATTCGGCAGGAACATGATATTGAGATAGTCTGCAAAGATGATGTTCCCTGAAAGGTAGGCGAAAAGGGCAAGGGTAAGCAGTATTATGGCACTGGTTCCTGCGGCGAGCCCGTCTATTCCATCAGTGATATTGGCTCCATTGGAAACGGCTGTTACGATGAAGATGACAATAGGGATAAAGACAATCCATGCCCACTCATGGGCATCTTTTTCATTCATCCAAAACAGGATTCCGCTATAATCGAACTCATTATTCTTTGCGAATGGTACTGTAGAAACTGTGATTTTCTCTGTAGGCATGAAGTTTTGCTCTACGTTGTTTCTGTTCACTACTTTTGCATCGGCATATTTTCTTTTAACGGTGATATCCGGATGGAAATACATGGTGATTCCGACAATTAAGCCTAAACCAACCTGCCCCACAATTTTGAATTTACCGCTTAGTCCGTCTTTATTTTTCTTTATTTTCTTTAAATAATCATCCAGAAATCCGATGGCCCCCATCCAAAACATTGAAACGAGCAGTAAGACAATATATACGTTTGTAATTCTTGTAAACAGCAATACGGGAATAATGGTAGCCAAAATAATGATAAGTCCTCCCATGGTAGGAGTTCCTTCTTTTTGTTTTTGGCCATCCAATCCTAGATCACGGACTAATTCACCCATTTGTTTTGTTCTCAGGTAGTTGATGACTCTTTTTCCGTAGACAAGAGCAATAATTAATGAGAACAATACTGCCATTCCTGCACGGAAGGAGATGTATTTCAACATTCCTAATCCCGGAACGTGAATTCCATGGTCGGTTAGATATTCGTATAGATAGTATAGCATAGTTTCAATTTGTTAATAATTACTTGCTCATTAATTTCCAAAGCTCATTAATTACTTCTTTGTCATCAAAATGATGTTTTACACCATTGATCTCCTGATAGTTTTCGTGGCCTTTTCCGGCTACGAGAATAATATCTTTAGGTTCTGCAAACTTTATGGCCATCTTTATGGCTTCTTTTCTGTCCGGAATTGAAGTGTATTTGCTGAAGTTCTGAGGTTCAACACCTGCTTCTATTTCCTTGATAATTTGTCCGGGATCTTCTGTTCTTGGGTTGTCTGAAGTGATGATTGCCAATGTTGATTTTTTAGTGGCAATATTTCCCATTTCAGGTCTTTTGGAGTGATCTCTGTCTCCTCCACAACCGAAAACGGTGATTAATCTTTCGTTTTTGGTTCTGATATCGTTAATGCTGTCCAAGATATTTTCTAAAGCATCCGGAGTGTGTGCATAGTCTACGATAAAGAAAATTCCACCATCGGATTTCATGGTTTCAAATCTTCCGGAAACTCTTTTTAAGTTACTGATGGCCTGAAGAATCTCATCCTGTTCAAACCCAAGTTCTTCCGCAATTCCGAAAACCAGCAATAGGTTGTACACATTGAATTTTCCTGTTAATGTGGTCCAAAATTCTTTTCCGTTGAAGTTCAGCAGCATTCCGTTGAAATCTACTTCCAATAGTTTTCCGTGATAGTCTGCCATTGTTTTCAAAGCGTAAGATTTCTTTGTCGCTTTTGTATTCTGAAGCATGACGTTACCATTTTTGTCATCTACATTGGTGATGGCAATGGCTGTATCTTCTAATTCATCAAAGAATCTTTTTTTCGTTTTTAAGTATTCTTCGAATGTTTTATGATAATCTAAATGATCGTGGGTAAGATTGGTAAATCCTGCTACTTTGAAGTGTAACCCCTCGATTCTGTTTTGGGCAATTCCGTGAGAACTTACTTCCATGAAAGCAAATTCGCACCCTTTCTCCACTGCTTCAGCTAAGATTTTATTGATGGTAATAACATCCGGAGTGGTATGAGTCGCGGGAATAATTTCTTCCCCAATTCTGATTTCAACGGTTGATAATAAAGCAGAATCATATCCTAAATTCTTGAAAACATCAAAAAGGAGGGTAGAAACAGAAGTTTTTCCGTTGGTTCCGGTAACACCTATCAGTTTTAGTTTCTGAGAAGGATTTCCGTAGAAGTTAGATGAAAGATGACCTAAAGCTTTAGCAGAGTCTTTCACTTTGATATAAGTTACGTTTTCTGCCAGCGTTTCAGGGAATTCTTCACAAACAATTGCTGTTGCTCCTTTTTCAATAGAAGATGCAATGAATGAGTGTCCATCCACTACTGTTCCTCTTATAGCAATGTAAAGAGCGTTTTCTGTAACCTTTCTGCTGTCGAAAACCAATTCTGATACCTCACGGTTGCTGTCTCCGTGGATTTCTATTACTGGAATTCTGTTTACTAATTCTGTTATTATCATCTTTTATCAATAGGACTTTATCCTATTTCGGCTTAAATCGTCCCTTTGGGACTCTGTTTTTTCTAATTCTGTAGAGATAAATATATTCTCTGGTTCTTACTGATTGTTGTGCCTTCTAAGGGGAACTGTTCTTTAATTCGTCCAACTCCTTTAAAATTGACACGATATCCTAAGTTTTCCAATTGTGGGATGACATTTTTACCGATCAATCCTACTACATTAGGCATTTGCTTATCATTGACTGCTACTTTTACATTAGGCTCAACCATTTTGCTGAGGTTTACCTTTTTGTCTACGAGCATTTCTTTTTCAATGTTTTGTGGTGTTTTCAGGAAGGTTTTTCCTGCTATTTCCTTAAACACTGGCGCTGCTACCGGACCTCCATAGAATCCAATTGATGTATTGGGTTCACTTACCATCACGTAGCATGTATATTTTGGTGCATCTGCCGGATAAAATCCTGCGAATGATGCACGATATTTCATTGGGCCGGGAAGCCAGTATTCAAATCTTGCAGTTCCTGTTTTTCCTGCCATTTTAAGATTAGGAGTGAAGATGCTTCGTCCTGTTCCTTTTTCTACGGCTTTGGTTAGTGCGCTGGTCATCATTTTGATGGCTTTCTCAGATGCCATTTTGCTGACCATTACTTCAGGTTTTGCACTGTACATTACCTTTCCGTCTTTCATGATTTTATCGATGAATAATGGCTTAAGCATTTTACCTCCGTTAGCTACTCCGTTGTAGAATGTTGCCAGCTGCAGCAGGTTAATGTTTGAAGAGTATCCGTAAGAGATAGAGGCTAGGGTTGCTGCATTCCATCTTTTATTTTCTGGGGTTACGATCTTCGGTTTTGTGATTCCCGGAAGCTCGATATCCATTTTGTCGAATAATTTCCAACGTTTCAAATGGTCAAGGAAGATCTGTGGTTTTTCAGCATAGAATTTTGTGATGAGCTTTGCTGTTCCTACGTTACTGGATTTGGCTAAAACATCACTAATGTCATAAGTACCTCCACCGTGGCCATCAGAAATTCTTTGTTTTGCATAGGTCCAAACTCCGTTTCCTACGTTTACCGTTGAATTTTCATCAATGAATCCATCATCCATTGCCGCTAAAAGCGAAATGGTTTTGAATGTGGATCCCGGTTCGATATTGTCTTTTAACGCATAGTTGTAAGAATCTTCGTATTCTCCGGATTCAGTTCTTCTTAAGTTAACCAAAGCACGTACTTTTCCGGTTTCTACTTCCATCACAACTACAGTTCCGTGTTTGGCTTCGTAATGGATTAGCTGCTTCTGTAATGCAGAGTGTGCAATATCCTGAATTCTAAGATCTAAAGTTGTATATACATCTTCTCCATCAATGGGTTCCTGAACTTTCCAGAAGTCGATAGGTTTCCATTGGGAAGAGTTGATTCTTTGTTCTAATCTTTTCCCGTCAGTACCTGTTAAATACTTTGAGAAAGCTCCTTCCAGTCCGGATTTCAGTTCTCCGTTATCCATACCAATGGTTCCTGCACCAATTTCTGAGGTTGCAAGTTCTCTTTTGTAGTTTCTGTCTACAATAAATCCGCCTTTATTTTTACCTCTTTTGAAGATCGGAAACTGTCTGATTCTGTCGTATTGGTCAAAATCCAGTCCTTTTACCAGGGTGTAATATTGATTTTTCTTTTTCTTCTGCTCGTCGAATTTTTGTCTGAACTCTCCTCTGGATTTTCCGAACATTTTGCTCAGAGAATCCGTTAATGCTCCGATGTGATTGCTGTAGATCGTATCTTTCATCGTTTTGAAGTCAAGATAGATATCATAGCGCATCACAGTTGTGGCCAAAATAGATCCATCGGAAGCAAATAAATTACCACGGGCAGCCTTTAGAGTCGCTTCACGATAATTTTTATTAATGTAATCATCTTTAATTTCCTGAACATTGGTATTCTGAAGGACTACAATCCTTGCCAAGAACATTACAAACACGCACAAAGCTACCACTGCAAAGAGGTAGCCCCATCGTAACGTTTTTTTACGTTTGTTGTCGTATTCATTTTGCTTTTGCATCTGTACTGTCCAGTTTTATTAGCAATTTATGAGGGTGGTTTTCGAGGGTCATCAAAGAGTCCCGCGCAACCTCTTTCCCCAGCTCTGATTCCATTTTTACCTTGATTAACTTACTCTGGGCGTAAGCGTTTCTTGATTTGTATTCTTCTGTTTCTTCTTTTAAAGCGTTTACAATTTTAATTTTCTTGTTGACGAGGTGATTACTGTAAATCATGGCCATCATCAAGATAAACAACAAGAGAAAATACTTGTAATGTATTTTGATCTCATCACGATTCAGAAAGTTTCCTTTTATAATGTCTATAAAAGTGAGTCTTTTCTGGGGGCGATTTGTTGTTCTTTTTGCCAAAGCTTTGTTTATAATTGATGAATGATAAAAGATAATTGATATCGCCTATCACTTATGGTTTATCATTTATATCTTTATTCCTGTTCTCATTTTAGCACTTCTGGCTCTTGAGTTTTCTTCAATCTCCTTGTCATCAGGAATGATTGCTTTACTCTTCACCAACTCGAATGCTTTTTTATAATTTCCGTAGATATCTCTTTCCGGTTCTCCTTCGAACATTCCGTTTTTCAGGAATCTCTTCACCAAACGGTCTTCTAAAGAATGATAAGAGATTACTACTAATCTTCCTTCCGGTTTTAAAACATTGTAGGCCTGAACCAGCATTTCTTTTAATACTTCAAGTTCCTGGTTTACTTCTATTCTTACTGCCTGAAAAAGTTGTGCATAGAATTTATTCACTTTATGAGGAGGAAGGTAGCTGAAAAGCTTTTTCAAATCCTCTGTAGTGTCTATACTTTTTGTTTTTCTATGGTGTACAATATCTCTTGCCAGTTTTCTTGCTTCCCTTAATTCTCCATAGTGATAGAAAATATCAGCAAGTTCTTCTTCTCCATATTCGTTAATCACTCTTTTAGCATCAAGATTCTGCATCACATTCATTCTCATATCCAAAGGAGCATTGCTTCTTGTAGAGAAACCTCTGTCTGCTTCATCAAACTGATGAGATGAAACTCCAAGGTCAGCTAAAACACCATCCACCTGAGGAACTCCATACATTAATAGTGAGTTTTCCAGAAATCTGAAATTCTGATTTACCAATGTAAATCTGGGGTCATCAATTGTATTTTTAAGCGCATCCAGATCCTGATCGAAGCTGAACAGTTTTCCTTTGTCAGAAAGTCTGCTCAAAATCTCTCTTGAGTGGCCACCTCCTCCAAAGGTGCAGTCCACATAGATTCCGTCAGGATTCGTCACCAAATCATCTACACTCTGCTTCAACAAAACGGGGTTATGATACATGCTTAATTGTGTTTTTTATTAAATAAAATCTTTAATAACCTTTACAGTTATTCTTCGTCAAAAGAGCCCATTACATCCTCGGCGAGGCTGGCAAAATCAGTTTCATTGGTTGAAATAACCTGTTCATAGGCTTCTTTATCCCAAATTTCGAAAAGTTCTCCTGCGCTGGTGATTACTACATCTTTCTGAAGATTTGAAAAAGTCATCAGGTCTTTAGAAATTTGTAATCTCCCCGCATTGTCCAATTCTACTGTTTTTACTCCTGCCGTAAACATTCGTATGAAATCAGCATTCTTTTTTATGAATCTGTTCAGTTTATTAATTTTGCCCATCAGTTTATCCCATGCATTCATTGGATAGACTTCCAGACAAGGTTGGAACACAGATCTTTTGACTACAAACGCCTTATCGTCGAAGTTTTCCATCTGTTTAATTAAAGATGAAGGAACTTTTAAGCGGCCTTTATCGTCAATTTTACACTCATATGTCCCAATGAAATTTTTCATTTGGGACAAATTTATATAATAATTTCCAAAATTTCCCACTTTTTCCCACTTTTTGACTCAATGTTAATAAGTTTTATTAAAGATTGAGTTCTAAGAATGTAATTAATTGATATGTAGAAGGTTGTTAAAACTGTTATTTAAGCCATAGTAAAGCGATTTTGAAAAAAAAAGTTAAAAAGGGGAATATTGTATTATTTTTATCTTAAATTAGGATAATCAAAATATTTTTGAGGTTTAATTTGTATTTTTGCAGGGCTTTATTAAGGCATTATATGATATTTAGTACAAAAAAAGAAAAGAAATATTCCTATGTAGAGGCTGGGGAAGGACATCCATTAGTGCTGTTGCACGGGTTAATGGGTGGTTTGAGTAATTTCGATAAAATGGTAGATTTTTTTTCGGATAGAGGGTTCAAAGTATATGTTCCTCAGTTACCCATCTATGATTTACCGGTACTCAATACGAATCTTACCACTATTGCAAAATATATCATCAAGTTTATAGAAAGTCATATTTCTGGACCTGTTTCCATTGTTGGAAATTCAATGGGAGGGCATGTAGGGCTTATTTTGACCCTAGCAAGACCTGATCTGGTAAAGAATCTGGTTTTAACCGGCAGTTCAGGCTTATACGAAAGAACTTTCGGAGATAGTTTTCCAAGAAAGAATGACAGATCTTATATCAGAAAGAAAACGGAAGAGGTTTTTTATGACCCTAAGGTGGCTACTGAAGATCTTGTAGATGAAGTTTTTGCGGTGGTGAATGACAGAATGAAAGGAATAAAAACGGTAATGCTGGCAAGAAGTGCCATCAAACATAATATGCTGAATGATCTTCCAAAGATCGTGACGCCCACATGCCTGATTTGGGGTAAACAGGATAATGTAACCCCACCGGAAGTGGCAGAGGATATGCATAAGTTTATTCCTAACTCGGATTTATTCTGGATAGATCATTGTGGGCACGCTGCCATGATGGAAAAGCCGGATGAATTCAATGAAATCCTGTACAACTGGATAAAAGATAAAGTTTAAAAACATAATAAATGACCATTAAGAGCTTTTCTTAATGGTTTATTTTTCTAAAATATATTTCAAAATGGTTATTAAGACAGCAGAGTTTGTAAAAAGTAGTGGAAAATGGCAGGAATGTCCTGAACCGAATATTCCTGAGTATGCTTTTATCGGAAGATCTAATGTAGGAAAATCGTCATTGATCAATGCTATGATGAATCATAAAGATTTGGCTAAAACTTCGGGAACTCCAGGAAAAACTCAGCTGATCAATCATTTTTTGGTGAATGAAAACTGGTACCTTACCGATTTACCAGGATATGGGTATGCAAAGGTTTCAAAAGTTCAGCGAAAGGATTTTGAAAAACTGATCACCAATTATATTCTGAACAGAAGAAATCTGGTGAACCTTTTTGTTTTGGTAGATTCAAGACATACTCCACAGAAAATTGACCTGGAATTTATCCAATGGTGTGGGGAAAGCGGAATCCCATTCTCAATTGTCTTTACAAAAGCAGATAAGCTAAAACCGAACGTTGTTATCAAAAACGTTGAGGATTATAAGGCGGAGCTTCATAAAACCTGGGAAGATCTTCCAGAATTGTATGTTACTTCAGCAGAAAAGAAGGAAGGTGGAGATCTGATTTTAGACTTTATAGAAAAGACGAATGACTTTTTAATTCAAAATAGTGTAAGCTTCGATGAGTAATATTGTCTGGAAAATCAAAACGTTTGATGAATTTACGGTTCCTGAACTGTATGCTGTTTTGAAAGCTCGTGTTGATGTTTTTATCATCGAACAGAATTGTCCGTATCCTGACCTTGATAATTATGATCAGAAAGCGGTTCATATCTGGGCAGAAGAAAATGGAGAAATATTGGCCTACTGCCGTATTTTCGACAAAGGGATAAAATATGATGAAACTTCCATTGGAAGAGTTCTTACAACGGAGCATGGAAGAGGCAAGAACTTAGGAAAACTATTGATAAAGTATGCTATTGATACTATAGAAAATCGTTTTCATACTTCCGAAATCAGAATTTCAGCACAGGATTATCTGTTGAGATTCTATGGTGATTTCGGTTTTGAGGATACCGGAAAGAAATATCTGGAAGATGATATTTCGCATACGGAAATGATTAGAAAATAAAATGAAAGGTATCTCGGATGGGATACCTTTTTTGTTACAAGTTAATTTATGGTTAACTGAAAGGAGGAGGAGTTTGGCCTGTATTACCTGTTGTGCTCCCTCCGTTTCCATGACCATTTCCTTCTTTTTGATATATGTTACTTTGTAAAAAAGTAGATGTTGAATTGTTTGTATATACAAATCCTATTAATATTAATAAGAACTGAATCATAGGTATTTGTTTTATCTGTTATTTTTTAGGAGGTATTGGATGTGTTTCTCCTCCAGTATCAAAATTTTCATCAAGATCTGTACTACTTTGTACAGCTATTTGATTATTGTTGGTTGTGTTTAAGTTGTTATTTGGATGTGCGAATCCTAGTAACATCAATAAAAAATAGAGCATATAATAGTAAGTGGGTATTAGTAATTTATTTTCTTGGAGGAATAATTTGTCCTGTTTCTCCTCCAGTATCAAAATTTTCATCAAGATCTGTACTACTTTGTACAGTTATTTGATTATTGTTGATTGTATTTAAGTTGTTATTTGGATGTGCGAATCCTAGTAATATCAATAAAAAATGTATCATAAAGGTTATTTTAGTTGTTATTTTTTAGGTGGAGTCTGCGTTGTTTCACCACCAGTATCAAGTCCCTCTCCAAGTCCTGTACTACTTGGTATGGTTACTTGGTTATTGTTGATTGTATTTAAGTTATTATTTGGATGTGCGAATCCTAGTAATATCAATAAGAATTGTATCATAAGTAGAGTATTAATTAATGTTATTTTTTAGGAGGTAGTACGTGGCCTGTATCGCCTCCGGTGTCTAATCCTTCACCGGAAGTAGTATTATTGTATATTGTTACTGAAGTTTGGCTGTTGCTATTTGTATTCTGGATGTTGTCATTTGGAAAGGACAGTCCTAGCAACATTAATATAAGCTGTATCATAATTGTTATGGTTTATTTTTTCGGGAGAACTTGAATTGTATCTCCGCCAGTGTCTGGATTTATTCCAATGGTTGTACTCTGTACAGTTGTAGATTTTGAATGAATCTGAATATCTTGATTTGGAGACAAAAAGCCAATCAAGATCAATAAAAAATGAAGCATTTGGTATAAATTTTATGATGTTGAATTATTTTTTCGGAGGCAGAGGGGTTGTTTCTCCACCTGTATCAATACCCTCTCCAAGTTCTGCACTTTGCGACGCTGTAATATCTTGAGAGGTATAAGTAGTATTTAGATTGTTATGAGGAAATAAGAACCCCAAGAGTGTTAATAAAGTCTGAATCATATTATTAGAATTTTAATTCCCGAAAATAATAAAAAAGCGAAGAGAATCTTCGCTTTTTTATGATGATATATTGAGTGTTTTTAGTTTTTTTTGATTAATTGCAGCTAGAACAATAAGATCGATCCACATATTGTTTACTGTTGCCAGAATAATAATAACATCCACCTCTTGAGCCCACATACAATTGATTTCCGTTGTAAGAGCAGCCCTGGCTTCTGGAAGTAGAGGAATAAGATCTTGGAGAAGAATAGCTTGATCTTGTTGATTTGCTTTTTCTGTTGGTTTTAGTCTTTCCTTTTCTTGGCTTTTTAAATAATTCTTTGGCAGAAGCAGTGCTGACAGGGGATGCGGAAATGTTTGCAGGTAATAAAAGTCCAAGTCCTAAAAGACCTGTGAAAAGTAGTTTTTTCATAGTATTTGTTTTTTAGTTATATAGAATAGTTTTCATGGTTATTCAATAGTTGTGTAAACTATTTGAGGAAGATAATTAATAATGTTCCAACGTTTTATGAAGCTCTTCTCTGAAGTTATATATTTCATCAAGACTGCTCAGTAAAGTTTTTTCACCAGAGTCTTTACCCTTATGGAATGTTTCAATATATTTATTGGCAGTGTTAAAATGCAGTCTGCAAAGTGGTTTTCTGTTATTATCATCCAACAAAATTCCAAAATAAGATAAAGTGTCTCTATAGGCTATACGGGTTGAAGGAATTTTTTCTCTCATTATAGCTTTTACAATTTGAAAACCTTCAAGTTCTTCTTCCGTGGTTACAATTTTAGAATCATTATTCTCATCAATAGATTGGGGTGTTTTTACTTCATCATCCTGTTTTTCAATTTGCTCATTAATGCTTAATGCAGATTTAAGTCTAAAGCTAATAGACTCATTGATGGAGGTCGTCAATGCCTTTTTAGTATACTCTTTAAAAGAAACTAATCTGCTTGCAGTAATAGGCTTATCAAAGAATCTGTTTACCAGAAGTTTAACAATCTCATCAGAAGGAGTTTCTATTTCCTTTTCAAATTCCTTTCTTATAGCTTTAATATATTTCAGTGCTTCCGCAGAATCCAAAATACTTTCAAGATTATAGTCTTTCTTGGTAAAGCTTTCCAGTATTTTAATGGAGCTGTCTTTTAAATCTTCAATATTAATGGTGAAGAATGGTTTTTCATCCATAATATTGGGTTTTTCCAAATCCGTATAAAAGTTGTAGACAATACCATTGGTTAACACACCGAATCTCGTTTTCGAAACATGGTAATATCTGTGAAGTTGTGAATTGTGAGCGTCTACACTTTCCTTCCAATGTTTACATTCGATAATAAAGATGGGTTCGTCATTATTTTTGATAACGTAATCTACTTTTTCCCCTTTTTTCGTTCCAATATCACAAACATGTTCCGGAATTACTTCGGTAGGGTTAAAGATATCATACCCCAGAATTTGTATGAAAGGCATCACAAAGGCATTTTTTGTTGCTTCTTCAGTAGAAATCTGATCCTTCAGACCGATGACTTTCTGATGTAACTGGTCCAATTTAATTTTAAGATCCATAGTTTTAATTTTTAAGCGTTTCATCAATGATTTCGGCAGTTGGGGCGTTCTGTTTTACGGATTCAATTCCGTTTTCCATTCCGGATTTTGAACTGTATAATTGACTTTTACCAATAATTTCTCCATTTCTGGCTTTTAAAACAAAATACTCTTTTTCATTCACTGCAATTCTTCTGTCATATCTTGTATCATCCTGAGAGTTGGTTTTAACAGATTCAATTCCTTTTTGACAAGATACTTTCTGAACATATCCTTCACTGGTTAAAATAATTTCTCCATTTTTGGCTTTCAGATTGAATTGATATTCTTTATTGACTCTTTGAGTGATTATAAATTTTCCCATGATTATTATTTATAATTAATCTTTCTGAAATCTCTGTTTCATTAAGAATTTGTTGATTAGGTAGAATAACTTGAATTTTTCCTGAAGGATTTTCCAAAATATAGGCACCGGATCTACAGTTTTTAAAACGGTACTTGAAAGCTTTTAATCCGGAAATAAATCCTTCATTTATGGTTTTTTCATATACGTGCTTGGAACAGCTGGTTTTGAAAATACACTTCCTTCTTTTTGCCGGAGGAATTACCAGCCAATACATTTTAATAAGAAGAATTAATAGATTTTTCATTTTCTCCTTTACTAAAAACCACCATTTGGTAAGAAGTCATATAGCCTGGTTTGTGTCCAAGGCCAAAACAGCCTTCTACAGGTTGTATATAGGTGGATACACTTTCCAGTCTTATATATTCCCAGCCATCATTGGTATGAACTTTTATTAAATTGTCTAGTTGTTCTGCAATATTTTTTGCGCTCATATTTTGTTGATTGGCAGTTGCAACAAATGGTATTACTTTGTATTCCATAATTGTTTTTTTTTTTAACACTTCAAAAATATGAGCATTAAGTTTCGGTGCATTACGGAAAACCATAAATAGGATTACTTAACCTGAGTTCGGGATAAGACATTTCTGTTTTTAGTTAGTTAGTTAGTTAGTTAGTTAGTTAGTTAGTTAGTTAGTTAGTTAGTTAGTTAGTTAGTTAGTTAGTTAGTTAGTTAGTTAGTTAGTTAGCCAGGAGTGGGAAGTGGGTTGAGTTTAAAAAACCACTTGCAACCCAGTAATGTATTATTTGAATTAGTCAAGACTTAATCTGACAGTTATAATCAAATTAAATAACTTTAAAACAGATTAAGTATTATGACAACACAACAAAAAATCATCAAAAACAAGTTAGGTGTACTTGAATTAGCACAACATTTAGGAAATGTATCCAAAGCTTGTAAAGTAATGGGCTATTCCCGAGACAGTTTTTATCGATTCAAAGAACTGTATGAGCAAGGAGGTGAATTAGCATTACAGGAAATCTCCAGAAGAAAGCCAGTATTAAAGAATCGTGTAGATGAAGTTATTGAAAAGGCTGTTGTTGATATAGCCATTGAAAACCCTGCTTTGGGGCAGCTTAGAGTGAGTAATGAACTTAAAAAGAAAGGGTTGATCGTATCCCCAGGCGGGGTCAGAGGTATTTGGTTAAGACACGATCTACATACGTTTAAACTAAGATTAAAAGCCTTGGAAGCCAAATCCGCTCAAGATGGTATAGTCCTTACTGAATCTCAACTTTCAGCACTAGAAAGAGCCAAGGAGGAGAAAAAAGCTCATGGAGAAATTGAAACTCATCATCCTGGATATTTAGGAGCTCAAGACACTTATTATGTAGGCAATATCAAAGGAGTTGGACATATTTATCAGCAAACTTTTATTGACACGTATTCTAAAGTAGTATTTGCAAAGCTATATGACCGTAAAAATGCTCTTATTGCTGCTGACATGCTTAATGATCAGGTAGTTCCGTTCTTTGAGCAACAGGAACTTCGTTTACTCAGAATTTTAACAGACAGAGGAACGGAATACTGTGGAATAAGAGAACAGCATGAATACCAGCTTTATTTAGCCATTGAAGATATTGATCACACGAAGACCAAGGCTAAAAGCCCTCAGACCAACGGCATTTGTGAACGTTTTCACAGGACAATACAGGAAGAGTTTTATGCCATAGCTTTCAGAAAGAAAATTTACAGAAGTATTGAAGAGCTGCAATTAGACTTAAACAGCTGGCTGTCGTATTACAATAATGAAAGAACGCATACAGGAAAACATTGTTACGGTAAAACACCGATGCAGACGTTTTTGGATAGTAAACCTATTGCAAAAGAGAAATTATTGGAAACTCTTGCAGAGGAACAAAAAATCCTTACTTTTGGAAGTAAGGATAATATTGGATAACTGACAATTATTTTTAAACCCTAACTGTCAGATCAAGTTGTGGCTATTACATATTATTCCTTAAAGACAGCTTCATCAAATTTTACGGCAACGTCAGAAATTATAGTTGCGATAGTAACTTCCAGCCTCACTCTTCCGGCTTCCAGCCTATTATCCTTAATTTTATTATTTCGAACTCGGGTTATTTAATAAAAAAACCTTCCAGAAATGCTGAAAGGTTACTCGTATTTTGTTGAGATGTAAGTCATATAATGCCCATGTCCTTACAGATGACAATCAATTCAATATTATTTTTGGCGCCGAGTTCAAAGCGGAGATCATTTAATCTTTTTTCGATAGCACTTCTACTATCCGGACTTATTTTATTTTCTTTAAAATGTTGTTCGATCTCACTTTGTTTCCACCCTTTAGAAAGTAGCTCAATAAGGGTCTCATCATATTCTGTAAACTCAAAAGATGTGTTTCGGATAGAATTTAAAATCTCTTGTGGAAGAACGGTTTCACCGGAAAAGACTTTCTTGATGGTGTTTTTTAAATCTTTACCATCATTTCTTCCTTTACTTACAAAACCATTAATGTTCTGTACTTTAAAAAGATCATCAATTATTTTAGGTTTCTTTTCTATAGAAAAAGCAATAATTTTTAAATTCGGCTGGATTTTTTTTGACTTCTTCGATTAATTTTTGACCTGAATTTATTTTTTGCTCTATATGATCTTTATCGAAAGATAAGTCAGTAATTAATAGGTCATAAGAAATATTGTTGGTAGCTGCGGCTTTTATTTTTTGTAATGCTTCATCACAATAATTTACAAAATCATAATTCTGAATTTGTAATTCTGTAAGGGTATTTACGACACCAAGGTTTCGGACTTCGTGATCTTCGGCTATGAGAACTTTTTTAAACATATTTTGCTTGTATTGGAACGGTTATTCGAATAATTAATCCACCTGAAGGATTTTTCTCAAAAGTAATATCTCCTCCAATGTTTTCAATACGGAAAACCGTATTATGTATTCCTACTCCTTTTTGTTGGTCTACATTATTAATCCCTACACCATTGTCTGTATATCTTATTTTTAAACGGTCATTGTTTTTTTCAAATCGTACTGAGGCAAGTTTTGCCTGGCTGTGCTTTTTCATATTTACAAGAATCTCTCTCAAAATATAATAAAGCTCAAGTTGTGTATTATAGGAAATATTTTCCCAGATGTTTTCTTTATATCCTACCAATAAAACCTTTTGTTGGTCTGAAGAATAAGATGTGATCATATTGATAAAGCGTAACGCAAAATCTTTCTCTGCGATATCCTCATGAGAGATATCTCTTGATTCTTCATACATTTTCTCAATATCATTAAGAATTCTGGTTTTGTCCATTTCTGGATTATTCTGAACATCAATCATCATATGATAAAGCCCATTTGCAACAACATCATGAACTTTTTTAGACATTTTGAGCTGCGTATTTTTTACTTCGATTTCTTTTTCTTGCTGAAGTCTTTTTTTTCTTCTCCTATACCAGAACACACCTCCGATTAATGATAATGATAAGGTAGCAATACCAATATTTCGTCTTAAAAGATCAATTTCTTTCTTGGTATTTTCCATTTTTAATTTTTCAACATCAAACCTAATAATTGCAAACTGATTTTTTGCTTGATTTCTGGCAGTTTGCAGACTGTCATTAATGTATTTCAACTTTTGAAAGTTTTTCAGATAATTTATAGGTTCTAAAGTGATAATTCTTTCTAAGGCTAATATTTGATCATCAGGACTATTATCTTCTTCCGCAACAGCCAGCATTTTTTTTGCAAATAATAATGAGGTATCAGGATCTTTATCCAAATAATAGCTTGATAAAGTTTCATAACTTGAATTTTGTCCTTTTTTATCATTATTTATCCTACGTATTTCTAATGCTTTCAGTAACTCCGGTATGGGATTGTAATCTTTATTTCCGATATATTTGGCTTTTGCAAGGTTATTTAATGCCCTTGCATAGGTAGGAGCATCCTTTGTTTTAATGGCTTTATTTAAATAGTTTTGTGCGCTTCTGTATTGTCCTAATGTTATTAAAACATCCCCAATATTATTATAATAAATATATTTACTAATGGTATCTTTTTGATTTATATGCTTGAGGGCTTGGAGGTAATAATTAAAGGCATTTTCGTAGTTTTTTAAATAATTAGATGCTATAGCCATATTATTATAGTTTGCTGCCATTATTTTTTTTGACAGGCTATCACTATGCTCCAATTTAATAGCTTTATTAGATTCTAATGATGCTTCAATTCCTCCGAAGAAGTCTCCCTTTTCTGTTTGAATAATTGCCATATTGGCTAAAGAGCGGGCTGCTCCTATGGAATCATGAATTGTTAAATAATCATTTTTGGCTAAATTGAAATAGTAAAAAGCAGAATCTGAAGATTTTGAATCTCTGTAAATCGTGGCTTTTTTAAAGTTAATATTAATACCTTCATTTACATTATTTTTTTTGCAGGAAACAATAATTAATACCAATAATAAATATATTGATTTTTTCATTTTTTAGTTTTGTGCAAAATATAAAAAAGAACAGATTTATACAATCTGTTCTTCTATTATCTTATTTATGGAGGGGTTTGCCCCGTATTTCCTCCAACGGGTCCGCCGTCGTCCATGCCTTGTTCAGATTCTGAATAAGTTACTACTATATCAGGTGTTTGATTATTATCAGTTGTTGTATGTGCGTTATTATTTGGGAATGCTAAACCTAATAGCATTAAAATAAACTGTATCATTTTTTCAAAAAATTTATTGTTAAAGCATTCGTGTTCTTCCCCGCGAAACAGATCGCAGATAGTATTACACGGTTAAAAAAATTGAAGCGCTTCTAAATTTTTTGGGAAGTGAACCTTCAAAAACGGAGGAGAAACATCTGCTTCCCAACCCGGAGTTTTCCTCCGTTTTATCTGGTGATTTTGAAATCAGTTTTGTAAATTTGTTTTTGTAATGTTTTGTTTTCCACTGATTTTCTGAAGCAAAGATGCGACAAGACGTGACGCAGGTGTTAGTCACGTTTTGGACATTGATGGACACGAATTGGACAATGGGGGCTTTATGGGAATCCGTAATGTGGTATGATTGAAAATCGCCTATTTTGTAAAGACCGAAAAAACTATATATGTCCAAGAAAAAACTACTAATCCATGAGGTGTTCAGAAAAGCACGAGAAGACTTTCCTGCTGAAAGTACAAAGAGTGGTTGGGCCTCCGAATTGTCTGATCATTTTGAGAAGAACATGAACTTTATGATTAATGAGAAGACATTTACTAGATATTATGATACTTGTATACGTGATAACAAAGACGTCAACATAAAGGATGTCCTGATTCTTAACAAGCTTAGCCAATATGTGGGCTATAAAGACTTTTTTGATTTTTCCAGTATGTTTATTAAAAAGGATGAAGAAGTCAATAAAACTACAGTTAGAATAAAGGTAGATGACCATGAAGAGTCTTTATCTGATAAAATCTCTAACATTTTTATCAATATAACAAATGAACAGCATTTTAAAGTGCCTGAGTTTGTAAAGCAAAATGGATTGGGGTTCGCCGGAGTTTTTTTGGTGATCAGTGTTTTAATTGGGAGTCATTATTCATCAAGAAGTAAAAAAAATACTCCTTTAAGTTTTTTCGGAGGAGTTTCTGATGAGAGAAGTTGTATGTTTTGGGATGATAGTGAGTATAAGTTAAGTGATTGTAATGATAAAAATCCTCAGCGCAGCCTGATTCCAAAAGATACGATTCAGCTTAAGTATTTTAAACGGATTACAAGAAAAGATACGCTTACTTTAGAAAATGCCGTTGGGACAACCTGGTATTCAAAATTTAACGGAAATGTTGAATTTTTTACCATGGATGGCGTAGATCCGGATACCGGGCGGGAATTGAGAGTTTCTACAGCTTATATTATTGAGAAGTATGCAGGGTATTAGGAAATAAAAAAGGCAGAATATAAAATATTCCGCCTTTATCAATAGAAATGTTATTTTTTGGGTGGTAATTGCCCATTGTCTCCACTTGTATCTTCAGTTGATTCATCTGAATTAGAAACAGAGCTTTGTATTATTATTTCTGAATTATTAGATGCTACTGTATTGATAGTGTTGTTTTGGAATGTTAAGCCCAATAGCATTAAAATAAATTGAATCATTTTTTGTCTGGATAAAATTTTATTTTGAAAATATACTGTTAATACTACTTTCTCGGAGGGGGTGTTTGTCCCGTTTCTCCTCCTACAGGTCCGCCATCATCATAACTAGGTGGTATTGCTGAGTAAACAGCTATATAGGAATTTTGCTGATTACCGGCAGATGTTTTAGTATTGTCATTTGAAGGTACTAAACCTAATAAGATTAAAATAAATTGAATCATTTTGTCTGGTTAAAATTTTTATTTTGAAAAATATGCTGCTCATTTATCAGGTAATAAATAACTCAAGTTTTCTTGGTTAAAAATATTACTATCTTGGAGGAGGTAATTGTCCAGAGTTTCCACCAACAGGTCCGCCGTCGTCTGTACTTTGTTCAGATCCTGAATAAGTTGTTATTGTATAGATTGTTTGATTGTTATCTGTTCTATTGGTATTATCATTTGAAAATGTTAAGCCGAACAGCATTAAAATAAATTGAATCATTTGTTATTTTTTAGGTGGAAGTATTTGTCCTGTTTCTCCACTCGTATCCTCAACAAGTTCATTAGAGTTCACAAATGAATTTTGAGTTACTATTGCTACATTAGAGGTAGTTGCATTGGTAGCTTTGTTAGGGAATATCAATCCGAGAAGGATTAAAATAAATTGAATCATGTTTTATGGTTAGATTTGTTTTATATACTTTATTCTGCATTCAGCATCCCAAGTTCTCCAAAATATTTTTTAAACTTCTGAATCTTAGGACCTACTACTGCACTACAGTAAGGTTGTGTAGGGTTTTCATTGTAATAACCTTGGTGATATTGTTCTGCTGGGCAGAATTTTTCAAATGGAGCCAGTTCTGTCACGTAGGTGCCAGCCCATCTTCCTGATTCCTGAGAAACTTTAATGGCTTCTTCAGCTTTTGCTTTTTCTGCAGCATCTTTATAATAAATAACAGAACGATACTGTGTTCCGATATCATTTCCCTGTCTGTTAAGCTGAGTAGGATCGTGTAAGAAGAAGAAAACATCCATTAATTGCTCGTAGGAAATGATGGATGGATTGTAAGTGATCTGTACTACTTCTGCATGGCCTGTTTCACCGGTACATACTTCCTGATAAGTGGGGTTATCCTTGTGACCGCCAGAATATCCTGAAATGGCAGCATCAACGCCTTTTAATAGGTTGAAACAGCTTTCTACACACCAGAAACATCCGCCACCGAATACGATGGTTTCTAAATTATTGTTATCCATTTTTTGGTAATTATATTATTTTATGATATTTTCCTTGGCTACGAAGGCTGTGGAAAATGCTAATCAAAAGTAAGAAAAACTTCATGGATTTTGATACGCATACCATGAATTGTTTTCATAGATTATACGAATGATACAAAGAGAATCACAGGCTGATAAATAATATTTTTTCGGCTACGAATGCCTAATAAATTCATTCGTGAATTTGTGGCAAACAAAAAAGCGATCCCACAATGAGATCGCTTTAAATATTATAAGTGTACCAGTTATTTTTCCCAAACCAAAGCACTTGCGCCAAGAATAGCAGCATCGGCCTCGTCCAGTTCACTGAATACCAATTGTACCTTATTTCTGAAGATTGGAAGTAAATTCCTTTCCATATGAAGTTTAGTAGGCTTTAAGATAAAATCTCCGGCCTTGATCACTCCTCCAAACAAAAGAATAGCTTGCGGTGAAGAAAACATCACGAAATTGGCCAATGCCTCACCCAGCTTTTGTCCTGTGTATCTGAAAACTTCAATCGCAATAGGATCTCCTTTTATCGCACATTCATATACTGTTTTAGAATTGATTTCGTCTTCAGGATATTGGTTCAGCATAGATTCAGGAAATTCGGCTCTCATTTTCTTAGCCGTAATGGTGATTCCTGTTGCAGAAGCATAAGCCTCAAGGCTTCCTTCAGATCCCGTGCTCCAGTGCTTTCTTCCGCCTGGTTTTACAATAGTGTGCCCTAATTCTCCGGCAAAACCATCATGTCCGTAGATGAGGCTTCCATTGGCAATAATTCCGCTTCCTACTCCTGTTCCCAGGGTAATCATGATAAAATCCTTCATTCCACGTGCTGCCCCGAAAAGCATTTCTCCCAATGCTGCTGCATTAGCATCATTGGTTATTTTACATGGTAAATTGAACTTTGCGGTCATCAGCTCGGCAAAAGGAATTACACCTTTCCATGGTAGGTTGGGTGCTAGTTCTATTGTTCCTTTATAATAGTTTGCGTTGGGAGCGCCTACACCAATTCCGTCGAAGTGCTTTTCTGTACCATGTTTTTCCATTAAAGGATATACATGTTCATATAAAGCGTTGATAAAATCTTCTACTTTATCATAGGCATCGGTTTTAAGGCTTCCTTTATCCAGAACTTCTCCACGGTGGTTTACAATTCCGAATTTGGTATTGGTTCCGCCGATGTCAACTCCAAGGGCAACCTGTTTTGATAAATCTATTAATGACATTTCTATTATTAAATTCTAGGTGCTAAAATTATAAAAAAGATTGTATTAATAGCTTATTAACCTCATATTATTTAAAAGATTAAACTGTTTTTAACGGTTTTTTCTTTCTTCGTCCCCACCAGATCATAAATCCTGTTACCGGAAGAGAAGCGCAGATAAGACTTACAATAAAAGCAATAATCTTTGTAGGAAGGCCTAGAATAGCTCCCACGTGGATATCATAATTCGCACTTACCACTTTTTCTCCAAAGTTTTTATCTTTTGGATCATGGGTGTGGAGCAAATCTCCTGAATTTTCATCAAAAATAAGGCTGCTGCTTTTGTGATAGGAGTAAGTAAGATGTTTTACATATACCTCAAAATTAGGATGCTCATGGTCATCCATATGTTCATGGCCAAGATCTATAGCAAAACCATAAGACTCGGGATATTTTTCTTTAACGGTATTGATGATCTTATCCAGGGTGGTTTCGGTTCTCATTTCTATGGGAGCTTTTGTTTTAATATGTGAGAAATCAGGATATACGGTTTCTCCTCCGGAAAAGATTACATAAATCATCGCCTGAACTACAAAGAATGCATAAAACAAACCTGTTATCGAGAAGATAAGGGCAAAGATTGAAGCATAGAATCCTAATACATTGTGAAGGTCATAGTTCTTTCTTTTCCAACTCTTGATACTCTTCCATTTGAATGAGAAACGCTGTTTTCTTGCCGCCTTATTCTTAGGCCACCATAAAACAATTCCGGTAATCAGCATGATGATAAAAATAATCACCGGAATTCCTACCACATAAGTTCCCCAATCCTGCTTCAGAAGGTAGCTCCAATGGATCATTTTTACAATATTGAAGAATCCGTTCTTTTCATCATACACTCTCAGAACCTTTCCTGTATAAGGGTTTACATAGGCCTGCTTATAGATGGGAAACTCATCAAAATAATTCCATGCATTCGTATTATGCTCATACCAGAAGAACATATAGGACATTTTCTTATCCATCGGAATATTAACCCAGTGGATTGGATATTTTTCTTTTACCTGTTCTGCAACAGCCTTCTCCATCACGCGGATAGGAAGAACCTGTTTCTGCTCAATATTTTGCTCATGATGGTAGATTACATCCTTTCGGGTATAATTTTCCACTTCATCCTTAAAAACATATAGTGCCCCGGTAATAGAGATAATAAAGATTAAAAAGCCAATTCCCAGCCCAAACCATAGGTGAAGCTTTGCTGACCACTTTTTAAAGAATCCCGGCTTTTTTTTGTGATGATGATTTTTCTTCATATCGTAATGGTAACTTAGTTTTTATTAAAATTTGTATTCAAGAATAAGGGTTCCTCTTGTTCCCGGAGCATTAACAAATTCACTGTCTCTTGCTGACCACCATGCGATAGATGGCTGATATAGTTTGTTGAATAAGTTTTCAACTCCTATTGACAGTTTCCAGTTTGTATTGATCTCACTTCCTAGTTTTAGATTAAAAACTGTGTAATCAGGAACAAACCCCTCTCCATAGGTATATTGCTTATTAGCTCCAGGCTGAAATCTGTCTTGCTGAAAAGAGTGAAGCATGTCCACGCCAAGGAAAAATTCCGGAACAGGCTTTATCTGAACATAGGCAAGAACTTTAGGAGCAGAGATTCTGCTGTTATTGATTTTAGCGGAGTAATTTTCGTTATCATCCGGAGAAGAGATTCCTTCCATCCAGCTATAACTTCCTCCAAACTGAAGCCATTTAACAGGAGTAAAATGTAAAAACCCTTCTACACCATAGATAATTTCAGGTGCTCTTTTGATGGTTAAAGCTCTGTCTGCACTCTGAACAAAGGTAGCCCCTAGTTTTGAAGTACTTACATAAGAGGTTAATTCATAGTTCATCCAACTGGAAACCTGTCCTGTAGCTCCTAATTCGTAATTGTTTACGATGATGGGCTTTGTTTCAAGGTTTTTAATGGTTTCAGAGGTTGAGGTTCTTAGGATTCTTCCCAGTTCGTTGATAGAGTAGGCCTGTGAAAAGCTTCCAAAAAGATTGATAAATGGCTCAATATTGTAACGTAGTCCAATATTTCCTACGAGTGCATTATAGCTTAATTTTCCTCCTGCTACCGGAATACTTGGGGTAAATGTCCCATTGTTTTTAATAACAGAAAGCGTATTGAAATCATCTACATTTACTTTGATATTTTCATATCGAAGGCCTCCTTTGATGGTTAACTTTTTGAACAGATCAATTTTGGCCAATAAGAAAGGGGCAATATTGGTCATATTCATATTGGGTGTCCAGAAACGGCCATCTTCCAGTTTCTGTACTGTTTCATCATTCAGGATATCAGCTCCATAGATAACTTCTGCCTGAGAGTTTTGAGTATTCCAAAGCTGGGTATCTAAATTGAATCTTGCCCCTGCTTTTTTGGAAAGAACATTAGACTGTCCACCATTGAAAAATGTATCACTATATCCGTAAACTGTTTTAAAATCCTGATAATAAAGATTCACATTTAATGCAGTTCCGGCGAACAGATTTTTATTATCATAGCTTAGTCTGATATTGTGGTTTCTTGGTGTTCCTTGTGGTGTGGTTTCTAAACCTTTTCCCTGCCCTTCACCAATAGTAGGTCTAGTGCCATATATGCCAGTATTTAATCCAAGATTAAGATCTGACCTTGAAGAATATCCGATGTAAGAAGCTTCAATCCTTTGATTTTCATTAATGTCATAGCCTAACTTTAACATTCCGTTGTAGTTATCCATTTTTGCAGTACTGTAGGTAGGGCTTAAATAGACTTTATGGGCATCTTTCATATATCCTGTTCTTTCGTAGGCTAAGGAAAGGGTATAATCAAACTTATTGATCTTTCCGGATAAAAGCTGGCTGGCTCTTATACCAAGAGTTCCCCCTGACCGCTGTCCTGTGAAACCAATCTGTGAAATCCCGGAAATATTTTTATTGGCTTTATTTCTTTTCGTAATATAATTGATAATTCCTCCGTCTGCACCATTTCCATAAATAGAAGAAGCTCCTTTTATGACTTCAACTCTTTCAATAGCTGATGGATCAATTACCCTTAGATCTCTTGCTCCGTTTCGTAGGGGAGTAGATTGAGGAATCCCATCTATTAAAACAAGCACCTGACGTCCCCTCAAGGTTTGCCCTGTATTGGAAGTTTGTCCGGAATTGGTTCCTAAGCTCGGTACCGTGTATTGTAATATGCTTGTAATGTCTGAATTGACAGTCAATTGAGACTGAATCTGCTTTTCCCCCACAATAGTTATAGAACTTGGTACCTCCTTAATATTTTCTTTTTTTCTGGAAGCGGTCATAACAACCTCCTCAACTTTTTGAGTGTTTAAAGAATCATTCTTCTGGGCAAAAACAATTACTGTTCCCAGATATGCGGTTGATAAAAGCGCTTTTCTCATTATATTTTCTTTCCTTGTTTCTTTCTTTTTCCCCACCAGATCAGAAATCCGGTAACGGGAAGTGAGGTACATATAAGACCGGCAATAAACCAGATGATTTTTCCAAACAATCCAAAATAGGATCCTGTATGGATATCATAATTGGCATTGGCATATTTCTCGGCATTGCTCAGTTGTTGATGAGGTTTGTTGGTTAGCAGTTTTCCGGAATATTTATCAAATGTCAGCATGCTTCTTTCACTGAATCTTCCTTCCTGTCCATAGATCGTGAAGGGAAGGTTTTTAAGCTCTTTCCCTTTCTTGTTTTTTCCATTGAGTGAAATCCTGTAGCTGGAGGCACCGGCATACAGTTTTTCAGTTTGTAAAGCAGTCATATCGAAGATATCAGACCTCTTTGCCATCAATGAATCTGGAGATTTGATCTGTTTTTCTTTGGCAAGATCAGGGGAGCCAGATAACGTGTAATTGAATACATTTTTAACGTAAGGATAAGCAAAATAGATCCCCGTTATGCTCATTAACAGTGCAATGAAAGAGGCATAAAACCCCAATACGTTATGAAGGTCATAGTTTTTACGCTTCCATGTTTTTACATTCTCCCAGTTGAACCAGAAACGGCCTTTTCTTGCATTCTTATTTTTTGGCCACCATAAGATAATTCCTGTAATCAGCATGAAGATGAAAAGAACAGTGGGAATACCTACCACATATTTTCCCCAGTCTGAGTTCAAAAGCAACCCCCAGTGGATATACTTTAAAATATTGAAGAAATCGTATTTTTCGTTATAAACGGCCAGAATTTCTCCTGTGTATTGGTTTACATAAATCTGTTTGTTGATAAGAACTTCCTGAAAGTAATTCCAGCCCTTTTTATTCTTTTCGTAATATAAAAAACGGTAAGATTTTCCTTTGTTTAGAGATATTTCAACAGAGGTGATTGGGTATTTTTCATTAAGCTCCAAACTTACTTTTTCCCGAAGAATGTTAATAGGCAATGGTTTTTGGGCTGAGGTTTCATGTTTTACATAAATAACGTCCTTACGGAGTATATTCTGTACTTCATCCTTAAAAACATATAAAGTCCCTGTAAGAGAGACTATGAATACAATGATACCAACAGACAAACCAAACCACAAATGCAGTTTGGCAGACCATTTCTTTGTTGAAGAAATTTTCTTTTTATGGTGATGCTTTCTTTTCATAGCAAAAAGTTAACCCCCGAGAGGGTTAACCTTTATTTTTTAAAATTTATAAGTGAAGCTTCCTAATACGTTCGCAAGAGCCTGTGCATTGGCTGTTGTATATCCGCTCCAGTATTTTTCGTTTGTGAAATTGTCTACTTTTACCCCAATTCTGAATTTTTTTGTATCATAAAAGGCATTAGCATTCAGCACCAGATATTTTGGAAGAATAAACGTTCCCATTGTTGTTGAGTTAACAATCTTGTTATCGCTGGCATAATTTCCTCCCACGCCAAATCCAAGGCCTTTTAATTTTCCGTCAAGGAACTGATAGCTCGCGTTGAAATTAACCAACCACGGAGAAGAGGCTGTAGCAGGCCTTCTTCCGATTACAGTTTCATCCGCTTCCGTATATTTCATATCATTATAGCTTACACCGGCAATTACAGAGAATCCTTTGATCAGATAAGCATTTGCTTCCAATTCAATCCCTTGACTCGTTAGTGAGCCTGCCTGTCTTTGAATTGCTCTCCCTTGATCAGTATATCCGACATTCAGAAGTGTATTTTTTACTTTGATATTGTAATAGCTTAATGTTGTACTGATTCTTCCTTTGATGAGACTGGCTTTGAATCCACCTTCAAACTGATTAGCTCGTTCAGGATCAGAAAGGGTTACATTAGAATTGGCGTCGGAAACATAATATCCATTGCTTGTGAAACTATTTTGATAATTTCCAAATACAGATACTTTATCCTGAACAATCTGATAAACAATTCCCAGTTTCGGAGACCATGCTCCCTGGGTATATGCTGCCGTTACATTTTGTCCCGTTTGACCTCCTTTAAAGTCTACACTTTCGTATCGCAAAGAGGTAAGGATATTAAGTCCTGCTACAGGAGTGATTACATTGGAAATATATCCACTGTAAACATCTTTTTTTCCTGTACTGATATATGTGTTATTTTTTTCAAAATCAGACTCGTTTCTCAGATGATCATACATTGCTCCCACTGTCTGGCCATTCATATTAGAATAGTCTGTACCCGTAAAAGGCACCCAGTCAAAATTGGTAAACATAAAGTATTGGTTGTCATTCAATCTCAAATAATCAAAACCTGCTACTGTTCTGTTTCTTATACTTCCGATATTGAAATCAAAATTAAAATTCTGCTGAAGCTGGAAATAAGTTCTTTTGCTGTCTTTGGTTGACTGGTCGGCTCTTGCTATTCCAACTTCAGAACTATTTGTAGGATTGGGGGCAAAATAAAAATATGGGCTAAATCCATCTGAGTAAGAATAAGCAGTACTTATATTAGTGGAGGATTTAATATGCTCATTGATCTTATAGTTAACCTGCCCAAAGAAATTTCTTGCCTTACCCACAGTTTTAAGACCTTCCCCGATATAAGACTGTTTATAGTTATAACCAAGTTTCTCCATTTTGTCCATGTTGTCTGCACCAAGTTGTGAGCTAGGATAATAAAAGAAAAATGCAGTTTCAGGATATGAATTGGTTTCAAACATTTCCAGTTCCGCATTAATCTCTAAATTATCTGTAGGACGGTAAGTGATGGAAGGTGTAAATGCATAGAATGAATTCTTTGCATGGGTTCTCTGGAAAGTGCCCTGGTTTGTATAAGCCGTATTTAATCTGAATAATAACTTCTTATCATCGGTCAGCGGTGCATTTACATCCGCCTGCACCCTGTAGTAGTTGTAACTTCCTCCTGCCAGAGATATTGCTCCTCCGAATGTTTCATAAGGCTTTTTTGTAATTCTGTTGACAACTCCGCCATAAGAGGTTACATTACTTCCAAATAACGTTGCAGAAGGCCCTTTTAAAACTTCAATTCTTTCAACATTAATAGCATCCATGGAAGTGGTAATAGGAGCTACCATACCGTTTCTGATAGAGTTTCCTGCTACAAAACCTCTCAGGTTAAGATAAATTCCTCCGTCTCCGGATCTGTTGGTTGCGCTCCACATTTTTTGTGCACCTGCCACATTCCTGAAGGCATCATCTATGGTGAATAGCAGTTGGTTTTCTAAAACTCCTTTGTCAATAGAAGAGTACACCTGTGGATCCTCTATGGCCTTAAGGGGCATTTTGTTGGAATAATCACTGTCTTTCTTGACATATGTATTGATAACTACTTCATCTATGTTTTTTGTGGTTAATGAATCTTTTTTTTGGGCAGAAACCATCAATGTCCCCAGTGCAGAAGCACAGATCAGTACATTTTTCATGAAAACAAAATTTTATGCAAATATATTGTTTTTAACTATTCTAAATAAACAATAATATTGATATTTGTCATAAAATTATTATACAATCCACAACAAAAAACCGCTCCGGGCAATGCCAGAGCGGTTTCTTAATAATATCATTAATTATTTCTTATGCAGGAATTTCTCCTTTGTATAAGAAAGAAATTATTTCTTTGTTTAATTTCTCCATCATTTCACTGAATAAGTGGAAAGATTCTTGTTTGTAAATGACAAGCGGATCTTTCTGCTCATAAACAGCTCCCTGAGAAGATCTTCTTAAGTCGTCCATCTCACGAAGGTGAAGCTTCCAGTTTTCATCAATGATGGATAAAGTGATGTTCTTTTCAAAATCATTGATTAGGCTTTCACACTGAGTATCATAAGCCTCTTTAAGATCAGCTACAATTGTCATTGTTTTATGCCCGTCTGTGAAAGGAACCTGGATCATTTTAAACATTGAACCTTGGTTTTGATAAACATTCTCAATGATTGGGAATGATTTCTCCTTCAATAAGTTCAGTTTCATCTGATAGTCTTCCTGAGCTGCTTTGAATAAGATATTCGTTAGATCCTGAATGTTTTTATTATTAAAATCATTTTGTGAAACCGGAGATTCCATTGTAAATGTTTTAATGATTTCGTATTCAAAATCCTTATAACTTCCTGTAGCTTTCCCTTTCGCAACGATAGAGTTGGCTACATCAAAAATCATGTTTGTGATATCATATTTCAAGTGATCGCCGAATAGAGCATTCTTTCTTCTCTTATAGATCACGTCACGTTGTTTGTTCATTACGTCATCATACTCAAGAAGTCTCTTTCTTGTTCCGAAGTTATTCTCTTCTACTTTTTTCTGAGCTCTTTCGATAGACTTACTAATCATAGAGTGCTGAATAACCTCACCCTCTTTATGACCCATTCTGTCCATCATTTTAGCGATTCTTTCAGAACCGAATAGACGCATCAAATTATCTTCAAGAGATACATAGAACTGAGAACTTCCCGGATCTCCCTGACGACCAGCTCTACCTCTTAACTGTCTGTCAACACGTCTTGAATCGTGTCTTTCTGTACCGATAATCGCTAAACCTCCAGCTTCCTTTACTTCTTTAGAAAGTTTAATATCCGTACCACGACCTGCCATGTTTGTTGCAATGGTTACAACTCCCGGCTGTCCTGCTCCAGCAACAATTTCAGCTTCTTTCTTGTGAAGCTTCGCGTTCAATACCTGGTGTGGAATTTTTCTTAACTGAAGTGCTTTCGAAAGCAACTGAGAAATTTCAACAGAAGTTGTCCCTACAAGTACAGGTCTTTTCTCTGCCGTTAATTTTTCAATTTCTTCAATTACAGCGTTATATTTTTCTCTGTTAGTTTTGAAAACTAAATCCTGTTTGTCATTTCTTAAAATCACACGGTTGGTTGGAATAACCACAACATCTAATTTGTAGATTTCCCAAAGCTCACCAGCCTCTGTTTCAGCAGTACCAGTCATTCCCGCAAGTTTGTTGTACATACGGAAATAGTTCTGAAGCGTAATTGTTGCAAAAGTTTGAGTAGCAGCCTCAATTTTTACATTTTCTTTAGCTTCGATCGCCTGGTGAAGACCGTCAGAATAACGTCTTCCTTCCATGATACGCCCTGTCTGCTCATCAACAATTTTTACCTCGCCATCAATTACTACATACTCATCATCTTTCTCAAACAATGTATAGGCTTTCAATAGCTGGCTCATGGTGTGAACTCTTTCAGATTTTTCAGCAAAATCACTGAAAAGCCTTTCTTTAGCTTCGAATTCTTCTTCTTTAGATAAGTTTTTAGCCTCTACTTCAGCAATTTCAGTTCCGATATCCGGAAGAACGAAGAAGTTAGAATCAGAGTTCCCCTGAGACATGTATTCAACACCTTTGTCTGTAAGATCTACCTGATTGTTTTTTTCTTCAATAACGAAGTAAAGGTCTTTATCTACAATCGGCATATCACGGTTGTTATCCTGCATGTATTGAGCCTCAGTTTTCTGAAGTAATGCTCTGTTTCCGCTTTCCGATAAGAATTTGATTAATTGTCTGTTTTTAGGAAGACCTCTGTATGCCTGAAGCAATTTGAATCCTCCTTCTTTAGTTTTTCCTGCCGCGATTAGTTTTTTCGCTTCATTGAAGATTACAGAAACTGTTTTCTTCTGAACTTCAACGATTCTGTCGATAGAAGGCTTAAGAACGTCAAATTCCTGTCTGTCTCCCTGAGGAACCGGACCAGAAATAATCAAAGGTGTTCTTGCATCATCTACCAAAACGGAGTCTACCTCATCCACGATGGCAAAGTTCAATTCTCTTTGCACCAGTTCTGAAGGTGAAGTCACCATGTTATCTCTCAGATAATCGAAACCGAATTCGTTGTTCGTTCCGTAAGTAATATCTGAATTGTATGCTTTTCTTCTTCCGTCTGAGTTCGGCTGGTGGTTATCGATACAGTCGATAGACATTCCGTGGAACTGATAAAGAGGTCCCATCCAAGCGGAGTCCCTTTTGGCAAGGTAGTCATTCACCGTTACAACGTGAACCCCTCTTTCCGGAAGCGAATTTAAGTAAATAGGTAATGTTCCTACCAAAGTTTTACCTTCACCGGTTGCCATCTCAGCAATTTTACCACTGTGAAGAATAATACCTCCGATAAACTGAACATCATAGTGGACCATATCCCAAACTACTGGAGTTCCGGCAGCGTCCCATGAGTTTTTCCAAACAGCTTGGTCTCCCTGAATGCTAACGAAATCTTTTCCTGCAGCAGCCAGTTCCCTATCCCAGTCACTTGCTGTTACACGAATTTCTCCATTCTGTGCCCATCTTCTTGCGGTTTCTTTGATCAATGCAAAAGCTTCTGGAAGAACCTGAACCAGGACTTTCTCTTCAATTTCGTAAGATTCTTTCTTTAGAGACTCAATATTTGAGAAAAGAGCTTCTTTCTCATCAACATTTGTTGAGTTTTTTATTTGCTCTTTAATCTGTTCTATCTGAGCTGTGATCTTGCTGGTAGCATTTTTAATATTTGCTTTAAACTCAGCAGTTTTTTGTCTCAGTCCATCATCCGACAATTGTTGGATGTTAGGTTCTACAGCCTTGATTTTTGTTACAACTTTTTTTACTTCTTTTAGGTCCTGCGCTTTTTTGTCTCCCAAAAACCCTTTAAGAACTTTGTTTAAAAAACTCATAAATTTTTTGCTTTATGCTTAATGCAAGATGCTTTAAGCGTTTTAATGACACGCTTATCGTGTAAGTTAATATATAAAAAAGGGCAAAAAAGCTCTAAGCTCGCAGCCTAAAGCTTATCGCTTTATTAATATTCGTCCTCGTTCCAAAGGAAGTCTTCGTCTGTTGGATAATCGCTCCAAACCTCCTCAATAGACTCATAAATTTCCCCTTCATCTTCAATTGCCTGAAGGTTTTCAACTACTTCCATAGGTGCACCAGTTCTGATTGCGTAGTCAATAAGCTCTGCTTTTGTCATTGGCCAAGGTGCGTCACTTAGATATGAAGCTAATTCTAATGTCCAGTACATAATTTTCTAATTTTTTGCAAAAGTATAAAAATAGGTTGTATAATAAACTTTTTTATACTTGATTTTCAATTCTTTTTATAATTTTTTCTTGTAAATCACTGTCACCAACTGCATGGCAGCCATGTCAGTTATTTTACTATTGTCGTTTTCTCAAAAACCATTCCACAAATTTTTTTATGCCATTTTGGAAGTCTGTGTCAGGTTTATATCCTATTAAAGCCATTGCTTTTGTGATATCGGCATTGGTTTTTGTGACATCTCCGGGCTGCATTGGCAGAATTTTTTTGTGGGCTGTCACTTTCAGGGCATTTTCTATAGTGGCTACCATCTCTGTTAGGCCCACAACCTGATTTTCTCCTAAGTTAAGGATTTCATATACGTTGGAGTGGTTTTCCAAATACAGAACAGATTTGGTAATCCCGTCAATAATGTCATCAATATAAGTATAATCTCTTGCAGTAGTTCCGTCACCATAGAAAGGGATTTCCATACCTTCTGAAATAAGCTTTGTAAACTTATGGATGGCAAGATCCGGCCGCTGTCTTGGTCCATATACGGTGAAGAACCTTAACTGAATCATATCAATGTGATAAAGATTATGATAAACATGGCCCAAAATTTCTCCGCACTTTTTCGTTGCTGCATAGGGAGAAATAGGATTGTCTACATTATCAGTTTCTGCAAAAGGGACTTTTTCGTTGTTTCCATAAACACTTGATGAAGATGCACAAATGAATTTTTTGATATTGAAATCTTTACACAATTCCCAAAGATTCATGGTGCCGCGAACATTCACTTCTTCATATTCCAAAGGTCTTTCAATAGAGGGGCGAACACCGGCTAATGCTGCCAAATGAATCACCATATCAATAGAATGGTTTTTGAAAATGTCTTCAAGTCCTTTTTTATCTCTGATATCCTGATAGTAGAGTGAATATTTATCAGATGCAGAGAGAGAAACCAGACGTTGAATATCAGTCTCTTTATCAGAGAAATCAAAATCCGAAATTTTACCAATAGACTCTAAAGTATTTTTAATTTTTGTCTGATAGCTATAGAAATCATCAAAATTGTCAATGTTTATGACAGAATGTCCATTTCTTAATAATTGTTCAACTAAATGGGAACCTATGAACCCGCTACCGCCTGTTACAAGATAAATCATCAATGTTTTTTTATGAATACAAAAATATAAATTTTACTTTTTGAAAAATATAATCATTAAATTTACGTAAAAAAGTAATATAAATATAATATGCAGTTTCAAGGGCAAATTTTAAAAATGATAAGCTATGATGCTAAACCCATCCAATATTATCTGAATCTTTCAGGAGATCTGATTCATATCAATGAGTTGCTGGGAAAAGAATTAAGCATTAAGCATATAGGGTTTCAATGCGTAAACTGTGGTGAAAATAAGCCTATTTATAGGATGGGTTTCTGTAAAAGCTGTTTTTTTGAAAGCCCGTATGCAAGTGAGACCATTATCCGTCCGGAGCTTTCAACAGCACATTTAGGAGTTGCAGAACGTGATCTGGAAGTAGAAAAAGAAATTCAGCTTCAGCCTCACACCGTATATCTGGCATATACAGGAGATGTAAAAGTTGGGGTGACCAGAAATACTCAGATTCCTACAAGATGGATCGATCAGGGAGCTACTTTTGCTTTGCCTATTGCAAGAACTGAAAACCGTTATGAAGCGGGAATGATAGAAGTTGCCCTAAAAGAACATTTAGCAGATAAAACCAACTGGAGAAAAATGCTTCAGGATGACTTTGAAGGAGAAGTAGATCTTGCAGACTTCAGACAAAAGATCAAAGAATATTTTCCAAAGGAATTCCAGACGTTCTACAGTGAAGGAGAAGAACTTTGGGCATTTGATTATCCATTTGAAAAACCAGAGAAAGTAACTTCATTTACATTAGATAAGAAACCGGAATTTACCGGAAAACTAACTGGAATAAAAGGACAGTATCTTGGATTTGAAGGCGGAAACTTTATCAATGTAAGAGGACATGAAGGCTATGTGATAGAGCTAGGTATTGAAAATTAATATGTATAAACTTTTATATCTCTTAGTAGTTGTATTATGTCTGAGTTGTAATCATTCCATTTCCAAAAAGGATATTTCTTTCTTGGAACATGATACCGAAACAGGTTGGATTCGGATAAAAAATAAAGAGGGAAAATGGGGGTTCATCAATAGCGATAGTATTGTGCAAATTCCTGTTCAATATGATTTTCTCAACCCATTTGAAAATGGATTGGCTTATGCGGAAAAAGGGAAAGAAAAATTTTTTATAACGACCCGAAATTTAAAGTTAGCAGCAAATTATGATGAAGTGAGGATTTTTTCATTTGGTCGTGCTGCAGTCAGAATAAAAAATAAATGGGGTTTTATCAACGAAGATGGAAAAATAGTGATTCCTCTATTGTATGATGATGTTGACTATTTTACACAGACTGGTCTTTGTGAAGTCAAAAAGAATCATAAATCCGGATTTATTAATATGAAAGGGGAAGTTGTAGTCCCGATTATTTATAACAATGTAAGATCTGAGCAAATGGATAACCTTGTCATTGCTGAGAAAGATAAAAAATGGGCGTTCTTTGATAGAAAAGGAAAACAGCTTTCAGATTTTATTTTTGACGATGTTTACAGATCATGGAACGAAGATTTTTCAAAGGATGTCTTTAAAAGAGGAGAAACAACCTTTTTTAAAAATGGGGCTGCATTAGTGCGGAATGGTAAAGAATATTGTTTTATCAATGAAAAATTGGAACCTGCATTTTCCAACAATAAATATGATTCCGCTTCTGTATTTGATACTTATAAAAATGCCATTATTAAAAGAAATGGGAAATATGGAATTATAAAGCCGGACGGATCTGCCAAAGTTCCTATAGAATATGATTGGATAGGATATTTTGATACAAATCATAATTCTTCGGAGTATTATAATGCAAAAAAAGGAAAGATATTTCATATTTATAATAAAGACCTGAAAAAGATAGGAGAATCATATGAACAGGTTTCTAATGACTTTTCAGTTTCTACACCAAATCTTATATTTAAAAATTTGAAAGGACAATATGGAATGGTGCATTGGGGTGGAAATATTGTGATTCCTTTTGAATACGAAGATCTTCAAAAACAGAAGAGTGGTTTTATTTATGGAAGAAAAAATGGGAAAACTGGTTTATTGGATGAAAATGGAAAAGTAAAAATTCCTTTTCAGTATAAAGACTTATATGAGCTTGATGATGATACTCAATTATTTATTGGAGATCATAAAGTTATAGACATAGAGAATAAACCTATATTATTTGGATATGATACTCTTGTACCGATTCATTATAACCATCAAAAGTTCATTGCATCTAAAAATAAAAAGTTCGGAGTTGTTGATATTAAGAATAAAGTATTGCTGCCGTTAGAATATGATGAAATATCAAATTGGGTAGAATATGGACCCGAAAAAAGGCATTTTGTCGTAAAAAAAGGTAAGCATGGTTTAATAGAATATGAGACATTTAAGACTATAATTTTGCCGGTTTATGATCAGTTTATTCAGAGGGGAGGTGTTATTTTTGCTTGCAGAAATGGTAAATCAGGTATTTTAGATACTAATAATAAAGAATTATGTCCTTTTATTTTTGATGAAATCAAACCAGCCGTTTCTTTTGGATATGGATATAGTGAAAAGGCTAACAGTATTTATGCTAGAAAAGAAGGAAAATTTTACGAAATAAGCTTAGCAGGAAAAGTTATAAAAGAAATTTCAAAGAAAGCTTATAAAGAGAATACTGAATATCAAAATGTGTAAGTATGAAAAAATGGGTTAAAAGACTATTAATCAGTTTCGGAATCCTGGCAGGACTTCTTCTTGCAGCGAATTTCGGGTTGAATTTTTGGCTTAAAACCCAGCTTCCGGAATACATCAGAAATAATACGGCTTATAAAGTTTCGTATAAAAGTCTGGATGTGGATCTTAGCACCGGAAACATTCTGGCAACAGGAATTTCTGTGAACAGTAAAGATCCGCAAAATATCAATGTTATTGGGATTCAGGGAACTGTTGATACATTAAAGGTCAGTCGTTTTGGGATTTACGATGCTATTTTCAATAAAATAATAAGTTCATCTGATTTATTGCTGGCAAAACCGAATCTAAATATCATCCTGGCAAAACCAGCAGACCAAAAACCAGGAAAAAAAAGAAATCCCATCTCATTTGAAAATATCAGGATCAATGATGGCAAGATTACTGTTTTCAAACCTACCAAGCAGAAGCTTTTATCGGTACAACAGCTGGATCTGTTGGTAGAAAACCTGCAGATGACGGAAGAATCTGTAGAAGATAAGCTGCCCATTGTTTTTGACAGGTACAGTATTAAAGGGGAAAACTTCTTTTTCAGACCGGCAGATGTATATGCTGTTACTATTAGTTCCATCAATACAACGGATGGGCAGATGGCTGTTGAGAATTTTAAACTGATTCCGCTCTTGTCTTTTGCTCAGTTTAAAAGGTTTTATCCTCAAAAAACTCAGCTTTTTGAATTTACCATTCCCAAAATGGAATTTAAGGATGTTGTTTTAAATAAAAATAAAGTTTCTCTTTCTGATGCAGATTTTCAAACCCCGGTTTTTACGGTCTACAATACCGGTGTGAAAAATGCTCAAAAAGAAAAGAAGAAACCGGACTTTGAAGTTAATTTGGAGAACATAAAGCTTAAAAATGCTGTAACTCAAATTAACAAGGCTGACGGAAGCAGGCTCTTATCTGTAGGAAACCTGAATTTAAATATCAATCAGTTTATATTTAATAAAGAAACTGCTGAACAGGTGATTCCGGTTAGATATAAAGATTTTATATTCTCTGGAAAAGATATCGTGTATGCTGATCATCAGAATATTGCAATTAAAAGTATTGCTTTAAAACCTACTAATGGAGAAATCCGAGATCTTTCATTCACTCCGGGTTCTCAAGCCAGCGGAAAAACGACAATGGATTTAAAATCCAGCCATATTGCATTTAATATCAATAAGCTGGAATTCATTAATAAAAAGCTGAATCTTGATGTTAAAGACATTCTGATTGAAAATGCAAACGGAATGATAAAGGCAGGAGAGAATAAGCAAAAGAAAAATACCAATTCCGGAATTTTACAGTCTGTCATTGTAAGAAAAGTCTCTTTGAAGAACTCGAACCTTATTTATGATAAAGGAAAAGAACCATTGGCTTTTCATGACTTGAATGCTACTGTAAACGGTGTTGAAATAAGTCCTAAAACAAATAACCAAGGGCTTTCCTTTACCATAAAAGACTATTTTCTCACTACCCGTAATTTTGCTTATAAAACTCAGTTTTATAATATTAGTCTTGGGCTTTTAAAGCTGAATAAAAATAAAATCCAGATCAATAATTTTGTAATGAAGCCTCTCGTTTCGAGAAATCAGTTTATCAAAATGATACCTGTGGAGAGAGACCTGTATGATTTGAAGGCTGGTCAGGTAATTGCTGAAGGCGATTGGGATTTGTTTTCAGATCATCAGTTCATTAATGCTTCACATGTAGAGATTCAATCTGCAGATGCTAATATTTTCAGGAGTAAAATTCCAAAGGACGATCCGAAGATTAAGCCTTTATATTCCAAATTACTTCGTTCTATTAAAATTCCTATGAATATCAATACTCTGGATCTGAAGAATTCTGTTTTGGTATACGAGGAAGATACTCCCGAAAGTATGGGCCCGGGTAAACTCACATTCAGTAACTTTAATATGAATGTCAAAAACCTTAACTCTGCGAAAGCAAAAGGAAAGCCTACCAAAGTGGATATTAATATTAACTGTTCATTCATGAATTTATCACCACTTTCTGTGAATTGGAGTTTTGATGTTGCAGATCAACATGATGTCTTTATGATTTCAGGAAAGACCTCCAATCTTCCCGCAAATGGAATCAACCCATTTATCAGGCCTTATCTGCACGTAACAGCTACTGCGGGAATCATTCAGGAAATGCTGTTTAATTTTAAAGGAAACCCTGCCGGATTGCACGGAACATTTAATTTAAAGCATAAAGATTTAAAGATTGCGGTATTAAATAAAGAGAACCATGAAAAGAAAGGCTTTTTAACGGCGGTGGCTAATGTTTTCTTAAAATCGAACTCTGGGAACTATCCGGAATCGGTGACGGTAGAAAATGTGGAACGTGATCCTACGAAATCCTTCTTTAACCTTTTTTGGAAGGGAATTCAACAGGGGCTGAAGAAAACTCTTATTGGAAAAAATGTTGAAAAAACTGAACAGAAAGTTAAAAACGCAGTTTCATCAGTGAAAGAAATGAAACAGTCTGTAAAAGACATTAAAGAGGAAATCAAACAGAAAAAGCATACTTCTCGACCCCAGGAAGAAAAAAAAGAGAAGAAAGGTTTCTTAAATGGTATTTTTAAAAAGAAAGATAATACTGAAGAGAAATAATTTTTTAAACCATTAAAGTGTAATGATAAACATATCTTTACAGTTGGTACGAAATCAAATTTATTTTAATTTAAAAGAGTCTTAATGGTTTAAAAAATTAATATTGCCTTTCAATACTTAAAAATTGAATTCGTCACTTTCGTGAACTGGGATATCTCTCAGAAATTTATCAAATTTATCTCCGGAATAATTGCTGTCGGCTCCATAAGAATCGATAATCATTCCGCGGTTTCCGGCATCATCCTTTACCACATATAATACGGCATTGTCATCCGGGTTACTGTCCCCTTCAAAACGGTATGTTTTTAAAATAGTCAGGTCAGAAGGAGTATAAAGTTTTTCAGAATTCTCAAATTTCATCTCACAGTTTTCATTCATTCTGAATTCTCTCTTTATCCCTCTCTCAGAGAGTTTGTTCATGACCTGGCTTAAAGTGGTCATTTGATCGATGTTTTCTGGATTTTCCATAATAATATTTTTGTTGATAAGTACAATAATTAAACCATTGCTTTTCTAAAGATAAGAAAAATAATGGATTATAATTTTCTTAAAAATAGAGTTTAATGTTAACAAAATTTATAATTCGGAAAAAGAAAATAGGTACACTTTTTGCAATACTCATCACAATAAATCAAAGAAAATATGAAAAAAGAAGTTGGAGTTTTACTGGCAGGGGGAGTTGGTCTTTTGGCAGTATTAAGTTTAATAAGTATCAAGAAAATTTTGACTAAAAAAGATAAAAAATATAGTGATAATTATTCAGATTATCACAGACACTTTGATGAAAAGAACCACGACGATGAAACACACGGAGTGGAATTTTACGCGCTGAAGTAGTAAAAAAATATATTAAATTATGTTTAAATCCAACGCTTTTGAAAGTGTTGGATTTTTTTGTGGAAAACTTAAATGTTAAAGTTCATTATTTTATAAAAAATCCATTCTAATTTTACATCAGAATGTCAAACGAAAATTTCATAAAAGGTCAGGGAGCTCAGCGAAACGTTATCAACCGTTTTGACAGGTATACTTATGAACCTGAACCTGAAGATTTCGAAACCGTTAAAACCTCTTTTACCGAAGTCTTTCCCAAAACGATAGTTAATCAGGTGAAAAGCGAAGATCTTCCGATGGAATATTCTATGAATCCTTACCAGGGGTGTGAGCATGGTTGCTCTTATTGCTTTGCCAGACCTACCCATGAATATTGGGGCTATAGTGCCGGAATTGATTTTGAAAGAAAGATCATGGTGAAGAAAAATGCTCCTGAACTGCTGGAAAAGTTTTTTCAGAAAAGAGGCTATAAAGCTGCGCCTATTTTGCTTTCAGGAAACACAGATTGTTATCAGCCGGCTGAAAGGCAATTTGAAATAACCAGAAAACTCCTGCAGGTTTGTCTTGATTACAGACATCCTGTCAATATTCTGACAAAAAACGCAATGGTACTAAGGGATTTGGATATTCTAAAACCCATGGCTGAGCAAAATCTTGTTTCAGTTTCTTTAAGTATTCCTACGATCAATGAGGAGCTAAGACGAAAAATGGAACCAAGGACGAGTTCAGCTTCCAATAAATTAAAAGCAATTGAAATTCTTTCTGAAAATAAAATTCCTGTTCATGTAATGGTAGCTCCTATTATCCCAGGGCTGAATAGTGATGAACCTTTGAATATTTTAAAATCTATTTCTGATGCCGGAGCGCTTGGGTTTGGATACACTCTGGTTAGATTGAATGATACCGTAGAACCTGTTTTTGTCAATTGGATTGAAACTCATTTTCCGGATAGGGCACAGAAAGTGTTGAATCTTATCCGTTCTATGCGTGGAGGAAAGCTTGGTGATAAAAGATATTTTGAGAGACAGAGAGGGGAGGGAAACATTGCTGAAATGATTCATACGACCTTTAAAATAGGTCGAAAAAAGTTTTTTGACGGCAAGGAATTTCCAAAACTGTCAACAGCTAATTTTACTGGAACAAAAGATCAGCAGTTGAGACTGTTTGATTAAATTATATTAAAAAACGCCTCGAAGAGACGTTTTTTTGTTTTAGTAAATAATAGGCTGTTCACCATCAGGGCAGATGAATTCCATTCTGCATAGTGCTTTATACTGTATCCCATCACTACACACTTAGAAACAGTCTCCAGGAAAAGGATAGCTTATTCCTCCTGAAATGGTTTTCAATTTGTCTTTACTTAATTTCTTTAAATTTTTCATATAATTTGATTTTGGTTTAAATAAAGATATGAAAATATTCTTAAGTGTTTGTTTATGAGATTTTTATTTTGTTTCAGATACTGGGTGCTGAAAAATAAAATACCGTTTCAGAAGAAACGGTATAATTGCCTTTTCATAATAGATTTACATTATTTCTCCTCCTGTAACAGGGCATTGGAAATCATCACTGCAAGCTGCACAAATGACTGTGCCATTACAATAGTACATGCAGTATTCAATAATGGGAAGTTTAGCTCCTCCAGCAATACCTTTCAATTGGTCTTTTCTTAGTTTTTTTAAATTTTTCATATGGTTTTAATTAAAAATTTGATAGTAATGTAAATTTATGTAAAAAATTTTTAATTAATGATATAAAAATCGGCTGTCTCATTTGAGACAGCCGATTTCATATCGTTATATTGATATTATTTCTTAATCAAGCCTAGTTCTATCAATCTTTCATGTAAGAATTCTCCTGCTGTAGTGTCTTCGTATAACTTTGGATTGTTTTCGTCTACACAGTTGTCAAGAGCGTTTAATGACATGGCACTCACTGGGTGCATAAAGAAAGGAATTGAAAATCTTGAAGTGCTCCATAATTCTCTTGGCGGGTTTACCACTCTGTGAATTGTAGATTTCAATTTGTTGTTGGTATGTCTTGATAGCATATCACCAACGTTAATCATCAATTCATCCGGTTCTGCGATCGCATCAATCCATTCTCCGTTATGGTTCTGAACCTGAAGACCTTTCCCCTGTGCTCCCATTAAAAGAGTAATAAGGTTAATATCTCCGTGAGCTGCTGCTCTTACCGCATCATCCGGTTCTTCAGTGATTGGTGGGTAGTGAATAGGTCTTAAGATTGAGTTTCCTTCTGCGATTTTATCGTCAAAATAGAATTCATCTAAACCAAGGTGTAAAGCTAATGCTCTTAAAACATACTGTCCCGTTTTTTCAAGCATCTGGAAGGCTTCTTTACCTACTTCGTTGAATTTTGGAAGTTCATCAACGATGACATTGTCTGGATACTCAGCTTTGTATTTTGAATCATCAGCTAGATACTGCCCAAAGTGCCAAAATTCTTTTAAGTCTCCTTTTTTGAAACCTTTTGCAGTTTCTTTACCGAATCCTACATACCCTCTCTGCCCTCCAATTCCTGGAATCTCATACTTCTGTTTCGTTTCCACTGGTTGGTCAAAAAAGTTTTTTACCTCTCCATATAAATCTTCTACAAGGTTGTCATCAAGAAAGTGGCCTTTTAAGGCTACAAAACCAATTTCTTCATAAGCTTTTCCGATTTCATTTACAAATTTCTGTTTGCGTTCCGGGTTGTCCGAAAGGAAATCACGCAGGTCTACACTAGGTATTTTATCCATTTTTAGAAATTTACGAATAGCAAAATTACATTTTTTTTAAATTAAATGATTTTAAAATCATTATTTATAAGTTAAATTTGCTGTATGAAAAAATATTCTTCTAAGAGAAGTATCCAAATACTTGCACATCTTCTTCAGCAGTACGGAATTGCAGATGTTGTCATTTCACCAGGATCAAGGAATGCTCCTTTAGCGATTCATTTTTCAGAAATAGACAGCTTCAATTGTTACAGTATAGTAGATGAAAGAAGTGCTGCCTTCGTGGCAATGGGAATGGCTAAGAGTGAGAAAAAACCAACAGCAATTACCTGTACCAGCGGATCTGCGGTGGTTAATTACTATCCTGCCATTACAGAAGCTTTTTATCAGAATATTCCGCTTTTGGTTTTAACAGCTGACAGACCTACGGATTTTGTTGATATTTTTGATGGGCAGACGATCAGACAAAAGGATGTTTTTCATCAGCATTCTTACGGGGACTTCCAATTGCTGGAAGACAGTAAAGAGAATGCAGAAGATGTTAATTTCGATATTATTAAAAAGGCTATCGAGCTTTGTTTTGAAAAGCAGGGGCCGGTACATATCAATATTCCTTTGGAAGAGCCATTATATGAATTGGTATCAGAACTTCCAACCTTCCCGACGGTTGAAAAAACAATTAAGCATAAAGACTATGAGATCCCCTCCAATCTGATTGCAGAATGGCATACTTCTCAAAGAATTATGTTATTGGTAGGGACAAGAGATTATAGCCCGGAATTGGAAAATCAGTTAACACAATTGGTTAAAAACCATTCTGTTGTTGTATTGAGTGAAGCGAATTCCAATTTGTATCATGAGAAATTTTTCAGACATATAGACCGTTATATTTTCAACTTTACAGAAGAAGATTTTAAAACCTATGCTCCGGATCTGTTGATTACCGTAGGGCAGAATGTGGTGTCTAAAAAAGTAAAGCAGTTCCTGAGAAGTGCGAGACCAAAACAGCACTGGCATTTGGATGAAGTTTGGCAGCCGGATACTTATTTCTCTTTGACAGAAAAAATAGAAGTAAAACCGGAAGTATTCTTTTCTAAATTGTTGAAATTTATTAATCTGGAACCAAGACCTTATTTCAATCTTTGGGATGTTCTGAGAGATAAAAAAGATGCGAAGCACCAACAGTTTTTAAATGCCGTTGAATTCTCAGATTTTTATTTTTTCAATAAAGCCTCACAAACGGTTCCTGAAAATTATAATATTCATTTTGCAAACTCTTCAGCCATAAGATATGCACAGCTGTTTGATTTTGGTAAAAGAAAAATATATTGCAACAGAGGAACCAGTGGTATTGATGGCTCAACTTCTACAGCAATGGGCTTTGCGATTAAGAATGTAAATCCTACCTTATTGATTACCGGTGATTTAAGCTTCTTCTATGATATCAATGGCCTTTGGAACCAATATATCCCTCCTTTTGTAAGAATTATCATCTTCAACAACGGAGAAGGAAACATCTTTAAAATCATTCCTGGACCAGGAAATGCCAATCCGAATACACTGGATGAGTTCATTGCAACCAAACACCGTAAAAATGCTGAGCATCTGGCAAAACACTTTGGATTCTCTTACATCAAAGTGGAAGATGATCTTACATTAGATCGAGTAATGGAGAATTTCTTCAAGCCTGATGCACAACCAAAAATTCTGGAGGTGAATACTTACGGGAAGAACAGTGCTGATGTTCAGAAGGCTTACTTTAATTTCATGAAAGAGAACTAAAGATCTAGATATTCTTCATTTCCCGGCAGATTTTTGATTCTGTCAATAGGATAGATAAACATATCATCAAAATCGTTTAAAGCGTTGATGAGTTGAAAGTGGCTGAATTGCTTTATATTTTGTAAGGTAATTTCAGCCTCTTTTATTTTTTTCTGTTTTAAAAGATGCTGTCTTTGAACTCCATTCAGAAGAAAAGAATTTGGGGTAAACCAATCCTTGCCTTTTAAAAATAAAAGATTGGAGAAAGAGGTATCGGTGATGTGATTATTCTTGACAATGATGATTTCCTCAGCCTTAGACTTCATTTTCATCTTATCCAGTTCCCTACGGTCTTCAAATTTGAACGAGTAATCGAAGCTGTTATTTTCCACCAGTTGGAAATCCTGAATTTCAGGAATAGCATAAGGAATCATTTGAGTCCGAACCTTTTTATCCAGATCATAAGAAATTCTCAGCTTGAAAAGTCCATCTTCATCATGCTGCAGGTTTTTGTAGATTTTGGCCAGGTCAATAGATCCCTCTTTTCCAAAGTGGGAAAATGTTTGATTAACACGTTTTTGATGGAGGTCTAATAAAAAAACTTCCTGATCTTCTACCTTAATGCTTTCAATGAATTGGGACATAGATTTTATTTTTCATTTCCTGATATTCGTCTTCTAATTTACTCATATGCGTTATACCGCCTCCGCTTTTGAAATAGAGTTTATCATCCTCTTTTTCAATAAAACGTATCATTACACAGCTGTCGACATTTTTACCGTCGAACCAGCCACAAACACCTGTGTAGTATCCTCTGTTATAACCTTCTGCTTCCTGAATTATTTCTAAGGTTTTAGGTTTTGGAGCTCCCAAAATAGAACCTGCAGGAAGAAGCTTCTGCATAATACTTCCTACTTTCCCATCAAATTCAGGCTTTACTATTCCTGAAATTTCTGAACTCATGGCATATAAATCTTTCTGCCGGGTTTTGAGGAAGTCGATATGTTGAAACTGATCTACACGTACATCATCTGCAACCATACTCAGGTCATTGCGGAGTAAATCTACTACCGTATAATGCTCGGCTTTTTCCTTGGGGTCATTCTTCAGGATTTCTGCTGCATTTTCTATGGAGGCATCAATAGTACCTTTCATAGGGTAGGTTAAAATTTTTCCGTCAATAATCTTCACAAAAGTTTCAGGAGAAAAAAATACAAAAAAATCTTTATAAAAAACCTTGTATTTAGCTTCAGAGTGATAAAAAATTTCTTTAAGGCTTAAATTGGTCTCAATTTCGGTTCTCCGGGTATAGTTTACCAGATAAGAATTCCCGAGACGAATATTTTTTTGAACTTTATCAAACCCTATTTTAAAGCTTTCCAGGGTTTCCGGAAAGGAGTTCCATTCTATTTTTTTATCAAGATTATATTCTTCTTTTGAGTTTGAAAATGCCTCAAAATCAATTAGTAAGCCTGATTTTTCAGTCTCGTTTTCCCGATAGATTTCGACATTCTCTGAGAGGAAATCGATAACAAAGAAATAGGGAACCTTCTGAAGAGAGAGTTCGTCCATTTCTATAAATTTTTGATGATTCACTGAAAACATTCGGCAAAAATAATTATTGATGTTTACTTTTGCATAAAATTTTTATGATGCAGAGTAAATATCCTCAGAAACCAGGAATTGATTTTATATTGAAGCAGGCTTTTTTCTACTGGAATAAAACACTGGTTTTTCAGTTGATGTTTTCAATGATTTTTTTTGGAATCTTTCTTACTTCCCTGTTCTTCTTCGGGAACTGGTATGGAATATGGGAGCAAAATCAAGTATTGACAGAAGCTTTAAAAGAAGGAACAAAGGCGTATATGGAGAAAATCGCGGAATTAAGTGCTACAGAAGGCTACCAGATGTTTACACTTGCGATTTGGGCCACCACAGCATTTCTGTATCCTCTGAACCTTGGAATGTTCCAGATTTTCAGAAAACTTGACCTTAATGAAAAAATTGAACTTGGAGATTTATTTGTAGGCTATAACGGAATAAACTTTTTTAAATATCTGGGATATTATCTTTTCTGGTTCATGATCTACAGACTAACGGTTCCTACAATCCTTCTGGCAATTATCTGGGTAGCGGTAACGGTATTTGTTGCACCACTCATGTTTTTTACCAATAAAAGGATATTTGAAGCTATTTCTTTGAATTTTAAAGCCCTAAGAATGTATTTTGTAGAAATCATGGTATGTGTATTCGTTGCTGTTTTATTTAAATATTTGGGTTTCAGTTTGTTTTTAATTGGTGGGCTTTTCACGTTTCCTTTCTGGAATGCTATGATTTATTCATTGTATAAAACAATATTTTCGGAAAAAAGCTAAAATTCAACCAGGTTTAATATGTTTTTTTATCAAAAAAAGTTAAATTTGGTAAAATCATTAAAATATTTAAACTATGTCTGAATTTAACGAATTTGATCAGCAAGGTTCTGTTCCCAATAAGGAAACAGGATCAATCATCTCGCATGCCTTTGAAATGTATAAAGGTGTTTTTGGGTACGCCATTGTGGCCATGATAATTTATATTGTTGGAGGGTTTATTATCCAAAGTGTTACCGGCTTCAATTCTGCTGCCATCATGGAAGAAATGCAAACTTCAGGTGATTATGGGAACTTTAGATACTGGGAAACTCCTGGATTTTCAATGTATATGACATTCTCCAGTCTTTTTTTACTGTTACTAACACCTCTTTACGTAGGTTTGATTTACATGGTGAATAAATTTAATACTAAAAATCCAATTGAGTTTTCTGACCTTTTTATTGGATATCGTCAGAATTTTGTTAATATACTGATATACAGTTTTCTTTCAGGGATTATTTCTTCTGTTGCATTGACGCTTTGCTTCATTCCATTCTTTTTCATTTATCCTTTTCTTTTATTAGGATATCCAATTTTATTGTTTGAAAATTCATCAGCTATTGATGCTTTAAGCAAATCATTCAATATGGCCAAAGAGAATTACGGAACATTTTTAGGTGTAAGTTTTCTGGGGCTTTTAATCTCAATGGCAGGGGTCATTCTATGTGGAATCGGGCTTATTTTAACCGCTCCGTTCATTATGATCGTAATGTATTCTGCCTATTGTGCCTTTGTTGGAAAGCCAAGACAGATCATGTATACCAAACAATAAGATAAAATAATACTTGATGAATAAAGACAATCAAATAAGCAGTGTTGCCATAAAGCAGATTTCTTTGCTCATCATTATTTTGGTGATGGCGGGTTTGATCTGCTTTAATCTTGCATTGTTTATTCCATCAGTTTTAGGAGCTATTACCATTTATGTAGTCTGTAGAAAGTATAACTTCTATCTTCAGGAAGAAAAGAAGTGGAAATCTTCTCTTGCCGCTTTTGTATTAATGCTGGCGAGTCTTATCATTCTGATCCTGCCTATTTATTTTATCGCTGATTTAATTATTGCTAAATTAGCGAATGCGCAGGCTTATATGGACAAGTTCAATGTATTTTTAGATAAAATACATTCTTATGTCGAATCAAAAACAGGTTTTGATATTCTAAGCCAAGAAAATATGAATAAGCTGAAGAATTTTGTAGGGAAATCCTCAACTTCAGCGTTAAGTGGAACATTCAATACCCTTACGGTAGTGATGTCCATGTATTTTATTCTCTATTTTATGTTGGATAAACCAAGGCTGTTTGAGAGGTGTCTTACCAATTCGGCACCTTTAAAGCGATCAAACGTTTCCTTGTTAGGCGAAAAGCTGAGAAAGCTGATTATGGCGAATGCGATAGGGATTCCTGTAGTTGCTATTGGCCAGGGTATTGTGTCTCTTATCGGATATTTGATATTCGGAGCTCCCGGAGCAGTTCTACTTTTTGCTTTAACGGCCATAGCTTCTGTTATTCCGGTTGTGGGAACTGCTATTGTTTATGTTCCTGTTTGTATCTTTATGATTGCGGAAGGAAATACTGTGCAAGGAATTGGCCTTGCCATTTACTGTGTAGTGGTGGTGGGACTTACAGATAATCTGCTTCGTTTTACCCTTTTAAAGAAACTTGAAAATATCCATCCTCTGAATACTGTTTTTGGAATTATCATGGGAATGAACCTGTTTGGCTTTATGGGGCTTATTTTTGGTCCTATTCTGATCTCATTAACCATTCTTTTGATACAGGTATACAGCAATGAGTTTACGGATGAGAATGCTCCTCCTGATCTGGAATTATCTAATAATGCTGATGTAAATGATAAATTGATTTAATTATATAAAAGTGGAGGGAATAAATCCGGAAATATTAAAAGAGATCTGTGTAGTAAAAATGCCGTTTGGTAAATACGAAGGAACAGTTTTAGCAGATCTTCCTATCAGTTACCTTGAATGGTTTCACCGAAGTGGAATGCCTAAAGGAAAGCTGGGAATGCAGCTTTCAACAATCTATGAGATCAAAATAAATGGATTGATGGAGCTGTTAATACCCATCAGAGCTTCTGTAAGAAATGGGTTGTAAAAATAAAAACATTCTCTTTTTGAGATAAAGTCTCGGCGGCTTCGAAGAAGCCGCCGAGACTGTTTTTATTAGATATTTTTAATTTTTTAAAGCTGCAATTTCATCCCTTAGCTTAGCCGCTTTAATAAAGTCGAGGCTTTTAGCCGCTGCTTCCATTTCTTTCTGCTTCTGTTCGATTATTTTTTCAACATCTTCACTGGCATAGGTAGCTTTAACTTCAGCGACCTTTTGAAGGATTTCTTTCTGAGTGTACTTTTCATCAGGGAAATCTTTGCTTCTTCCAACCAGATTTTCAGAGATCTTTTTATTCAGAGCTTTTGGTACCATGCCATTGTCTTCATTGTACTTCATCTGTTTTGCACGGCGGTATTCGGTTTCATCCAATGTGGCCTGCATAGATTTGGTAATTTTATCGGCATACATAATCGCTTTCCCGTTGATATTCCTTGCAGCACGTCCTACCGTCTGTATCATGGATCTTCTGCTTCTCAACATTCCTTCTTTGTCAGCATCCAGAATAGCTACTAAAGAAACTTCCGGTAAGTCTAGGCCCTCTCTTAATAAGTTTACTCCGATTAAGACATCAAAAAGCCCTAAACGCAGATCTTGCATAATCTGAATTCGTTCCAGGGTTTCAACATCCGAGTGAATATATCGTGTTCTGATTCCGAATTTTGTAAAATATTTGGTTAATTCCTCTGCCATTTTCTTGGTCAAGGTGGTCACCAAAACCCTTTCATCAGCATCAGCTCTTTTTTGGATTTCTTCCATTAAATCATCAATCTGATTTAAGCTGGGTCTTACTTCAATAATAGGGTCAAGAAGTCCTGTTGGACGGATAATCTGTTCAATATAAGCACCTCCTGTTCTTTCCAGTTCATAATCTGCCGGCGTAGCAGAAACATAGATCACTTGGTTCTGTATGGCTTCAAATTCCTCAAACTTTAAAGGTCTGTTGTCCATAGCTGCAGGAAGCCTGAAACCATATTCCACCAAAGATTCCTTTCTGCTTCGGTCACCACCATACATGGCATGAACCTGAGGAACTGTTACGTGGCTTTCGTCTATTACCATTAGGAAGTCCTTAGGGAAATAATCAATCAGGCAGAAAGGTCGGGTGCCGGGAAGTCTGCCGTCAAGGTATCGGGAATAGTTTTCAATCCCTGAGCAGTAGCCCAGTTCTTTTATCATTTCAAGATCCAGCTCTGTTCTTTCCTGAAGGCGTTTTGCTTCCAGGGGTTTTCCTATAGAGCTAAAGAAATCAACCTGTTTCAGCATATCATCCTGAATATCTTTAATCGCTCCGTTTAAAGTCTCTTTTGAGGTCACGAAAAGATTAGCAGGATAAATCTGTATTTGATCAAAATTATCTTCTACATTCCCGGATATAGGATCAAAGCTTTGAATTTTTTCAATTTCATCTCCAAAAAACTGAATTCTGATCGCGTTATCTGCATAGGCCGGAAAAACATCAATGACATCTCCTTTTACACGAAACGTTCCTCTTTGAAATTCATTCAAAGTTCGTGCATATAAAGCATTAACTAAGGAATGGAGTAGCGCCGTTCTCGTAACTTTTTCACCAATAGCAATAGAAATTAATGATTTGTGAAATTCCGTAGGATTCCCAATACCATAAATACAGGAAACAGAAGCCACAATCAAAACGTCTCTTCTCCCTGAAAGAAGACTTGCGGTAGCAGAAAGACGTAATTTTTCAACTTCTTCATTGATGCTCAGGTCTTTTTCAATATAAGTTCCGGTGGTAGCAATATAAGCTTCCGGCTGATAGTAGTCATAGTAACTCACAAAGTACTCCACGGCATTTTCCGGAAAGAATTCCTTAAACTCCATGAAAAGCTGTGCGGCCAGCGTTTTATTATGAGCCAGAACCAAAGTAGGACGTTGAACGTTCTGAACAACATTGGCAACCGTAAAGGTTTTTCCGGATCCAGTTACCCCAAGTAGAGTCTGGTATTTTTCACCAATCTCTATTCCTGCAGTTAATTTATCAATGGCTTGGGGCTGATCCCCGGTGGGTTTATATTCTGATTGAAGCTTAAAATCCATAAGAAAAGAATGTATAGAACAAAAATACGAAAGAAATTATTAGGCATGATAAAGTTTTGATGATGAATATTCTACTTGTCAGTCACATATGTATTTTATTAAAGCTGTAGTACATTGTGTATGGCATTATTTTTCCATTCATTTTCAAACATCTAATCGTAATATCATGAAAATCAATCAATTTTATATTCCTGCGCTCATTCTTTTTCTTACTTTATCTTCATGTAAGAAGAACAATGCACAGGCGCAACAGACCGGAAATGACGTCAGTGTAGAGACAGAAAAACCTAATTCTGAATACCAGCCAGCATTTAAGGGGCAGACAAGGATAAAGGCGGTGAAAACAAATACTGCCTATAGTGTAGAGATACTGAATAAAGATCTCGGGAGACCTTGGGGAATAATTAATTTACCAGATGGAAGATTCCTCATTACAGATAAAAAGGGACATATGAATGTTGTTTCCAAGGAAGGAAAACAGATTACAAAAATAGAAGGTTTTCCAAAGGTAGATGCAAGAGGGCAGGGTGGAATGCTGGATGTAGCTTTGGATCCTGATTTTAAAACCAACTCGATTATTTATTTCAGCTTTTCAGAACCCTTTGAAAAAGGGAACCTGACCTCTGTGGCTAAGGGAAAATTATCAGATGATCTCAAAACGATTTCAGAGTCGAAAGTGATTTTCCGGGCAGAACCCTCTTATGATGGAGATAAACATTATGGCAGCAGGCTGGTTTTTGATAAAGATGGAAATTTATTTGTCAGTACAGGAGAAAGGTCTGATAAAGTTACAAGGGCTTATGCTCAGAAAACAGATAATTATCTAGGTAAAATAATCAAAATAACGAGGGATGGGCTACCGGCTCCGGGAAATCCATTTATAGGGAAACAGGGATATAAGCCTGAAATTTATGCTTATGGAGTCCGTAATCCCCAAGGGCTGGCTATGGATCCAAACGGAAACCTTTGGGATGTGGAAATGGGACCAAGAGGAGGTGATGAAATCAATCTTATTCAACCTGGGAAAAATTACGGATGGGGAGATGTCACCTATGGTATTGAATATTCTGGGGCTAAAGTAGGTAGCGGAATTACCCAGAAACAAGGCACCGAGCAGCCTGTTTATTATTGGGATCCTGTAATTTCTCCAAGCGGAGTTACCTTTTATACCGGAAATATAGACGAATGGAAAGGAAATCTATTCATTGGATGTCTGAGTGGTGAGCATATCAACAGAATTGTGATGAAAGATCATAAAGTTGTAGGCGAAGAACGCCTTTTGGCAGATCAGCATGAACGATTCAGAGATGTTTTGGACGGTATGGATGGGAATCTCTATGCAGTCACGGATAGCGGAAAACTGTATAAGATTTCAAAGAAATAAAAAAGCCAGCTGAAAATTTTCAGCTGGCCATTTTTGTAAGGAAGCAGAAGGCTGTAAGAGGGAAGTTTTTACAGCCATGAAAAATAAAACTCTAATTTTTTATTAAATGATTTTAATTGATGGTAAGGCAATTAGAAACTTCCAGCCTCCCTCTTCCTGCTTCTAGCTTTTTTTAAAACTTAAAATTAAGTCTGGCAAAGACCTGTCTCCCTGCAAACCCCATCTGTACCGGGTCAAAAATTCCACCAGCTTCTGTGTTCCCTTCACTTACTTGTGTTTTTTGTAAGGTTGGGTATCTGTTGAATATATTTTTACTTCCCAGCGTAAAGTTGAGGTTATTTGAAATCTCATATCCAAAAGAGACATCAGTGGTTATTTTAGGATTGTAAACCTGTTCTGCATCATCATATCCAATTAATGTAACCTTATCAAATCTTACCAGCTGAAGATTTGCATTGAATTTTTTGATCTTATAGTTGAGGTTGAGATTAATCTTGGTTTTAGGTGCAGAAGCAAGAATAAATGCTCTTTCTCTGGCACTTAAATAGACATCTTCTTTACCTTGTAATTTGGGTGAGGTATTAACTTTGGTAATTTCCATGTCATTATAGTTAACGGCTAATGTTGCCGTTAACTTTCCTGAACCTAAACTTTCACTATAACTCAGGATGACATCAATCCCTTTGGTTCGGGTATCGATAGCGTTAGCAAAAAATTGTACCTGATCTATATAAGGATATTGAGTTTGGAGTTCAGATGGTAATTCAGCTTTAGGAAAGTATCCGGTTAAAACAATTCTATTTTTTACACTGATATAATAACCATCAACTGTAGCAGTGAATTTTCCTGTATTGAAAGTAAACCCTGCACTTCCGTTGACTGATGTCTCTTGCTTTAGCTGATCAATTCCAAGGTTGCTTGCTAAATCACTGTCATTTGATGCCAGCTGAATCGTAACGAGCTGCCCACCCTGAAAGTTTGTAAATTGTTGACTATAATATTTTTGAGCTAAAGAAGGTGCTCTGAATCCAGTAGAGACAGATCCACGGAAGGCGAATTGTGGGGTAATGGCATATCGCGTAGCAAACTTACCATTTAAAGTACTTCCAAAATCATTATAATTCTCAAATCTTCCGGCTACACTGATCATCCATTTTTCTGTAATATCAAGTTCAGTATCAAGGTAGGCTGCAAAGTTATTTCTGCTTTTGTTTGTGTTAGTAGAATACCCCGGAAATCCTTGTGATCCACCGGGCCTGATATTTCCATTTATGGGATTTGTAACTAATAAACTTTCTGGAGTGTTAGAAGTAACGATGTTTCCATTAATATCATACATTGCATAAGAAGACTCTTCTCCTTTAATGATTTCAAACTTTTCATATCTGAATTCTGATCCGAGAGCAACATTTAATCCTTTAAGAACTTTAAACTGTTTGACTGCATTAAAACCTGTTGTATTTTGTAGTAAAGAATGTCCACCGGCGTTAAAACTGGTTGGAGATTTTAGACCTAAAGTTGCATTGAGGGTTTGATCAATCTGATAAGTAAATCTGTTATTTCCAAAGGCATTATAAAAGTCTACATCCCAATTGGCTACTTTAAATTTTAAACCATTATCAAAGGTGAAGTCACTAATGCTGGTATTTTCAATGGGATCGAATCCATTAGGATAAATTCCGGGGATGTTTTTATCATCATTTGCTGTTCTTGTCCAGGCATAGGCTTTGGTATTTCTGTGTGAAAAGCCCTGACGGGAATAAAATTTCAGCCCATCAGTTAATGGAAGTTCAATATTTCCGAAGAAATATACATTTTGTGCTTTTGCATCTCCGAAACGTTGTCTAGGAGCAGGAGGATTATTGTAAATATCAGGATTAGCGTTTCTGATTGCGTAATCTTTGTTGATGAATTCTGCTGTGAAATTTCCGAAACCTCCTTTGTTACCAATTTTTGTTCCTAGATTTCCGCTGAAATCAAAAGTAATTCCATCCACTTTATGATCTGAAACCACATCGTTATTTCCCGGGCTTTTAAAAAGGTTCATTCCATAGAAAGCATTTCCTTCAAAGCCTTTATCCCGATCATTAAGGATAACGTTGATAACCCCGGCAATAGCATCTGAACCATATTGAGCCGAAGCCCCATCACGAAGAACTTCTACCCGTTTAATGGCTCCAATAGGGATTGTATTCATATCGTATCCCGTGTTTCCTCTTCCTTTGGTTCCGAAAAGGTTAATCAGGGAAGATTGATGATATCTTTTTCCATTAAGGAGCAAAAGAGTCTGATCCGGGCCGAGTCCTCTTAGTGTAGCCGGGTCTACCGCATCAGCACCATCTGATCCTGATTGTTTGTTAGAGTTAAAGGAAGGTGCAGAAAACTGTAAAAGCTGGTTCACTTCTACCTGACCCGTAGATTGGCTTACCTGTTTGATATCTATAACATCAATAGGAACGGGAGTATTGATGACGGTTCTTTTCTTGTTCCGGCTTCCGGTAATAGCTACTTCGTCTATTTTTGATTCTTTTGTCAGCGTATCTTTTACCTGTTGAGCGTAAGATAGAGAAGATGCTGTAAGAAAAATGATGCTTATGTATTTTATCTTCATATTGATAATTTTGAGTGATGGTTAACTCAAAATTATCAATATTTATTTTTAAATCAATACTTAAATTGATTATTTGTTATGAATGTATTAATTTAATTATGTTTATCTTAAATGAAAGTAAAATAATAGTTAAAATATTTAATTTAACGAAAATTTTTAATCTTAAAAGCTGGTAATGATTCGGTTAAGCCCTTCTTTCAGAATTTCCTGAGAAGTAGAGAAGCATATTCTGATATGTCCTTCAGCTCCTTTTCCGAACCATCTTTCTGATCCTGGAACAATGGCTACTTTTCCATATTGCAACACATGCTGGGCAAACTGGTCGCTGGACATACCATTTTCAATCTTCGGAAATAATACAAAAGTGGCTTCAGGAAGATTTGGGGTTACAAGTCCTGATCCGTTCAGAATTTGGAAAGCTAAATCTCTGTTTTGTTGTAAGTGACTTAAGAACTCTTTGTACCAAGGCTTAGCCCTTTCCAATGCAACACTCCCGGCAATTTGTGATAAGGTAGAAACTCCTTCTATGGTAGAATTGAAATTGGATTTCTCAGTAAAATCTTCCAAAATCTCCTGATCATTGCATAGAATAGCTCCAATTCTCAACCCTGCAATTCCAAATGACTTCGAAAATCCATAAACTGTGAAACTTTTTCTTTTGGCTTCTTCAGAAACTGATGAATAGGTATAAAAGTCCCTGTTGTCATAAATAATATCACTCCAGATTTCATCACTCATTACCCATAAATCATGAGCCGCAGCAATCTCTGAAACCTTTTTCAAAACTTCTTTGGAATAGAGCCTACCAAGCGGATTATGTGGATTACAGATACAGATAAGTTTTGTATTGGAACTTATTAAGGAACCCAGTTTTTCAAAATCAATTTCTCCGGTTTGGGTATTTACAGGACAAAGTTTTACGGTTCCACCAGCTGTTTCTACAGATTTTTTAAATAAGAAATCTACAGGATCCAGAATGATAGCTTCGTCACCAGGTTTTAAAACATATTTGGCGATCAGAAACATCCCTTGTGCAGCACTGTTGATGGCCAATACATTTTCAGGAGAGAAAATCCCATGCTTTTCCTGGTTAAAATGCTCTGCGAGACTTTTCTTGAACTCAGGAATTCCTGAGAACGGGCCATAGCTCAGATAGCCATCCTTTATGTATTCAATGATGCCCTGTTCTATTTCAACAGCTGTTCTAAAGTCTGGGTCAGCAGCTGTTAAAGGGATTATCCCGTCTTCCAGAGTTGCCCATCTTCCGTTATAGGCTTTTCTTTTTAGGGCTTCAAAGTTGATATCGTTATTGGTAAACATTTTTTATTTATATGATATGGGTAAAATATTGTCTGTCTGTTGGTCCGTCGGGAGAAGAAACTGGTTTAATAATATTCTTCCATTATTGATATGGGTTTCTATTTCAGGCTTCCTTTCTGCTTCATATTTACGGAAAGCTTCTGTGATGGAGCGTTCTTCAACTAGATGTTTAGTCAGCATGTGAGAGTCTTTCAGTGCTGAGGTGACTCCCTGGCTTGTGAAAGGAATGAGCGGATGTGCTGCATCGCCTATGAATACAATGTTATCTTTATAAAAAGGGTTGAGTTCCTCTAGTTCATAAACGCACCATAAATGAACATTTTTGTAACTCGATTTTCGAATAATGGAAGAAACTAAAGGATCCCAGTCTGCAAAAACTTCAAGCATATATTTCTTCAGGTTATCTGGGGTGCACTCATTGATCTTATATTTTTCATTGTCAAACTGGGAATACCAAAGAATAGTATCATGAGAAAGTTTAAGAATCCCAAAAGTAAGCCCACCCTGATCATGATGAAATTTCATGAAATCATTTTCTATAGTAGCAGCTATTTCTTCATTTTGAATGATATTGACTACTTCATTTTCCTGTACTTGTCTCATTTTTTCATCCTTGAAGAGGCATCTTCTGATACGGCTTTTAGAGCCATCTGAAACAATAGCGATGTCAGCATCTATATAACTTCCATCAGAATGTTTCAGTTTTCCTTTTTCTGTATCAGAGGGAATTATGGAGGCGTTATATGTTATTTTTTCGGGGGATATATTTTCGGATAATAGATGGATGAGTGACTGTCTGGAGATGGCAAACACATTGTTGAGTTCCTTTTCTGCAAGTTTTTTTCCTTTATGGGAATACTGTACATATTTTTTCAGAAAGCTTCCATGTTCAAAAAGTACAGCAGGATCTATAATCTGGCTAAGATATTCTATGCCTTCCTGTGGAATAAGAAAACCATGGCCAGCCAAATCTTCTTTTCTTCTTCTTTCATAAATGTGATAATCAAGTTTGTATTTTTCGAGTTGATTCGCCATGCTTAAGCCGGAAATACCAGCGCCCACGACAACAATTTTGTTCATGTTCGGAATAATGGTTTTTTCAGGTTGGTGTTTAAATACTTTTCGGTCTGTTTTTTATGGGTACAAAAGTAAATTAAAATCATTCATTATTTTTAAAAAATAAATTAATTTGATTCTTATTTTTTGAAAAATATAATGAAAAGCATAAGGAATGTATGAGAATAAAGGTAAGATTTTGAGGAGGATATTTTCACATGGATATACAGTATAAAAAAACCGGAAATGAATTCCGGTTTTGCTTTTATTCTTATGCTTTTTCAAGCTGAACTGTAAAATGCCTTAATATTTCCGGCTCCCAGGTGATTTTATACCCTTTTGCGATTTCTTCACGTCTTTCGTATACATTTTTTATCGCAGCAGCAATATAATCCATATGATTGTTGGTATAGGTTCTTCGGGGGATCGCAAGGCGTACCAATTCCAGTTTTGGATAACGGTTTTGTCTTGTCTCAGGATCTCTATCGGCCAGTAAAGTTCCGATTTCCACCGTTCTGATTCCTGCTTCCTTATAGATTTCAAGACCTAAAGTTTGTGCAGGATATTCCTCACGGGAAACATTAGGAAGGAAACTTAAAGAATCAATGAAAACAGCGTGTCCTCCGATAGGTTTCTGTACTGGGATTCCATATTCAATGAGCTTGTTTCCAAGATATTCTACCTGAGAAATTCTGCTTTCTAGATAAGCAAATTCTGTAGCTTCATCAAGACCTACTGCTAATGCAGCCATATCTCTTCCAGCCATTCCTCCATAAGTGATGAATCCTTCATAGATGATCGTGAAATTGGACGCTTTTCTGAAAACTTCCTCATTGTTTAAAGCGATAAAACCACCAATATTTACTAATCCATCTTTTTTAGAACTCATGGTCATTCCTTCTCCATAAGAGAAAATTTCTTTACAGATCTCTTTGATGGTTCTGTTTTCCTGACCCTGCTCTCTTTTCTTAATGAAGTAAGCATTCTCTGCAAACCTTGCAGAATCAAAGAATACAGGGATTCCATATTGGTCAGAAAGAGCTTTTACAGCTTTCATGTTTTCCAGAGAAACAGGTTGCCCTCCTGAAGAATTGCAGGTAATGGTAATCAGACAGAAAGGAATATTTTCCTTAGGATGGCTTTTATAAATCTCTTCCAGTTTTTCAAGGTTGATATTTCCTTTGAAAGGGTGAGGATTATTAATATCAAAAGCTTCGTCAATAGTACAGTCAACGGCATGGGCCTTTCTGAACTCGATGTGTCCCTTTGTAGTGTCAAAATGTGAGTTTCCCGGAACTATATTTCCTTCCTTCACCAATACAGAGAAAAGTACATTTTCTGCTGCTCTTCCCTGGTGAGTAGGTAATAGATATTTGAATCCGGTAATTTTTTCAACACTGTTCTGAAGTTGTTCAAAAGAACGGGAGCCTGCATAGCTTTCGTCCCCGGTCATCAGCGCGCCCCATTGCCTGTCAGACATTGCTCCGGTTCCGGAATCAGTTAAAAGATCAATAAAAACTTGCGAAGATTTTAAGTTGAAGAGATTATAATTAGCTTCTTTAAGCCATTGTTCTCTTTCAGCTCTTGTGGATTGGCGGATTTCTTCCACCATTTTAATGCGGAAAGGCTCCGCGTACGGTAAATTCATGGGTTGGTATGTTTTTAAATTGTGTGTAAAAGAAAATTTGTTTGAAAATAATTTTCAAATTCATCAATGTACATCTAAAGTGAAAGTGGATTATTCCGGTGCTTTAAATATATTTTCATCAGAATGAAATCCGGCTACACCGCCGCTCACTGCAAACTTCATAGCAGAAGCAGCAGTCATTCCCACTACGGGTTTGATGTTTTTTTCTTCAGTAACAATTACCCAGCCCGAAATTGCATAGGAATGAGGTAAATATACCGCAACGTAATTATGCTTGTCAACGTCCGACATTTCTTTTTGGGTTAAAAAACCGATTCTCCAGATCTCCGGATTTTCGTTGGTTTTTACCCATACAGGATCGTTGAATTTTTTCTTGTCGCCCACAAATGAGGACATAACGTCCTTAGTAGGAGTATAGATATGTTTTACTCCAGGTGTCTTTTCCAGTAAGCTATCCATGGTGTCGAAAAAGAATCTTCCCACCACAAATTTATTTCCCAGATATCCTAAAATAGCAGTAAGTAATATGATGGAAACAAAAACAAGCCCTGGAACCTGTTTGGCAAGAGAAGGAACAAGATTGTCTATTGCACTTACAATATACCAGATCACAAAAATCGTCAGTCCGATTGGCCCAATAATAACCAGCCCCTGAAAAAAGTTTTTCAGGAATAGATTAGCAATACTTTCAAAGCTTGGTTTCTTCAACGTTTCTTCTTTACTATTTATATTTTAACCGTGGATGGTTTCTTTATTTCCATAGGATTTAATAATACTGGCTTCATACTCTAGCCATGCATCCCATCGATCATTTACTTTTTGAGGATCTCCAAGCTGTCTTGCAAATCCAATGAAGGTTGTATAATGGTTAGCTTCAGAAATCATAAGTTCTTTATAGAAGACTTTAAGCTCTTCATCTTTGATATTTTCAGTAAGAACCTTGAATCTTTCACAACTTCTGGCTTCAATCATCGCAGCAAAAAGCATTTTATCTACAATAAGCTGCTCTCTGGTTCCCTGGATAATAAATTTTGCTAATTCATTTACATAATCATCTTTTCTGGCTCTTCCAAACTTGTAGCCTCTCTTTTTAATGATCTCATGAACCTGATTGAAGTGATCCAGCTCTTCCTGAGCAATAGCAAGAAGTTCTGTAACAACCTCCGGATATTCAGGAAGCATGGTGATCAGTCCGATTGCGTTGGTAGCAGCTTTTTGTTCACACCAGGCATGGTCCGTTAAAATTTCTTCGATGTTTCCTTCTGCAATGTTTGCCCACCTTGGATCGGTTGGGAGTTTCAACTTAAACATTTTTTAAAATTTTTGTAAATTTAAAACAAATTAGACATATTTGGTGCTTCTGATAAGATAGAATTTATTTTCTGTTGAGTTTTATTTAATGAGGAGTATGTTTTATACAGCATTTATAAATGTTGAGTTTCTTGGGTTTCATTATTTTTTCTTACATTTCTATGAGGTAACTAAACTAATAATCAGATAATGATTCGGATGAATACAAGTAGACAATTCTGTTGTTCAATAACCTATTTATTGCTTTTTATGTGTGTGGGAAAAATGAAAGCACAGGATAGAAAAGATTCTTTGGAAATTGTAATACAACCTTACGCAAGTCTCCGTGGGCATTTAGCTGTATATGATGATAAAATGGAGCTTCAGGAGAATGCTTCCAGAATTGGCGTAGAGTTTAATATAAAGAAAAGAGATTTTGGCTTCATTGCAGGTGGAGAAATTCAGCTGAACATGTTTAAAGGAGGTACATCTTTTAATGTAGATGGTAATTTGTCAGGAGGTTTTCTTACACTAGAGTCTGTACAGAAACAACAGGTTTTTGGGAACCGACTTGGGTACTTGGGATTGGATTTGGGGAAATTAGGAACCCTTACCATTGGAAAACAATGGAGTGTTTATCGTGATGTTACTTCATATACAGATCGTTTTAATGTTTTTGGAGCAAGGGCATCTGCCACATTTATTGGCGGAACAGATGGAGGTGACACCGGAACCGGGCGTGCAGATCAGTCCGTCATTTACAGGAATCATTTTGGACCATTTTATCTCGGAGGGCAAATTCAGGCCAGAGGTGGAAATAATGGTAAATTTATTGATGGATTTGGAGCTTCTCTTCAATATCGAATAAAAGAAGGTTTTTTTACAGGTATAGCTTATAACAGAGCTTTACTTAGTGATAGCCTTATCAACAACGGAATGATTATAGGTCTTACAGGGCAGCCAACATATTTTTCTTTAGGAACTAAATACGTTGGAAGAGTTATAGATTTCAGTATTGTTGGAATATTACAGAAAAACGGGGACTTTTCTCAAGGTTTTTACGTTAATCCTGCAGGAGGATCATTGCCTTTTACAACCGTTTTCAATGCCAAAGGAATAGAGGTTTTCGGAAAGTATAAACTCCAAAAGATCTCTTTTTTAGCGGGTTATAATCTTTATGTTCCAGATCGAAATCATATTTCAGAACAATACAACTTCGATCCCGGATTCAAAAAAAATGATATTATTGTAGGGTTTTCCTATTCCCCTTTCAGATTTGCTCAAATTTATAGTGAACAAAGATTCTCTATGGGGAAAACGTTTTCAGGAGAAAAAGAGAAAAGTGTTTTCACTTTAGGCCTTAGACTTGATCTTTCGGAGAGTTTTAGTAAGAAAATCAGTCTTTAATCTTTAATAGCTGTTTTCTTTCTTAAAAATTCAAGGCTACTCCATCCCAATGCATCTACTTTTTTCAGGCCCGCGGAAATAACGAATGCTAAGATGATATTAATAACGTAAATAATAATCATTAAGAGCCACCAGAGCATATTTTCCTTAAGAGGAACTACCAGAAAATAAACTAGCGATGAGCTTATTCCCTGTGCAAAATAGAAGAAAATGGCATTTTTACCAATATAGGTTATGATATTCTCCTTGGGCACTTTTAATCTGTTGTAAAGAACAAATAATGTAACCAATGAGAACTGCGCCCAAATGATGTATGGGATCTGTGGTGGAAATTTATTCTTATTGATTTTGTAGAAAATTTCATTTCCATAATACCAGAACATCCATCCTAAAGCTACACCTACAAGCGTATATAGAACGGGAATAAGCTTTGTAGGAATCTTTTTCCCACGCATTCTGTTTCCAATTAAGAATACTGCCATATAAAAGGCAACATAACCCCCTTGTCCTGTTGGGTAGTATTCCGGAAAAATGTTGAATAGCAAGGTTAGGCCAATACAAAGTCCAATGAACCAATTGATGTGTCTCGGAAAAAATCTTAAGATTAATACACCCAGAACGGTCAGAATATAATAGACTTTCAAATACCAGAAGCTTCCCATAACAACCGGAAAAGTATCAGCATTGGTGTATTGATGAAGGTACCAGTTGCCTAAATTTTGCCATTGAGGCATCATTGAAATACTGGTTGTGGAATATTTTGATCCAAAGGTTGAATAAAAGTTTTGTAGCCATTCCAAAGACAAGAAAGTAAGGCCAAATACTTTAAAGAAATAATCCAGAAAGAACAGAAAGGTTACAAAGATCATATAAGTGATCTGTAGTTTCAGTAATCTATAAAAAGTTTTCTCAATATTTGCTCCTGAAGTAATTCCGCTCAATGCATAAAATAATGCAACATCAAAAACAAGAGAAAAGACCCTTATTTCTGCAGTAATGTAAAACTGCCCCGACCAGAAAGCGGTATGGATGAAGATAATGGATAGGGTAGCCAGCCCTTTAGCGAAATCAATGTAGAGGTCTCTGTTCATTAGTAGTGGATGTGGTGTCAAAAGTAAATAAACTTCTGTTATTTTTCAAAAAAATAAAAAGAGGCAGAACCTAATTGTCTGCCTCCTTTCTTAAATATGCTAAAAATGAATGTTTCTTTATTGAAGATGTTTAAATTCTTCCGCTGAAATTTCTCCGGACTGAATTTTTCTTAATTCATCTATATATTGACTCATGTAAGCGTCAATTTCTGGGTTTACAGTGTTTTTGGCCATTTTGTAAGTTCCGTTAAGAACTCCTTGATAATAATAGAAGAAGTTATAGTCGAAGTTGGAAGCATTAAGGTCATACTGTCCTAAAAGGAATCCTAAACGAACAGCTGATCTTCTTTGTGCAGGGGTTCCGTGGTGTCCCGGACTTGAAGTCTGATAATCTCCTATGCTTTGTGCAAATTCGTAAGCAGCAGCAATTTCAGAGAAATTAGTTTTGTTATAACCATTAGGTCTTCTTAAATAATATCCTGCGAAACCGTCTGCTTCAAGCTCATTAGGTCTTGCTGTGTTTTCGTTTACGGAAGGAAGTCCAAAGATATACTGTAACTGATGTCCATACTCATGAGCAAGGATCATTGCATTTACAATATCTCCGCCTTTGGCTTTTGCATCATAATAGATGGCGTATCCATAATAGATTTTTCCTGTAGAGTAAGAGATGGCATTGTACGTTGAATTGAAATTAGAGGGGTCATTCACAAATCTCAAAGTAGGATTGCTTCTTCCCCATAAACTTGCAATTTTAGTCATTTGGGAATTCATAAAATTGGTGTCTGTAGAATTCTGAAGTCCGGTCACCAAAACAGAAGATGAGCTCCAGTTATTGTCTACATAAGAACAGTTTTTTTCAACAGCTCCGGGTTGTTCAATTTTCGCACTAAGGCTTTCCTGTTGAGGAAGAACTGTTTCTTCCATTTTGTCATCGCGACATGCTGTCAGGAATGTTGCAGCAACGACGCCTGCTAGTAAGCAGAGGTTAAAGTTTCTTTTCATATAATTATTTAGTTGGTGAAACGAAGTTAAGAAATTATCTTTTATGTATGAGCACTTTAGTCTTAAAAATTATTCAAAACATAGTGAATATATTATTTCAATAAAAAACATTGCTTTGATTGTAAGGTGATTAGAATTTTATTTGTATATTTGCACCTCGAAATAACTAAAAATTTATAAACAATGTTTGCAATTGTAGAAATAGCAGGGCTTCAATACAAAGTTGAGCAAGACCAAAAGTTGTTTGTGAACCGTTTAAAAGGAGATAAAGGAGGAAAAGTATCTTTTGATAAAGTTCTTCTTACCGTAAACGGAGCAATCACTGTTGGCGCCCCAGCTGTAAGCGGAATCACTGTGGAAGCAGAGATCCTTGACCACGTAAAAGCTGATAAAGTAATCGTTTTCAAAAAGAAAAGAAGAAAAGGTTACAAAGTTAAAAACGGTCACAGACAATCTTTAACTCAAATCGTAATCACTGGTATTACAGGATTTGAAGCAGGAGCTAAAAAAGCTGCTAAAAAAGAAACTGTAAAGTCTGAAGTTCTTTCTGACAACGCAACTGTTAACTTTAGTGAAGATCACGAGTTGAACTATCACCTAAAGAAAAACAACTTGTCTCAGTCTAAAGAGAACAGAGAAACTTTAATTACTTTAGGTAAAGCAGTTAAAGTTGAATTAGAGAAAAATATTCTTACTCATGAAGAAGTAGACGCTGCTATCATTAAGAATATCGATCAATTTAAAGCACTTAACAAATAATCCAGTAATAAAATGGCACACAAGAAAGGAGTCGGTAGTTCCAAGAACGGTAGAGAGTCTCACTCTAAGAGATTAGGTGTGAAGATTTTCGGAGGACAAGCAGCTATTGCCGGAAATATTATTGTTAGACAAAGAGGTACTCAGCACCACCCAGGTGATAACGTGGGAATCGGTAAAGATCACACTTTGTTTGCATTAGTAGATGGTAAAGTAGTTTTCAGAAAGAAAGCAAATAACAGATCTTTTGTATCTGTAGAGCCAAACGCATAATTCAAAGCGTTTTATAAAAATTAAAGCTTCAGCATTTTTTGCTGAGGCTTTTTTGTTTTTTATACTTGAAAGTTAAATTTTATATAAATATTCTTTCTGTAGTGAAATATTTATATATTTGTTATCTATCAAATAACAAATCAGTTGCGGAAGCCGAAAAGCATATAGAGTAGGCAGTACATTAAAACTAAATAATATGAAAAATTCAAAAAAATTAACGAAAAAACAGTTGAAAACAATTGCTGGAGGTGAGAGATGCCCAATCCCTGCTTCATGGTGCAGCGAGTGGTGTGGATGGTCGGCTTGGCAAAAAGCGCATTGTGCTAATGCTGTTATTGATGAAATGCCTTGTAATTGCTAATCAGTTCTCATTTTCAGTAAATTAAGATGGGATATATGAAGAACTTAAAAAGACTTACAAAAAAGAGTTTGAAAAATATTAATGGAGGGGCACAAGAATGTCCTCCAATAGATGATACATGTTACTCCTGGTGCAGATGGAATGCTTGGCAGAAGTCTCATTGTATACTTGGAGAATTATGTATGCCTTGTGATGATTACTAAAATAATACCGGATATTATTTTTCACAGATTAATCGCTAGATAAAATTGAAAACTGCAGTTTCCTTGAAGCTGTGGTTTTTTTATTTGAATTTTAATCTAATTTTAATTTTATCTGTTCCAATGAATTTCAAAGTATTATAATTTTGTTCCCCATTTTAAATAGAACAAATATGAAGGGTAAAATTTTACTAATGTGGAGTGTATTAGCTTCTTTAAGCTGGCAGGCTCAGATTAAAGTGCTGTTTGATGCTACTAAGGCAGAGACGGCAGGAAATGCAGATTGGGTTATTGACGCAGATACTCACAATCTTAAGTTTTCATCTACAGGAGCAGACACTACAGGAACAGAGTCTAATCCGCAAAGAATTCCGACTCTTGCCCAAAGCGGAATTACCGCTGCTACTTCGGAGACGTATTGGCAAGGAGCATTGAGTAATTGGGGGATTGATTTAGTAAGACAAGGTTATGTTGTAGAAACTTTACCTTATAATGGAAATATTACTTATGGCAACTCATCTAATCCTCAGGACCTTTCCAACTATAAAGTTTTTGTTGTTGTTGAGCCTAATATAAGATTTACAGCTTCAGAAAAAACAGCAATGTTGAATTTTGTGGCAAATGGAGGCGGACTTTTCATGGTTTCAGACCATACTATAAGTGACAGAAATAATGACGGTTGGGATTCTCCGGCCATCTGGAATGATTTTTTTACTTCCAACAGTATAGTGAACGACCCTTTTGGCATTAGTTTTAACCTGAATAATGTATCACTAGCGAGTTCTAATTTTGCACCAGCTAATGTAAATCCTGCAATTCTGAATGGTCCACTCGGTGCTCCAAGCCAAATGAAATTTTCCAACGGAGCCACAATGAACCTGAATAAAAATAATAATTCCTCAGTGCAAGGGCTCATATTTACTACTGGTTCTTCCACCAGTGGCACTACCAATGTAATGTTCGCAACTTCTACTTATGGAAATGGAAAAATATGTGCGTTAGGAGATAGCTCTGTTCCGGATGATGGTACAGGAGATTCTAATGATGCATTATATAATGGATATACAGGAGATGCTAATGGAAATCATAGACCTCTTTTGGTAAACGCAGTAGTTTGGCTGGCTACTTCATCAAGCCTTGGAGTTCGTGATTTGACAATGAAGAAGGAGGCTATGATATATCCTAACCCGGTAACAGATTATGTGCATATAGAAAATACACAGTTTAAAACTTATAAAATTTTGGATGAGTCTGGAAAAACGATAGGATCTGGCATACTTCCGGTTAATGGAGTGATTAATATTCAGTACTTACCTGTCGGTATCTATTATTTAATATTGCAATCAGATAATGAAACCCAATCTACGAAATTGGTAAAAAAATAGGAATATCAGCTGAGCTTTACGAGTTCAGCTTTTTTATTTAAAAAAGGTCAAAATTTTCATAAATATTCTTGTATTGGTGAAATATTTATATATTTGTTGACAAACTTAAAACTAAATAACTATGAAAAATCTGAAAAAACTAACAAAAAAGAATCTAAAAGAAATTAATGGTGGAGCAGGAAGCTGTCCTCCAGTAGCAAATTCTTGTAATGTATGGTGCAGATGGACTGCATGGCAAAAGCTGCACTGCCCAAACAATCTTTTTGAAGAGCCTTGTGAGTGTATTTAGTGTAAACTCTTCTTATTAATATGAAAAATTAAAAAAGCAGTTGAAGTCAGTCAGTGTAGAAAATGATTATATGTGTCCCTACTTTTTGGTAACAACATGTGTTCCGCGGTTTGGGCTCACTCCTTGGCAGCAGCAATCTATAGCAAAAGAAGTTATGTCTGTCTTATCATTGTTGATCTTTTAATAGGAAATAAAATAAATCCGGCGGCTTCGAAGAAGCCGCCGGATTGTTATCATATATTTTAAAATCCTACCTGGAAACCAGCTTTAACGCCGAATTTTGAAATGTCAGGTCTGTCAAGATAATTACCTCTCCAGTTGAAGTCTACTCTGAAAATTCTTAAATTACCAATTCCTATATTTTCAATACCAAACCCATATTCAAAATAAATATGTTCATTTGGAGCTGAATATTTGAATCCCTCTACATTAATTGCTTTAGATGCGTCACTTAAAGTACCATACGCTCCTCTGATAAAAGCCACTTCTCTAAGTTTTAGCTTTTTGATCAAAGGAATATAAGAAAGAATCTTTCCATTAAAATGGTGTTCTAAATGAAGCGTAGTATAAGCATCAGCTACAAACTCGTAATAATTAAGCTGAGAGAATGTATTCGGGGCCAAACCATAAGAAAGGTTAGCAGGAATAATATTCTGTAAAGCCAAAGGAACAGTATTGAAATTTTTTCCAGCTTCAAAATTCACAATAGTTTTTCCCAATGTTCCGATCAAAAACGGTTTGTAGAACATAAATTGGAGCTTATTATAGTTGAAATCAGCATTGAATAATCCTTCAATACCTCTAGTATATCTTAAAATAATAGTAGGTGCAAGGTTTTTTGCCTGGTATCTGTCAATTCCCGTTTGAGAAAATCTTGCTCCAGGTTTAGCAATTAAGCTAATGGTGACATGAGAATCATTAACCGTTTTTCTTAGTTGTCCATCAGGTTGATAATACATCAGGTTGAACTTCTCTGGAATTGCTGACTTAATGCTTTGCATCACTCCGTCAACCCTTATCTGTACGTTTTTCCATGGCTCAATAGCGGCAAAAACACTCGTTTGGTTTACAGAACTTAAAGAAATATTCTCCCCTCTGGCAAAAAACGTGCTGGAAGATAAAGAACGTGATGCTACTCCATCACCGGATGTAAGCTGGCCCCCAAGCTGAACAATATCTCTGCTGGTTCCGGCTCCAATCATAAATCTGTTAAGCCTGTTGAACATATATCGTGCCTCAGCACCATATTTTATCTGATGGTCTTTAAATCCATAAGCAGTATAGAACTGAACTCTCCAAGGGTCATTCAATCCAAAATATGATCTTGCTCCAATTCTTATTCTGTCTCCTTCTACTTCATTTCTTCCATAAACTGAGAAAATAGGGCCAAAATCTACCCCTTTAAAAGCATTATAATAGCGTGAACCAAGAGTTTCAAATAATTTCACCATGCGGTTGAACTTTGGAGTCTGTTGTAGTTGATCTAACATTTTATATACCCCCTGTTCAGATTTGGATAAAGTATCTGGTCTTGCTTTTACCCAATAAGCATCATCTTTATCAGTGAACTTATCTTCGTATTCCTCTTCTTTTCTTTTAAAAACTTTAGGATCTAGAGGTGTATTAAATTGATAATCAGAATAGTCTACGGATTTTCTTGCAATAATACTCTTGGATCCTTTCTTCTTGGAAAAAGGACTCATTTCAACTTCCGTAACCAATTTCTTGGGAAGAAAGGTTGTTTCATCTGGGTTGTCATATTCCAATTGAGTATAAACACTGTTGACGAAGTTAACATTGATTTTTTGTGTAGATCTTAAAGTAGCTCCCAGAACAGCATAGGTATCCGTATCGATATAAAGATTTCCCTGAAATGCCAGTACGTCCTTACGTTTAGGTTGGTATCTTATTTGAAAAGCCTTCTCTCCACGAATAGAAATAGTATCCACAAGGTTATAATCATAGGTCCCGAACCCGTCAGTTCCTGCCGGGCTCTGAAACCCAATATCAAAATAGTTTAAAGTATTATCATAAATATTAATATCTCTGTAAAGGTTTTTTGCAGAAACCGTAATGACCTGATTATCCTGAAAACCTGAAGTCTTTTGAGCAACTAAAGTTCTTTTACTGTCTTTATCCGGTTTATTTTTACCATAATTTTCATACACAGCTTCATTTAAAAATACAGGAAGGCCAAGCCTCCCGCTGGCAGTAGAATCTGCATAATCAAAAATGAAATCCAGCTTATTGAAGATTTTCTTCTTCATGAAGGCGCTGTCTATATTGTTAAGGTCAAATTGAGTCTTTTCGTATTCCTTGTATGAGTAGGTGTCAAATTTTTCAAGACCATTATTCCTTTTTTGAGCCCATACTTTTTGCATAATTGCATAAGCAGGGTTTTCCTTTTTGTTTTTGTATTTAGGTTTTCCTGCCTGTATCACTACCTCCTGAATATTGCTCACTTTGGCCTGGGAAAGCTGAACAAAAATATTTTCAGCATTCTCCGGAGTAATATCAAGAGTTTCTGTAGTATAGTTCTTTCTGATAAACCTCAGTCTTTGGATAATACTATCAGACTGAACGCTGAAGCTTCCCGAGGTAGTGGTAAGAGATGGCGTTTTATTATCATTGATAAAAATATCAACTTTGCTCACTTCCTTGTTGTTTTTGGCATCAACAATCTTTCCACTGGCTCTGTTTTGAGCATAGGCAAAGCTGGTAATGGTCAGGAAAAAAAATAAAAAATAGTGTTTTTTTTGGGTCTTGTTTAACATCATTCGTTTCTTCAGGCAATTAGCACAAACAAAAAGTATGCAGTTTTTTAAAAAATATATAAAAAAATAAAATATTCTTACGTTTCTATGTAAAACGGCAAATTTAACAAAAATAGTACTATGATTTGAGAAAAAATAAATACGATGTTTATTGCCTTAGTAGATAAGGATCAATTAATTAATGGCGACGTGAAAAGTCTCTCTATTTATGACTTATATTTACTTAAATTCTCTTTTTTAACAGATAATAAAATAAAAAGTCTTTAACGACTCCACCAAAAAAATGAATTCTTTCAAATGTGAACTTACTTTTAAGTTTCCTTATTTATATCTTAATGTATTATAATTATATAATGTATGTAAGCTGTCTCACCAACCTTATTTTTCACCTTTCTTACTCTCCTGCGCTCAACCTCTAAAAACACTCCAACTCTCGAACTTCCTCAGGAGCTTCATCCCGCTATCCACTCATACTCCTCGCGCCTTTACACTCCCGCGCACAAAGCCACCTCCTTTCCAACCTATGCTGCGGGGTAACCGCTTCTATCGGGGCTAGGGTAGGGGACATATATTATAAATGATGAGTAATAGGTAATAGGTAATAGGGTGGCATTAATTAATACTTTAACCTATTATCTCTAAGGAACGGCTTTCATTATTCCCATCCTTTGGAGGGGTGTCAAAAATTCTTTGAATTTTTGACGGGGTGGTTGTCCAATTATTTTCAGTCCTCTGTGCCAATCTGCGCCATCTGTGGGAAAATTAAAAAAACACTTACCTATAAACATTTTATAACTCCCCTTCTATACTATAATCTCCCATAATAAACATTGTATAGACTATTGATATTATATAGTCCCTTTATTTCTCATTCTGCTCTGCACCATCTTTGTCATCCTGTAAGGATCTCAACAACGCTTAGGGGCAATGTATTATTAAAAAAGCCTTTCATCATTATTTATAAACCACTAGAAGTACATCAGTAGGAGTGGGCTATAATCCTGAGCTTAGTCGAAGGGAGCCCGCTCAAACAAATTAAGCCCCTTCCACTGGCTTTAGCCAAAACATACTTTAAAGGCAATTTTTAAATTTACCTCATGTATTATATATAATGCATACCTTACAGTACCCATTCCTTTTATACGCTCACCTTCTCACAAAACATCCCTATTTCCCCCTTTCCTTATATTCTTTATTCCTCCATGCCAATCTCTCAAACAAATGTTTAAAATTTTTCACTCATGCTATCAGAGTATTAGATTAAAATATGACGTGAATATGAAATTAAAGTTAATAAAGTTTGTTTTGCGTGTTAATAAGTTGTTATCTTTGCCCCACTGAAAAACGAAAGAGATTCAGTAAGCGCAGAAGAGCTTTTAGATAAGCATTAAACATTTATTCTACTTAATGAAACGAACGGAAAAAGCTTTTAAATTTTAGTAAATAAAATTTGCTGGTTAAAATAAAGTTAGTATCTTTGCAATCCCAATTAAGGGAGCGCAGGAGTAGAGAGATTGAGAGTTTAGGAAGAATTAAGGTTACTTAAAAAACTTTAAAATTTCTTTCAAAAACATTTGGTCAAATGAAAATAAATTTTTACTTTTGCACTCGCAAATATGGAGTACCACTGACAGAGAAGAGTGCTTCATTAAAAAGCGAAAGATATAAAGATCATTGACATACAATATAACAACCAAGTAAGGAAAAACTAAAGCGTTAAAACTTTGAGTGAGTCAGACAAACATACAATGGAGAGTTTGATCCTGGCTCAGGATGAACGCTAGCGGGAGGCCTAACACATGCAAGCCGAGCGGTAGAGTCTCTTCGGAGACTTGAGAGCGGCGCACGGGTGCGGAACACGTGTGCAACCTGCCTTTATCTGGGGGATAGCCTTTCGAAAGGGAGATTAATACCCCATAATATATCAGATGGCATCATTTGATATTGAAAACTCCGGTGGATAGAGATGGGCACGCGCAAGATTAGATAGTTGGTGAGGTAACGGCTCACCAAGTCTGCGATCTTTAGGGGGCCTGAGAGGGTGATCCCCCACACTGGTACTGAGACACGGACCAGACTCCTACGGGAGGCAGCAGTGAGGAATATTGGACAATGGGTGAGAGCCTGATCCAGCCATCCCGCGTGAAGGACGACGGCCCTATGGGTTGTAAACTTCTTTTGTATAGGGATAAACCTAGATACGTGTATCTAGCTGAAGGTACTATACGAATAAGCACCGGCTAACTCCGTGCCAGCAGCCGCGGTAATACGGAGGGTGCAAGCGTTATCCGGATTTATTGGGTTTAAAGGGTCCGTAGGCGGATCTGTAAGTCAGTGGTGAAATCTCACAGCTTAACTGTGAAGCTGCCATTGATACTGCAGGTCTTGAGTGTTGTTGAAGTAGCTGGAATAAGTAGTGTAGCGGTGAAATGCATAGATATTACTTAGAACACCAATTGCGAAGGCAGGTTACTAAGCAACAACTGACGCTGATGGACGAAAGCGTGGGGAGCGAACAGGATTAGATACCCTGGTAGTCCACGCCGTAAACGATGCTAACTCGTTTTTGGTTTTTCGGAATCAGAGACTAAGCGAAAGTGATAAGTTAGCCACCTGGGGAGTACGTTCGCAAGAATGAAACTCAAAGGAATTGACGGGGGCCCGCACAAGCGGTGGATTATGTGGTTTAATTCGATGATACGCGAGGAACCTTACCAAGGCTTAAATGGGAAATGACAGGTTTAGAAATAGACTTTTCTTCGGACATTTTTCAAGGTGCTGCATGGTTGTCGTCAGCTCGTGCCGTGAGGTGTTAGGTTAAGTCCTGCAACGAGCGCAACCCCTGTCACTAGTTGCCATCATTAAGTTGGGGACTCTAGTGAGACTGCCTACGCAAGTAGAGAGGAAGGTGGGGATGACGTCAAATCATCACGGCCCTTACGCCTTGGGCCACACACGTAATACAATGGCCGGTACAGAGGGCAGCTACACAGCGATGTGATGCAAATCTCGAAAGCCGGTCTCAGTTCGGATTGGAGTCTGCAACTCGACTCTATGAAGCTGGAATCGCTAGTAATCGCGCATCAGCCATGGCGCGGTGAATACGTTCCCGGGCCTTGTACACACCGCCCGTCAAGCCATGGAAGTCTGGGGTACCTGAAGTCGGTGACCGTAACAGGAGCTGCCTAGGGTAAAACAGGTAACTAGGGCTAAGTCGTAACAAGGTAGCCGTACCGGAAGGTGCGGCTGGAACATCTCATTTTAGAGCGTCTTTTGACGATAAAAAAACAGTACGCAAGTACAAAATACTTACTTAAAGTATAGCTTTAGTTTTTTGTTTGGTTGCTTATATTAAAAATACAAAACCCACTAGAAATTAGTAAAGGGATAGAGAGATTTTAGATTATAAATTATAGATTTTAGATTTAAATAATCATTTAAAATTTTCAATTTAAAATTTAAAATTAATAATGAAGTCTCGTAGCTCAGCTGGTTAGAGCGCTACACTGATAATGTAGAGGTCGGCAGTTCGAGCCTGCCCGAGACTACTAATTATAGGGAATTATAGATTATGAATTATAGATTTTAGATTAAAAATAATTTAAAATTTATAATCTAAAATTTAAAATTTCTACTAGAGGGGGAATTAGCTCAGCTGGCTAGAGCGCCTGCCTTGCACGCAGGAGGTCAAGGGTTCGACTCCCTTATTCTCCACAGTTTTGGAATACTGATTTAAAAGTTACGGATGGAGCCAAAAACAACATCTGTTCATCAGTTGGACAAGAAGACATTAAGATCATTGACATTAACGGTAAAGACATCACAAAGAGATAACCGAGCACTTTCGAGTGCCGAGTTTATAAAAATATCGATAGACGAGAGTTTATCAAAAAAATACTGAACTAATATAATTATTAGGAAAGAAATCGTTAAGGGCGTATGGCGGATGCCTAGGCTTTCAGAGGCGACGAAGGACGTGGTAAGCTGCGAAAAGCTGCGGGGATTGGCACACACGAATTGATCCGCAGATGTCCGAATGGGGCAACCCGGCTGGTTGAAGACCAGTCACCTCTTAGGAGGAGCAAACCCGGAGAACTGAAACATCTAAGTACCCGGAGGAAAAGAAATCGAAGAGATTCCGTAAGTAGTGGCGAGCGAAAGCGGATTAGCCCAAAAGTCTTTATATATTTAGAAGAACGTTCTGGAAAGAACGGCCGTAGACGGTGATAGCCCGGTATTCGAAAGGTATATTAAGATGATAAATGAGTAGGGCGGGACACGTGAAATCCTGTCTGAATATGGGGGGACCATCCTCCAAGGCTAAATACTCCTGAAAGACCGATAGTGAACAAGTACTGTGAAGGAAAGGTGAAAAGCACTTCGAATAGAAGGGTGAAATAGAACCTGAAACCGTACGCCTACAAGCGGTCGGAGCCCACATGTTGGGTGACGGCGTGCCTTTTTGCATAATGAGCCTACGAGTTAATTTTACTAGCGAGGTTAAGGTATTAAGTACCGGAGCCGGAGCGAAAGCGAGTCTGAATAGGGCGTATAGTTAGTAGGATTAGACGCGAAACCTTGTGATCTACCCATGGGCAGGTTGAAGCTCTGGTAACACAGAGTGGAGGACCGAACCGGTTGACGTTGAAAAGTCTTCGGATGACCTGTGGGTAGGGGTGAAGGGCCAATCAAACTGGGAGATAGCTCGTACTCTCCGAAATGCATTTAGGTGCAGCGTCGTATATAAGTTTATTAGAGGTAGAGCTACTGATTGGATGCGGGGGTTTCATCGCCTACCAATTCCTGACAAACTCCGAATGCTAATAAATGTTCTACGGCAGTGAGGGCATGGGTGCTAAGGTCCATGTCCGAGAGGGAAAGAACCCAGACCAACAGCTAAGGTCCCAAAATATATGTTAAGTTGTAGCAACGCGGTTGGACTGCATTGACAGCTAGGATGTTGGCTTGGAAGCAGCCATTCATTTAAAGAGTGCGTAACAGCTCACTAGTCGAGCGGTCCGGCATGGATAATAATCGGGCATAAACATATTACCGAAGCTATGGATTTGTACTTTATGTACATCTGGTAGGAGAGCATTCTATTTGCGCCGAAGCAGTACTGTGAGGTATTGTGGAGCGGATAGAAAAGAAAATGTAGGCATAAGTAACGATAAAGCGGGCGAGAAACCCGCTCACCGAAAGACTAAGGTTTCCTCAGCCATGCTAATCAGCTGAGGGTTAGTCGGGACCTAACGCGAACCCGAAAGGGGTAGTGGATGGACAATGGGTTAATATTCCCATACTTGCTCACACTAAAAAGGGGACGGAGTGCCGTACTTACTGGAGACTGACGGAATAGTCAAGGCCTAGCCTTCGGGCGAAGCTGCTGTAGGGAAAGTGCTTCCAAGAAAAGCCGAAGTGAAGCAACCCGTACCAAAACCGACACAGGTAGTCGAGGAGAGAATCCTAAGGTGCTAGAGTGAATCATGGTTAAGGAACTAGGCAAAATAGTCTCGTAACTTCGGGAGAAGAGACGCCATCAGCAATGGTGGCCGCAGTAAAGAGGCCCAGGCGACTGTTTATCAAAAACACAGGACTCTGCAAAATCGAAAGATGCAGTATAGGGTCTGACACCTGCCCGGTGCTGGAAGGTTAAGGAAGGTGCTTAGGGTTAAACCGAAGGCATTAACTGAAGCCCCAGTAAACGGCGGCCGTAACTATAACGGTCCTAAGGTAGCGAAATTCCTTGTCGGGTAAGTTCCGACCTGCACGAATGGTGTAACGATCTGGGCACTGTCTCAACCATGAGCTCTGTGAAATTGTAGTCTCGGTGAAGATGCCGAGTACCCGCAATGGGACGAAAAGACCCTGTGAACCTTTACTATAACTTCGTATTGACTTTGAGTAAGTAATGTGTAGGATAGGTGGGAGGCTTTGAAGCTTGCACGCTAGTGTAGGTGGAGCCAACGTTGAAATACCACCCTTTACTTACTTGGAGCCTAACTTCTTTTAGAAGGACATTGCGTGGTGGGTAGTTTGACTGGGGTGGTCGCCTCCAAAAGAGTAACGGAGGCTTTCAAAGGTACCCTCAGCACGCTTGGTAACCGTGCGTAGAGTGTAATGGCATAAGGGTGCTTGACTGTGAGACCAACAAGTCGATCAGGTGCGAAAGCAGGACATAGTGATCCGGTGGTTCCGTATGGAAGGGCCATCGCTCATAGGATAAAAGGTACTCCGGGGATAACAGGCTAGTCTCCCCCAAGAGCTCACATCGACGGGGAGGTTCGGCACCTCGATGTCGGCTCGTCACATCCTGGGGCTGGAGAAGGTCCCAAGGGTTGGGCTGTTCGCCCATTAAAGTGGCACGCGAGCTGGGTTCAGAACGTCGTGAGACAGTTCGGTCTCTATCTATTGCGGGCGTTAGATGTTTGAGAGGGCTTGATTCTAGTACGAGAGGACCGAATTGAACAAACCTCTGGTGTATCAGTTGTACCGCCAGGTGCACTGCTGAGTAGCTACGTTTGGAAGAGATAAGCACTGAAAGCATATAAGTGCGAAACTCGCCTCAAGATGAGACATCTTTTAAGGGTCGTGGGAGATGACCACGTTGATAGGCTATAGGTGTAAAGACAGTAATGTCATAGCCGAGTAGTACTAATTACCCGTAGATTTATAGCCTAATATGGCGCACGGAAGTGCAGCAAGGTTAGCTCTTTGTGAAAGTTTTTATCGCTTAAAACAGATGTCAGCTGTAAGACATTAGATAACAGACGAATACGTCTGAACTCTGATATCTATAGACTGATATCTTATATACAACCTTTAGGGTGGTTTTAGCGGTGGGGCTCACCTGTTCCCATTCCGAACACAGAAGTTAAGCCCACCAGCGCCGATGGTACTGCTAACGCGGGAGAGTAGGCCGCCGCCAGTTTTTATTTTATTTTTAAAAATCCTTTATCGAAAGATAAAGGATTTTTTTTTGCGTTATACCCAACGAATAAAGCAGACCTAATCCACAACTCAAGGATACTCAATCCAACGACAACCCTAACCACTTATTCTTAAGTTTTGGCTAAAGTCACTGGATTATTCTTTTTTATTTGAACGGGCTCCCTTCGACTAAGCTCAGGACTACTGCCCGTCCCTATTGAATGCTTAATTTGTATAATACTAATGTAAGCTCATGATCTATTCTTGATATCAGCTTTTAAAATTTCTTTTTTTTAGATATATTCTTTGTATCATTACTTCTGATAAATTTATCGGTTTTGTTATCCTGTAAGGAGCTTTAGCGATGAAGGCCTGCTACGGTTCTTTTTTAACACTATCCTTTAATCTTTTATTTTTTCAGGTGATCTTCCTCATCCCTCATTAATCATACTCCTTCTTTATCACGATATATTTCTAGGCATTATTAATTATCCTTATTCCATTGTCTGTTGCCATAACGCAGGGACCTAAATGGCGTTTCCAGAATATGATCTCCCGTTCAACTCTAGCACCCCTAAGGAATAAGAAAGAGAGCGTTCTTGTTACCAACTAAAGTGTCAAACGAATATTCATCATCATTATAAATAACTTATTGCTGATTACTCATGATAAAAAATCCCTACTTAATTTTAAAAGCAGCTACCTAGATATCCAGGAGATTATAAAATATTGGGAATAGTATGATCTTTCTTAAAACCTTTGAAAAACTTTTCTTATCATTATAATTGATTTGTGGTGTTATTTTTTACTGATTGTTCATTACTTACTGATTCATTTAATTTTCTACTGGCTTAAAATATTTCTCTTAACAATTTCTATAGTTATTGGTTCTATTGGCTTGCTTTTATTCCTCACTCATTATTCTCAGATCCTACTATTTTGAAAAAGATTAGTTTCAAAAATCCTTTGACTACTGGTTCTAAATATATTTAATATGATCATTCTGTTTCTTAAATTTTCAAGATATAATGAACGTATAGGGCTTATTCCAGTTTTCTTTTGCGTATTCCAGGTTATCCACCCTAATTGTGGATAAGTGTTAATAACCGTGTAAATATAAAACTATCAATAAGTTAAGATGTCTATTTACCCACAATTGCTATAGTAATGTAAACTTTATGTTAAATAGATTTGTGTGGTATGGTATAAGTCTCTATCTTTGCCCCACTGAAAAACGAAAGAGATTCAGTAAGCGCAGAAGAGCTTTTAGATAAGCATTAAACATTTATTCTACTTAATGAAACGAACGGAAAAAGCTTTTAAATTTTAGTAAATAAAATTTGCTGGTTAAAATAAAGTTAGTATCTTTGCAATCCCAATTAAGGGAGCGCAGGAGTAGAGAGATTGAGAGTTTAGGAAGAATTAAGGTTACTTAAAAAACTTTAAAATTTCTTTCAAAAACATTTGGTCAAATGAAAATAAATTTTTACTTTTGCACTCGCAAATATGGAGTACCACTGACAGAGAAGAGTGCTTCATTAAAAAGCGAAAGATATAAAGATCATTGACATACAATATAACAACCAAGTAAGGAAAAACTAAAGCGTTAAAACTTTGAGTGAGTCAGACAAACATACAATGGAGAGTTTGATCCTGGCTCAGGATGAACGCTAGCGGGAGGCCTAACACATGCAAGCCGAGCGGTAGAGTCTCTTCGGAGACTTGAGAGCGGCGCACGGGTGCGGAACACGTGTGCAACCTGCCTTTATCTGGGGGATAGCCTTTCGAAAGGGAGATTAATACCCCATAATATATCAGATGGCATCATTTGATATTGAAAACTCCGGTGGATAGAGATGGGCACGCGCAAGATTAGATAGTTGGTGAGGTAACGGCTCACCAAGTCTGCGTATCTTTAGGGGGCCTGAGAGGGTGATCCCCCACACTGGTACTGAGACACGGACCAGACTCCTACGGGAGGCAGCAGTGAGGAATATTGGACAATGGGTGAGAGCCTGATCCAGCCATCCCGCGTGAAGGACGACGGCCCTATGGGTTGTAAACTTCTTTTGTATAGGGATAAACCTAGATACGTGTATCTAGCTGAAGGTACTATACGAATAAGCACCGGCTAACTCCGTGCCAGCAGCCGCGGTAATACGGAGGGTGCAAGCGTTATCCGGATTTATTGGGTTTAAAGGGTCCGTAGGCGGATCTGTAAGTCAGTGGTGAAATCTCACAGCTTAACTGTGAAACTGCCATTGATACTGCAGGTCTTGAGTGTTGTTGAAGTAGCTGGAATAAGTAGTGTAGCGGTGAAATGCATAGATATTACTTAGAACACCAATTGCGAAGGCAGGCTACTAAGCAACAACTGACGCTGATGGACGAAAGCGTGGGGAGCGAACAGGATTAGATACCCTGGTAGTCCACGCCGTAAACGATGCTAACTCGTTTTTGGTTTTTCGGAATCAGAGACTAAGCGAAAGTGATAAGTTAGCCACCTGGGGAGTACGTTCGCAAGAATGAAACTCAAAGGAATTGACGGGGGCCCGCACAAGCGGTGGATTATGTGGTTTAATTCGATGATACGCGAGGAACCTTACCAAGGCTTAAATGGGAAATGACAGGTTTAGAAATAGACTTTTCTTCGGACATTTTTCAAGGTGCTGCATGGTTGTCGTCAGCTCGTGCCGTGAGGTGTTAGGTTAAGTCCTGCAACGAGCGCAACCCCTGTCACTAGTTGCCATCATTAAGTTGGGGACTCTAGTGAGACTGCCTACGCAAGTAGAGAGGAAGGTGGGGATGACGTCAAATCATCACGGCCCTTACGCCTTGGGCCACACACGTAATACAATGGCCGGTACAGAGGGCAGCTACACAGCGATGTGATGCAAATCTCGAAAGCCGGTCTCAGTTCGGATTGGAGTCTGCAACTCGACTCTATGAAGCTGGAATCGCTAGTAATCGCGCATCAGCCATGGCGCGGTGAATACGTTCCCGGGCCTTGTACACACCGCCCGTCAAGCCATGGAAGTCTGGGGTACCTGAAGTCGGTGACCGTAACAGGAGCTGCCTAGGGTAAAACAGGTAACTAGGGCTAAGTCGTAACAAGGTAGCCGTACCGGAAGGTGCGGCTGGAACATCTCATTTTAGAGCGTCTTTTGACGATAAAAAAAACAGTACGCAAGTACAAAATACTTACTTAAAGTATAGCTTTAGTTTTTTGTTTGGTTGCTTATATTAAAAATACAACACCCACTAGAAATTAGTAAAGGGATAGAGAGATTTTAGATTATAAATTATAGATTTTAGATTTAAATAATCATTTAAAATTTTCAATTTAAAATTTAAAATTAATAATGAAGTCTCGTAGCTCAGCTGGTTAGAGCGCTACACTGATAATGTAGAGGTCGGCAGTTCGAGCCTGCCCGAGACTACTAATTATAGGGAATTATAGATTATGAATTATAGATTTTAGATTAAAAATAATTTAAAATTTATAATCTAAAATTTAAAATTTCTACTAGAGGGGGAATTAGCTCAGCTGGCTAGAGCGCCTGCCTTGCACGCAGGAGGTCAAGGGTTCGACTCCCTTATTCTCCACAGTTTTGGAATACTGATTTAAAAGTTACGGATGGAGCCAAAAACAACATCTGTTCATCAGTTGGACAAGAAGACATTAAGATCATTGACATTAACGGTAAAGACATCACAAAGAGATAACCGAGCACTTTCGAGTGCCGAGTTTATAAAAATATCGATAGACGAGAGTTTATCAAAAAAATACTGAACTAATATAATTATTAGGAAAGAAATCGTTAAGGGCGTATGGCGGATGCCTAGGCTTTCAGAGGCGACGAAGGACGTGGTAAGCTGCGAAAAGCTGCGGGGATTGGCACACACGAATTGATCCGCAGATGTCCGAATGGGGCAACCCGGCTGGTTGAAGACCAGTCACCTCTTAGGAGGAGCAAACCCGGAGAACTGAAACATCTAAGTACCCGGAGGAAAAGAAATCGAAGAGATTCCGTAAGTAGTGGCGAGCGAAAGCGGATTAGCCCAAAAGTCTTTATATATTTAGAAGAACGTTCTGGAAAGAACGGCCGTAGACGGTGATAGCCCGGTATTCGAAAGGTATATTAAGATGATAAATGAGTAGGGCGGGACACGTGAAATCCTGTCTGAATATGGGGGGACCATCCTCCAAGGCTAAATACTCCTGAAAGACCGATAGTGAACAAGTACTGTGAAGGAAAGGTGAAAAGCACTTCGAATAGAAGGGTGAAATAGAACCTGAAACCGTACGCCTACAAGCGGTCGGAGCCCACATGTTGGGTGACGGCGTGCCTTTTGCATAATGAGCCTACGAGTTAATTTTACTAGCGAGGTTAAGGTATTAAGTACCGGAGCCGGAGCGAAAGCGAGTCTGAATAGGGCGTATAGTTAGTAGGATTAGACGCGAAACCTTGTGATCTACCCATGGGCAGGTTGAAGCTCTGGTAACACAGAGTGGAGGACCGAACCGGTTGACGTTGAAAAGTCTTCGGATGACCTGTGGGTAGGGGTGAAAGGCCAATCAAACTGGGAGATAGCTCGTACTCTCCGAAATGCATTTAGGTGCAGCGTCGTATATAAGTTTATTAGAGGTAGAGCTACTGATTGGATGCGGGGGTTTCATCGCCTACCAATTCCTGACAAACTCCGAATGCTAATAAATGTTCTACGGCAGTGAGGGCATGGGTGCTAAGGTCCATGTCCGAGAGGGAAAGAACCCAGACCAACAGCTAAGGTCCCAAAATATATGTTAAGTTGAAGCAACGCGGTTGGACTGCATTGACAGCTAGGATGTTGGCTTGGAAGCAGCCATTCATTTAAAGAGTGCGTAACAGCTCACTAGTCGAGCGGTCCGGCATGGATAATAATCGGGCATAAACATATTACCGAAGCTATGGATTTGTACTTTATGTACATCTGGTAGGAGAGCATTCTATTTGCGCCGAAGCAGTACTGTGAGGTATTGTGGAGCGGATAGAAAAGAAAATGTAGGCATAAGTAACGATAAAGCGGGCGAGAAACCCGCTCACCGAAAGACTAAGGTTTCCTCAGCCATGCTAATCAGCTGAGGGTTAGTCGGGACCTAACGCGAACCCGAAAGGGGTAGTGGATGGACAATGGGTTAATATTCCCATACTTGCTCACACTAAAAAGGGGACGGAGTGCCGTACTTACTGGAGACTGACGGAATAGTCAAGGCCTAGCCTTCGGGCGAAGCTGCTGTAGGGAAAGTGCTTCCAAGAAAAGCCGAAGTGAAGCAACCCGTACCAAAACCGACACAGGTAGTCGAGGAGAGAATCCTAAGGTGCTAGAGTGAATCATGGTTAAGGAACTAGGCAAAATAGTCTCGTAACTTCGGGAGAAGAGACGCCATCAGCAATGGTGGCCGCAGTAAAGAGGCCCAGGCGACTGTTTATCAAAAACACAGGACTCTGCAAAATCGAAAGATGCAGTATAGGGTCTGACACCTGCCCGGTGCTGGAAGGTTAAGGAAGGTGCTTAGGGTTAAACCGAAGGCATTAACTGAAGCCCCAGTAAACGGCGGCCGTAACTATAACGGTCCTAAGGTAGCGAAATTCCTTGTCGGGTAAGTTCCGACCTGCACGAATGGTGTAACGATCTGGGCACTGTCTCAACCATGAGCTCTGTGAAATTGTAGTCTCGGTGAAGATGCCGAGTACCCGCAATGGGACGAAAAGACCCTGTGAACCTTTACTATAACTTCGTATTGACTTTGAGTAAGTAATGTGTAGGATAGGTGGGAGGCTTTGAAGCTTGCACGCTAGTGTAGGTGGAGCCAACGTTGAAATACCACCCTTTACTTACTTGGAGCCTAACTTCTTTTAGAAGGACATTGCGTGGTGGGTAGTTTGACTGGGGTGGTCGCCTCCAAAAGAGTAACGGAGGCTTTCAAAGGTACCCTCAGCACGCTTGGTAACCGTGCGTAGAGTGTAATGGCATAAGGGTGCTTGACTGTGAGACCAACAAGTCGATCAGGTGCGAAAGCAGGACATAGTGATCCGGTGGTTCCGTATGGAAGGGCCATCGCTCATAGGATAAAAGGTACTCCGGGGATAACAGGCTAGTCTCCCCCAAGAGCTCACATCGACGGGGAGGTTCGGCACCTCGATGTCGGCTCGTCACATCCTGGGGCTGGAGAAGGTCCCAAGGGTTGGGCTGTTCGCCCATTAAAGTGGCACGCGAGCTGGGTTCAGAACGTCGTGAGACAGTTCGGTCTCTATCTATTGCGGGCGTTAGATGTTTGAGAGGGCTTGATTCTAGTACGAGAGGACCGAATTGAACAAACCTCTGGTGTATCAGTTGTACCGCCAGGTGCACTGCTGAGTAGCTACGTTTGGAAGAGATAAGCACTGAAAGCATATAAGTGCGAAACTCGCCTCAAGATGAGACATCTTTTAAGGGTCGTGGGAGATGACCACGTTGATAGGCTATAGGTGTAAAGACAGTAATGTCATAGCCGAGTAGTACTAATTACCCGTAGATTTATAGCCTAATATGGCGCACGGAAGTGCAGCAAGGTTAGCTCTTTGTGAAAGTTTTTATCGCTTAAAACAGATGTCAGCTGTAAGACATTAGATAACAGACGAATACGTCTGAACTCTGATATCTATAGACTGATATCTTATATACAACCTTTAGGGTGGTTTTAGCGGTGGGGCTCACCTGTTCCCATTCCGAACACAGAAGTTAAGCCCACCAGCGCCGATGGTACTGCTAACGCGGGAGAGTAGGCCGCCGCCAGTTTTTATTTTATTTTTAAAAATCCTTTATCGAAAGATAAAGGATTTTTTTTGCGTTATACCCAACGAATAAAGCAGACCTAATCCACAACTCAAGGATACTCAATCCAACGACAACCCTAACCACTTATTCTTAAGTTTTGGCTAAAGTCACTGGATTATTCTTTTTTATTTGAACGGGCTCCCTTCGACTAAGCTCAGGACTACTGCCCGTCCCTATTGAATATTAGCTATATCAATACCTTTGTTTTTATCATGGATATTCCTTGGTATCATTACTATTCTTTTTCCCATAGTCTATTGTCATTGACTACATCTCATCTTGGATTTCTGGAAGGATCCTTAGCAATTATAAGGCTATGAAGTAAGCTATATCCATAATCAGTAGAATAAGATTACGAACCCCCATTGTCTAGATTCCTATGGGACGACAAAGTGTTAGGATTACTGGCACATTAAAGGATCATACAATGATCTTCATGGTAAATTACTTATTGCTCATAATAATAGGTCCTTCACTAAATTAATAAACAAATACCCATCATTCATACTCATTCTAGCCCCGATAGTAACGGTTACCCCGCAACATAGGTTGGAGCATGGCAGGCGATGGCGTGAGGAGTATGAGTGGATAGCGGGATATAGCTCCTGAAAATATTTTGAAGTAGTACTAATGCTTTAGGATACTTCATTATTTAAATTAATTTGTTATAAATTTTATTCAAATCTTTACTTTTTTTTGTTTTTATAATTGGTAAATTATGTAACTTAGTCATATTATAATGATTATAAATCTAAAATATACATTCTATGAAAAAACATTTATTCCCTCTATTTTTATTCTTGCTAGGTGTGAATGCACATGCTCAACAAGATTTTTATGCAATTACAGGAAAGGAAACTCAATCTATTAATTTTAATGATTTCCGTGTAATAGACGCAGCGAATGGTACTTCGGGTGAGAAGGTTTTTACTGCTGATTCATCTTCAAAGATTATTTCGCAGACCAGAAGAGGATTAGTGACTGAGGATAAAAATTCTTTTAATAATGCTCAAGCAGTGACGATGGCCGCATTGGCATATGATTCATCAAATAATAATCTAGTGTATATGCCTATGTTTTCTTCTAATATTTATGTTTTAAATCCTCAGACTAAGGAAATTACTTTAGTAGAAAATAATGTTGTGCGGGTAACATCTTGTGATATTAATTCTCATATTACAAGAATGACTACGGGATATGACGGAAATATTTATGCGGTTAATAATTCCGGAACACAGCTTTTACAAATCAGTAAGAAAGGGGGGCAATATGTTGTTAGTGATCTGGGAATCATTAAGGATGATACTTCAAATGGTAAAAACTCATTTACTACAATAGAAACAGGGTTTGGAGGAGATATGGTTGCTGATGCAGATAATAACTTCTATATTTTTGCTGCTTCAGGAAATGTTTTTAAAGTATCCGCTAAAGAATTAAAAGCAAAATTTGTGGGTAAGATTGCAGGAATTCCTGATAACTATTCTGTAAATGGCTCTGCTGTAAACGCACAGGGAAAGGTAGTGATTGCAAGTGCTAAAGGCGCTCCTTTATATGAAGTGGATCTTGCTACTCTACAGGCTAAACAGCTTCCGGGAGAACAAAACCTGCATATTTATGATTTGGCCAGTAAATACTTTGTGAATGACAGAGTTTCTGCGAATAATAAGGGATTAACTAACCTAGATATCTATCCAACCAGAGTTGATGAACATTTTGTAAATGTTCATGTTAATAATAAGAATGTAAAAGGAAACATCAAATTGAATGTATTCGACATGTCTGGGAAAAATGTAATGAGCGAAAACCTTTCTGTTATAGACGGAGCATTGGATCAGAAGGTTTATTTCAGAGGATTGATTAACGGAGCTTATATTGTAAGCATAGCAGATGAATCAGGAAAAGTAATACTGAATAAGAAAATTCTTATCACTGAATAATCTGCTAAATTGATCTATAAAATTAGAATTATCATAAAAGCCTTTTCAATGTGATTGAGAAGGTTTTTTAATGATTATTTGATATTCAACAAGTTTTATTTTTCAATATTAAAATGTACTTTTATAAAAAAATATAGATGAAGCTATACTTTAATGTAGGATATATTGTAAAAGCCGGAGAAAATCTGCAGTTGGTGATTCGTGAAGAAGGTACTGCAGCTCATATCCATACGATGTTTTGTGCAGAGAATGGTTTGTGGAAATGTGAAGTGGATTATTTTTCCAGATCCATTTCCTATCAGTATAGAGTTGTTAATGAAAAAGGAAATGTTTTAAGAGACGAGTTTGTTCAGCATCATCTTAATTTTCCGCATAACTATAAGGAGTTTATCATTTATGATGAATGGAATAATAAAAACTTTCCTGAGAATTATTTAAATAATAAAATTCTTTACAATAAGCTACACGACTTTAGTCCGGAGAAATCAACAATTTTAAAAAAACATACTCATTTATTCAGACTGGAAGCTCCTATTTATAATAAGGATTGGAGAATTGTATTGTTTGGAAATACGGCATCCTTAGGAAACTGGGATTATAACAGAGTTGTTCCTCTCCATCAGACTGATTTTGGTCTTTGGGAAGTTTCTATAGAAATTCCTGAGAATGAAGGTATCGAATTTAAATATTGTATTTACGATACTAAAGAGAACAGGGTGATAGATGTTGAAACCGGAGAAAACAGATTTACAGTTACTAATCCTTTGCCGGATGTATTACAGATTGTTTCCAATCATTATTTCAGATTTAAGGGGTATCAGATGTATCATGATGCCGGTGTTGCTGTTCCTGTATTTTCTTTAAGAAGCGAAGAAGGATTTGGAGTAGGAGAGTTCTCAGACATCAAAAAACTGGCTGACTGGACAAAGGAAACGAACCTTGGAATTATCCAGATTCTGCCTATCAATGATACTACCGCTAATTATTCGTGGACAGATTCTTATCCCTATGCAGCAGTATCTGTTTATGCTTTACATCCCCAATATATTTCATTAGAAAAACTTGATTTCTCTTTACCGAAAGAACTCGTTAAAGAGTATGAAGCTGATAAAGAAGCTTTAAACGCTCTAGATCTTATCGATTATGAAAAAATGATCCAAGGGAAATGGAAGTACCTGAAAGCTGTTTTTCATGCTGAAAAAGATAAAATCTATAAAGACAGAAACTTTAAAAAGTTCATTAAGGATAATGAATATTGGCTGGTGCCCTATTCGGCATTTTGTGTCTTAAGGGATAAATATAATACTCCTAATTTCAATGAGTGGAAAACTCATAAAAAATATATCGCAGGAAAGATCTCACAGTTTTTTACAACGAAAAGTAAAGACTATGATCTTTCAATGCTTCATGCTTGGGTTCAGTATCAGCTTCATGTTCAGTTGAAGGATGCTGTAGATTACGTACACAATCTAGGAATTTCTTTAAAAGGAGATCTACCTATTGGAATCTACAGATATTCTGTTGAAGCCTGGACTGAACCGGAACTCTTCGGTATGGACTTCCAGGCTGGAGCTCCACCGGATCAGTTTACAAAGCTTGGTCAAAATTGGGAATTCCCTACGTATAATTGGGAAGCCATGAAAGCAGATGATTACAGATGGTGGAAAAACAGATTCAAGGCATTGGAACAGTATTTTGATGCCATGAGAATCGATCACATTTTAGGTTTCTTTAGAATATGGAGAATGCCTATCTCTGCTGTACAAGGTATTTTAGGGTATTTTTATCCTGCTGTTCCTATCGTTTCGGATGAATTTAAGGCCTGGCAGATTCCGTTTAAATTTGATAGATATTGCAAGCCATTCATCAACAATGAAATCTTATGGAAATATTTTGCAGCAGATAGTGGAAAGGCTCTTGTATTTATGGACCGTAAGGAAGATGGAACCTATTCCTTTAAAGAAGAATTTGATACCCAGAGAAAACTGGTAGATTTCTTTAAGAAAAATCCACATGGTCCACTTGAGGAAAAGCTGGTTTCCCTATGCGCTAACGTTTTGTTTTTACCGGAAGAAAGAAAGGGAGAAACGGTTTACCACCCAAGGTTTAATGTTTATAATACAGAATCGTATCAATATTTACCGGAATCTGAACAGAAAAGTATTTATGATTTGTACCACGATTATTTCTTCAGAAGACAAGATCATTTGTGGTATGAAAAAGCAATGGAAAAACTTCCGATGATTTTGAATGCTACGAAAATGCTGATTTGTGGAGAAGACCTGGGTATGGTTCCTGCCTGTGTACCGGTTGTAATGGATGAACTGGCGATTATTGCTCTGAAGGTTCAACGTATGCCCGCAGAGAATATCCCATTCTATGATCCAAGATATGCCAATTATATGAATGTAGTTACTGCTTCTTCTCATGACAGCTCAACGCTGAGACAGTGGTGGAAAGAAGATCCTGCTTTAACGCAAAAATACTTTAATCAACAATTGGTTCAATATGGAAAGGCTCCCGCAGAACTAAGTCCTGATCTGGCGGAAATCATTATGAAACAGCACTTATATAATGACGCTATGTTGGCTATCTTCCCGATTCAGGAATTCCTGGCTACCGATGCAAAACTGTCCAATCCTAAAATGGATAATGAAAGGATTAACAATCCTGCCGTTTTTCCACATTATTGGCGTTATAGAATACATATAAAACTGGAAGATCTTAAGAATCAGAAAATTTTCAATGAAAAGATAGCTCACTGGATAAAAGACAGTGGTAGGATATAAATTTAACACCTGATTATCAGTTAATTAAAAATATTTTAAAAGAAGTTTGATCTTAGGATTTAACTTCTTTTTTTTATTTGTATCAAAAAGATAGAATTGAGATATTCTGCTATATATTAACCAATTAACGACTATAGAGATGAAAAAAATATTTTTGGGATTAGCTTTTGGGCTTGGCGTTTTGACGTCTGCTCAACAGTATCCGAATAATGGTTGGGGGGATGATGGTTATTATCAGAATGGAGCAGGTCATTATGGCGACGAGGATGACAGAAATTATTTCCCTGATGATTATTATTATAACTATCCTCAGGACTATTATCCAGGTGATTATTACCAAAGCTACTATAACGATTACAGAAACAGTGTTATCAATATTGATTGGAATGGGTTCTTTGTACAGAACAGATTAAGCCGTTGGCAGGTAGATCAGATCATGAGACTGAATAACCTGTACGCTAGTTTTTCAGCTTGGGATAATTTCTACAGATATAATCCGGACAGATGGTATTATGATAGATTCTATGCGTTGGAAAGGATTATGGGACCGAGAGTATTTGTAGTGTTTCAGAATAATTATTACAGAGGAGCAAGCCCTGTTGTATACTTCCAAAACTACAGAAGAACATACTATGCTCCAAGATATGCTGTAATGCCAAGATATAGAAATATCAATATCAATATTTACAGAGTAGATCGATCAAGGTTCAGAAGAGTTGATAACCCTACTTTTGATATTGTAAGAGGCAGCAACAGACCAGAAAATGGCTTTAGAAATAATAGCTCTGACGGTTTTAGAGGAAGTTCTGATAACAATGGATTTAGAGGGAATTCAGATAATGGAGGCTTTAGAAATAATAATTCCGGCGGTTTTAGAGGAAACTCTGATAACAGTGGATTTAGAGGAAATCCAGATAATGGAGGCTTCAGAAATAATAATTCCGGAGGCTTTAGAGGAAACCCTGATCATAATGGGGCCCACGGAAACTCAGACAATGGAGGTTTTAGAAATAATAACGGCGGATTTAGGGGAAATAATGAAGTGAGACGGGAAGCGACTCCTGCTCCACCAAGAGAAAGTAATGGGGGATTCAGAGGAAATAGTGATGGTTTCAGAAAACAAAGATCTGAAAATTCTTCACCAAGTCGTAGTAACAATGGAGGCTTTAGAGGAAGCTTGGTAAGGAATTAATTTTCATATATTATATTTAAGTGGTGTGAAGGACAGGTTTTTATAATCTGTCCTTTTTTTTTGTTTTATTTTTAATTTATTTTAGTTAAAATTTAACATTATTTATGAATATGTTAATTTAACTTATGGTTTTATACTGAATCAAAAAGGTATAATAACAATTAATTAAATTTTAAAAAGATGAAAAAATTAGTTTTAGCAATAGCATTTATCGGAATGGGAAGTTTTGCAATGGCACAACAGACAACTCCACAGGACAAGGAAGCAAGAAGAGCAGAAATGCAACAGAAAATGCAACAAAAAGAACAAGAGCATCTTGCACAGATGCAGAAAGATCTTAACCTTAATGCTTCACAGGTAGCACAGATAAAGGCATTACACGAAACAAAAAAAGCCGAAATGAAAGCTGAGTTTGCAAAAAATAAAGAAGTGAGACAAGCTAAAATGGAGGAAATGAAGGCCAAAAGAGCACAAATGGATGCTGATATGAAGAAAATCCTTACTCCTGAGCAATATGATAAATGGCAGGCTGACAGAAAAGTTAAAATGGAACAGAAAAGAATGGCTATGAAGGATAGAAGAATGATGAAAAAGCCGATGAATACAGCCGCTCCTGAAGTAAAATAATAATTTGTAATTTTGATTTTTTAATGTATAAAGGATGGGATTTTTTCCGTCCTTTTTGTATTAATTTTCCGTAAAACTTTTGATGTCGGGCTTTTATTCCCTATTTTTGAATATAAATTTAATACTTATGGTTAGCGAAAAAATTGCAAAATTAATTAACGAACAAATTGCCCACGAACAATATGCCGCTCATTATTATCTTTCAATGTCTGCTTGGTTTTCAGGAAAAGACCTGGATGGAATTGCGAACTACTTCAGAGTACAGAGCAAAGAAGAATTAATGCATGCAGATAAAATGTTTGATTATTTGAATGACGTAGGAGGAGAAATCATCATTGGAGCAATTCCAAAGCCACCACATGAGTTCGAAAACGCTACAGATATTTTTGAAAAAGCATTGGCACATGAGAAAATTGTAACCAAAAGTATTTTCAATATTGTAAAGAATGCTAATGAAGAAGGAGATTTTGCGACAACATCGTTTATGCAGTGGTTCATCAACGAACAGGTAGAAGAAGAAGCAAGCGCTTCTCAGTATGTTACAAAAATCAAAATGGTTTGCGATAACCCATCTGCATTATACCTTTTTGACCAGGAATTATCTCAGAGAGTATTTACTCCTGATACAACTGCTTAAAAATCAGAAAGTTTTTAACAATATAAAACCGCTGTTCTTTGTGATAGCGGTTTTTATTTTTTAGTTGGATTAAAAATATAGAAAGGCAGTTCTTATTGCTTGGCTGCTATTGATTGTGTATAAAGAAAATACTGAAACGATTGACAAGAGATATAGTACAAATAAAAAAAGTAGTTTTTTGTTACTTTCTTTCTCTTGTCGGACAAAATAAACCTGTATTCCAAACACGAGAGGATATATCAGAACAACAAATGTGAAGAAAGCGAAAAGGCAGGTCATGATTAAAGAAAATATACTCTGAATATTAAGTATTTCAAGATTTCTGTTAAAGTAAACATGAGCTGTTTTATCCCAATAATAAATAACTGTTAAAGCAATGAAAATACTAAAACCTATCCATTGAATTTTGAATAAAATCTTCCAGTTTTTAAGGAGATAATTTTTTAACATAACCCTGGTGGGCTCTGAGGTGCCGGATGTTTATTTATTCTGCCTCAATCTTTGTATTCTGACAGCAGCAATAAAAGTGATAGCTCCTATGAGAAGGCTTAAAAATGAAGCTTTTGCCAGACTTTCCGTAGGCATATATCTATGGCCTTCCTTGGTTATGGGAGGATCAATATAATCGAGAATATTAAATATGACAGTTCCGGATAAGACTATCATAATGACGCTTATAAGAAACGAGATAAAATAAATTTTCATGGTTAGATCATTAATACTTGTGTTAGTTTTTAAGGGTAGCAATGATTTTACATTTTCCAGTAGTTTTTTATATGACGAAAGATACAATTTAATCTATTGTCTTAGGTGCTTCAATGAGTATTATATTTTAGTTAAGAAAAATAGTATTCCCATTTTAACGCAAGAAATTGTATTGTTAACCCAACAATATCACTTCCTGACTCTTTGATATTGAAATATATCAGAATAAAAGAAGGTTTACAGATAAATGATCTGTGTTTTCAGAACTTTTTTACCTAATCTTTCCAGAATATTTTTATATCCCTGTACTTGGTCTTCATCCTTACCTTTCTCTTCGCCGGTTTTAAAGTCTACAATAATATAGCCTTCTTCGCTTTTTAGAATACGGTCTGGTCTTGAAATATGACTTTCTCCATTTTCAGAGATCATGATATCCTTTTCATTGATAACTTCCCACTTTTCATCAAAGAATTCAGAATATGTTTTGACTATTTCCTGCAAAGTGATCTGTATTTCATTCTTTTCTTCCAGTGTAATCTGACCTTCCAAAGCATAGCCTTCCAATACTTTGTTAATATCTTTTTCAGTATTAATCTTAGATAGAAGCTCGTGTACAAAAAGCCCGATTCTTACTTTCTCGTTTCGTACCTGATAGTTTTTTGACGGAGTGGCAATTTTGATAGAAGTACTCTTTTCATTGACGTTTTTCAGATTCTGGATGTTCTGAGTTTTAAAAGATGACGTCTTTGTTTTTGAATGTTTTTTCAACATTTCAGGTTTCACCTCATACAGATCAAATGAATCAGCATTTTCCGTGTTTTTGGTCTGAATAAATTCTAAAAGCTCAAGATTATTTGACGTTTTATTAGCCTTCTGAAGGTAGAAAAATAACTGCTCAACAGGTCTTGTTGTTGCTACATACTGCAAACAGAGCCTGTCAATAAGGTTTTTATATGAATTCTTTTTATTGAACTTTTGAATTTCCTCATCATACACCTCCAGATTCTTACTGAATTGGTTGATGTTAACGGATTTTAAAGCATCACTCTCATTCGTCTCAAACCAATTGGTAAATTCGCTGTCCCGGTTTTTATTCATCATAGGAATAAAAACGATAGGAAACTCCAATCCCTTAGATTTGTGGATCGTCATAATCTGTATGGCATCTATATTTTCAGAAGCCTGAATGGTGTAGGAAGAAGCTTCTTCATCCCAATATTTTAAAAATTCTTTAGTACTTGCCCCTGCATTTTGTGTGAAATTGAAGAGCATTTCCAAAAAGTTAAGCAGGAAGTCCGTTTCCTTATTTTCTACAGAAAATTCATTGATATAATACTCTATAAAGTTATAAAGATTGAATCTCGGAAAATGATCCTGCTTCAATTGTAACGAATATTTTTGCTGTATAAACTGAAGAATTTCTTCATGACCTTCAATGTCCAGAATTTCCTTCATTTCCAACGTAAAATCTGCCATGTGAATTTTCCCCAAAGTATTCAGATAATACATCATCATAATAAGACAAGGCTTATTCTTCGGATTAATTTCCCATCTTAGAAACTCAATAACGGCTTTTAAGGTGTTGGAAAGTTCCAGCGTAAGACCTTTATCAGAAATGGTTTTAATATTGGTTTCCTCACCATGATAATTGACCTTTAAATTTCCCAATTTTTGAGAATAGCTGAAAATATCAAAATTTCCACGGCATAGAATCGTAATATCTGAGAACTTAAATCCATTATCTAGGCATTCCTGGATATCTTTTCGCATGCTCTCCGATGTATCATCATAAAACTCTTCATTGGTAAGATTTTCGATCAGATTTACTTTTACACGTCCGTCAATCTTAGACTTCGGAGTTTGTTCAGCATCTGCTCCGAAAATATTTTTATGTTCCTCTTCCAGCTCCAGAGAATGGTATTGATACAGCTCATTGTTAAACTGTACAATATTTCTGGCACTTCTCCAGTTATCTTTAAGAACCAGAAGATCCGCTTCCTTAGGAGAAAATTCTTTTTTATTGATGATATCCAGCATCAGTTTACTTTCTCCGCCACGGAATCTATAGATACTTTGCTTTGGATCCCCTACAAGGGTAAAAGAAGTATATTCAGTGGAGACACTATGATCTCTCAACGGAACAAAATTCTGCCACTGCAATTCTGATGTATCCTGAAACTCATCAAAAAAATAATGCTGGAACTGTGCTCCTACCTTTTCATAAATAAAGGCAGACGGTTCATTTTTAAGATTTTCATTGATGAGTATATTAAACTTTGATAAAAGAACAAGATCATTCTCTTCTTCAATTTTCTTCAGCTCATCCTGAATATCCTTATTAACCTTTAAAGGAAGCAAGGCAGATAAGACTTTTTCTTTCTTCTGAGTTTCGATATACAGAAGAATAAGTTTCATTCTGTTTTCAATAAGCTGATCCAGAATTTCAAAAATTTCGGCTTCTTTATGTTTAGATTTTGAAGAAGCACCTTTCCTGTAATTGTTAATGACAGATTCTTCCTGTGTAGTAGGAAAAGGAAAACCGGCTCTTTTCTGTTGGTAAAAATCAATCACTTTGGTAAAGAAACCTCCGATTCCGTTTTTCCCCTGCGCAAAATCTTCAATGTCAATATTTCTGGATTTGAATAACTCAATAGATGCTGTAGCAAGTTCTGCCGCCTGCTTTTTGTTCAGAACAATTTCTTTACGAAGCGTATTTTTGATGTTTTCATAATTGGTATCATCAAAACTATCGTTGTTTTTCAGATGCTCATAGTGAATATCTTTTACAAACTCTTTTGCCGAATCATAAAGGTTTTTGTTAAGATTGATCCTTTCATTGTTTTCAAGGCTGTAGTCCACATAATCCATGAAAGAATTAGAGATCGTATCATTTTCACCAATCTGATCCAGCATTTTATCCACAGCCTCAATCAGAAACGGTTCAGCTTCAATTTCAAGATTGAAATTTTTTGCCAGTCCCAATTCATAAGAAAAGCTTCTCACCAATCGTGAATTAAAACGGTCAATCGTTCCGATATTTAAAGTGGAATAGTTATGAAGAATATAATCCAGAAGTCTTTTAGACCGATGATGCAGCTCATCAATAGTGATTTTTAAGCCCTGTTCCTCAAAAGCCTTCTGAATATTTTTAAGATCAGCATTCTCTGCATAATTACCTGCTGAGAAATTTCCTAACCATGACAAAATCCTTTCCTTCATCTCGTTGGCGGCTTTATTCGTAAAGGTCAGAGCGAGAATATTCCTGATCGATTGCTGTTGATTAGGATAGCGGAGACAGATCATCAGAAGTCGCTGAACCAGGGCATATGTTTTCCCGGAACCGGCAGAAGCATTGATGACTGTATAAGAATTTTGCATTGTTAAAAGAGAATTGAGACTGCAAGTTAGCTAAAATTTAAAAGAAAATTTAACAATTCAATCTGCCTATTTAACAGTTTCAGAAGCAAAAGCCAGCAAGAAATATTAAAAGGCGTTAACGCTGGTTAAACTTATGCAACAATTTAAAAATAATTTTAGCTTTGTTGTATAAAAAATAACCTGTGAAATTCAAATTACTTCTTTTCTTATCTCTGATTTTTTTCATTCATTCCAATGCCCAAAGTTATATCTTCGGAAAAGTGGTTTCTGAAAGTGGTGCTGAAATGCCGGAGGTGAGTGTAGTCAATATCCGGACCGATGAAATGGTACTTTCAAACGGAGATGGTCATTTTATGATTTCTGGAAAAGCAGGAGATGAATTACGATTTATAAAAGCCGGATATGAGAGAGTTGTGAAGAAAGTTTCTCAGGAAAATGTACAATCTTCTATGAATATTAGCCTTGTTCGGTCAACCATTCAGATTCCGGAGGTAGAAGTAAAACAGGGTCTTACCGGAAATCTTAAAATAGATTCAAGGATTTACAATAAACCTAAAAAAGTTGAAAAGTTATTGGCAGATCTAGGAAAATACATGGTACAGAAGTCCGATCCGAGAATTCTTGCAGCAAAACCGGGCGAATTTGTTCAGCCAAGAGGAGAAGGATTTATGATTGGAAAAGCAAACAATAAGTGGGATGATATTGATTTTATGAAATACATCAGAGCGAGTTTGGGAGATGATTATTTTACCGATCTTAAAATAGAAAAGCCATTGATAGAGCATTTTATTTCCTATGTTTTTGCCGGTGGTTTCGAAAGAAAGAAGATTTTAAAATATGGCTTCTGCAGTGATGAAGACCTGAACAGATTTCAACGTTTTGTTCTAACAAGAATATCCTCTTACCGTGCTGCAAAGACTCAAAGATAACCAAAATGAAAACGTATAAAAAAAATCTATCCATGAGTTTACTCTGTGTGTCTACTGCAGTATTCTCGCAACAAAAAGTAACAGGACTCGTTACAGACAATAGTAACGTCAATATCAATCCGGTATTAATCATTAATGTTTCAAAAAATGCCTCTGTACTGAGTGACGCTTCAGGAAACTTTGTGATAAATGCTGATGAAAACGATGAAATAAGAGCAATAAAGGAAGGATATTATCGTGCAAGTAAGAAGATTGTGAAAGAAGACTTCAATACACCTATGCTGATGATCCTTCAAAAAGCAGAAATCCAGATTCCGGAAGTAAAAATAGCCTTTAAACCTACCGGAAATCTTGAAAAAGATAGTAAGCGTCTTAATGAGTCTCAAAAGCTTAGGTCTTTAAAATCGGAGATGTCCAAATATATGAAGAGTCCTTTAAATGAACCTTTACCAGATAAATCCATTTCTAAAACTTTTACAGGCCATGATTATAAAGTAGGACAGGTAGATGTTTTGGGTGTCATTGGCAAAGCGGTCAATCTAATAACTAATGCGAACAAACCTAAAATTACCAAAGCAAATTATATAGAATTTCAAGATTTTATGGTACAGCTTAAAAATGAAGTAAATTTAGATTTCCTTAGAAAATATGGGATGGAAGATGAACAGATTGATGCATTCTTACTGTATGCGGAAGAAACAAGATATCTTTCCAAAAAATTCAGGAAAGACTTCAATAAAGATGTATTAAGATTTGAATTGCAAGTAGCATTTGCTGAATATCGTAAATTAAATAAGCTTGATGCCAGATAAAATAGTGGTATTTTTATAGATAAAAAACAATTGGATTATAACTTTAAAAATAGAATAAGAGAGTATTGGAAAAAAGGATTTATTTTCCTTGTGATACTGTGCAGTAATCTCTTGTTTTCTCAACAGATGGTAACCGGGCGAATTATTGATGATGAAGGGGAGAATTTGAGTGCTGTAACCATTGTTAATATGTCTACGGATAAAAAAGCATATTCCAATTCACAAGGAATATTTTCCATTGAAGCCAATCCTAATGATGAGCTGAGATTTGTAAAAGAAGATTTCAGAAGAGCTTCCAGGCGGGTTCTTACGGATGGGGTTAATGATCAATTGTTGATAACTCTTTTTCAGATTCCCAAAGATATCGGGGAAGTGAAGATTGTAAAAAAGCTTTCCGGTGATCTGGAGCAGGATTCCAGGATTGTTGCGAAAACAGATAAAGGAGAACAGGTAAAACAGGCTGTTGGCCTTCCTGAACCTGTAGGAAAAATGCGGGAGAAACCGGCAGAAGTGAAAAGTGTTCTTTTACCCATGTTGCTAGGAAACCTTAATGTACAGGGAGCTTATGATCTGATAAGCGGTAAGGCAAGAAAGCAGAAAAGACAATACAGATATGATGACCTGCAGGAACACATTGCCTGGGTTCGGAGCAGAGTAGACGATGATTATTTTGTCAAAGCCGGAATTCCCGCCGATAAAATTTCGGAATTTATTGAATTTTCATTTGCAGCGAAACCTCAGGTTCGTACGTACGTAAAAGCCAGAAATCTGTCGGGAGTTCTTTTGAGGATGGAAGAAGTTATCCCGGTTTTTATTGAAAGACTCAATAATAGCCATAAATAGATCAAACTCAATTAGGGCTAGCGGTTTCTTTATAGTGTTAAAAAAATCTTAAAATATTGGAATGGAAATTGCTGCAATAATCTCATAATTAAACCAAATTCACAAATTTTATGAATAAAAATATTATTGCAGTAGCCATAGGAGCATTGGGGTTTATTCTTGGCCTCAGTTTTTTGGGAAATGCAATCAAAAACAGGAATAAATCTGAAAATACAATTGCCGTAACAGGTTTAGGATCCAAACAGTTTACTTCTGACTTGATTACGTGGTCAGGAAGTTTTTCTAAGAATAATTCCGATCTGAAGTCAGCTTACGATGAACTAGCCCTGGATAAAAAAGTGATTAATGATTATTTGATTTCAAAGGGAATAAAACAGAATGAAATTGTATTTTCTTCTGTAGATATTCAGAAACAGTTCAGAAGCTATAATGATTCTAATGGGAATTCTATACAGGGAGAATTTTCTGGTTATAACCTGACCCAAAATGTATCTATCGAAAGTAAGGAAGTAGGCAAAATTGAAAACCTTTCAAGAAATATCACTGAAATTATCAACCGGGGAATTGAGTTCACCTCTTCTTCACCTTCCTATTTTTATACCAAATTGGCCACTGTAAAGCAGGAGATGATTGCCAGTGCAACAAAAGATGCGAAAGAACGCGCTGAAAAAATTGCGGAAAACTCCGGAAGCAGTTTAGGAAATCTTAAAAAAGCAACCATGGGAGTTATTCAGATTACGGCTCCGAACTCAAATGAAGACTATTCTTATGGTGGAACGTTCAATACCTCTTCCAAAGAAAAAGAAGCCAGCATTACTATAAAACTAGAATACGAAGTAAACTAATTAATATTATAAGCAAAAAAGAATACAACGCAAACATTTGTGAAAATATGCGGTTATTACTGCTATCCCGACTCATCCTTCATTCTCAATAAAAAAATAACGCCGGAAATCTTCCGGCGTTTTATATTAAGGATAAACAATATCGCAAATTTCAGTTTTAAGTTCCTCTACATTTTCAGGAGAATAATTGGCCAGCAGCCATAAGTTCAGAGACTGCTTCCCTTCTCCATAGCTTGGCTGTATATAAGTAGTGTCAATCAAACCGAAGTTGTTTCTCTGATAGAAAGAATATCGTCTTTTTGCATCATCATTCAGATCTTCAGGTTCAATTTCTAGGATAATTCTCGGATAGTTTTCCAATAAGTGCTGCATGATATGAGATCCCAGTTTTTTGCTTCTGAAAGACTCAAACACTTCAAAATGTTCTACAAAAACAAAAGAACTTAGTTCCCATAAGATGAGGTAGCCTATGGCTTCAGATTCGTGTATGATAGACATAAAACTTACTTTCGGATTTGAAAATAAATTTAGAAACTGTTCTTTATCTCTTTGTTCGTCTACAGAAAAAGTGCTAGTGTAAGAAGTATAGATCCCCTGAACTCTATGATCTTCAGCAGAAGTAATTGGTAAAAATTCCATAATCATTATAAATCAAAGACGCTTGGTCTTCTTGTGATAAAAATATCTTTAATCCACAAAGTAAATGCCAAGCCAAGATAAATCAGAAAGAAAAATCCTACCGTAGCAAAAGTAGAGTAGATGAAAAAGATCCTTAATTTGGAAACGGGAATTCCTAGCTTGGCACCCGTTCTTGTGAGTACACCAAACCATTCTCTTTCCATTTTATGACGGATATTATTCAGCATTTTAAGATTCTTTTAAAAGTTTAAATCCAATACTGCAAGTTAAGCAATTTTTTTTGTCACATGAATTTTTATAGTGATAAATCAGGCTCTGGCTTTCGAGGGCATTGATGATGGGCACTCCAAGATTTTTCCAATTCTGGATTATTGAGTTTTTTTCAGCAGAAATATTCTGATAGAATTCTATAATTTTATCCGCAATTTCTTCGCTGTGGTATTTATGATAAGTATATTGTAAAGGAAGAATGGTATTCAGAATGATGAGGTCAATAAAATCCTTACTCAAAGTCTTAGGTTGTACTTTTGAGAGGGTTCCGAAATTAAAATGACAATCCCAGTATTCAGAAGCTTTTACCGATTTAAAAAGATCATACAACTCTTCAATATTTTCTGACTCCATAACTTTTGAGAATAAATTCTGATGTTGATAAAGGTTTGCGAGTTGAGACAAACGTATTGTTGGAAAATTAGGTGGTCGTAATCTTAAAAATTTAGGATGGAATACGAGATCTGAAATCTTAAACTTTGCTCTAAGGAAATCAAATTCCCGTTTCCATATTTTCATCTGGCCATCGTCAGGAGTCATGAGCCATCCTGAAATCCCAAACAACAGAGCTTCAAGCTGCAGTGGATTCTGACGAATCTTATTGATAATGCTATAGTCTAGGCTTTCTGCAATCTGTTTAAAAATATGGGCATTCACTTTTAATCCGAAAGAATAAGCAAGACTGTGGAATAAAACGGCTTCAAAATTATTTTTGTACAGAATTAAACTTTGTTCAAGTTCAAGAGACTTTTCTTCCAGTTTTTTCAGAATATTTCCTTCATGAAAATTCACGGGAATTTTATCTTTATTAAAAATATTTTCACAGGCAATAAACTGAGTTCCATTGATTAATCTTTCGTATTTCCATACTATATTTTCATCAATATAATGTTTCAGTTCGAGAGTCGGAACTTTCTGTTCAGTAAGCATACTAATTTCAGTATCATGTTGAAAAACAATATGAAGAATGATATTCTGGTAATTCGGATCCTGAGAATGATTATGGAAAATCCAGTCTGAAGAACGGACGTGCAGCTCTATATTTCCGGCAAGAACTACACCATTGATTTTGATTTTTGCATCCAGAAAATCCGGACCTGCATCTTTGTTCCACTTTCCGAATTGTATGATCTCAACAGAACTTCCTTCAATATCCTTGAAGTCAAAGTATTTGAAAACCTTATAGTTCCAAAGATATTGAAGCAGCTTCTCCGTCATAGCTATATATTAAGAAATCTATTCAATAGTTTCCATTATGAAACAGGCATCAGTGATTGCTAAGTTTTTTTTCTTCAATAGTATTCTGTCTGCTTATCTTTTAACCTTGAAAGTACTTATAACGGCTTTATGATCTGTAGGCCAAATACCCTGTGGTGCAATAAAAATATCATGACCTGTTTCTTTTTGTTCTTTTCCTTTCACAATGCTGGTAGCAGGTCCTACAATCACGCTCTTTTCAACGGAAACTTTACTGTCGGCGTAATAATAAATAAAATCTATCCGGTCACGTTCATCTGCTTCCAATGCCCAACTTTTCTGTGCTGGCCAGGTAAATCCGGGGTATTCAGCTTCATTGGGGTATACTTCTCTATAGCTGTCTTTATATCCGTTCTTATATAATGTGGTTGAGGAATTCCAGGGCGCTACAACTCCTCTATGATCATAGAGGTTTTTTGTAGACTCAGTCCAATCCAGGTGAGAAGCCTCATTGAAATCGCCTCCTAATACTACTATTCTGTTTTTTGAAATATCTTCTTTTGCTGATTCTACAAAAGCTTTTATTGCAATTGGTCTGGTGGAGCTAAGATCCATCTTCATGATTTGATTTAAATCAGTGACAGGAGCAGGAAGTTTTGCAAAGCTGTTGCCATCATATCCCCTTGGAAGATAGACTGCATAGTGGGTATAGTCCAGGTGAGCAGAATATATGGCTATTTCCTGCCCCTGAATTTCAGTTACCAATTTATGCATACTGTGAATAGTATTATCCTTACTGAATTCTTTGATAGGATATCTGCTCAGAATAGCAGTATCATAACTTGAAAAAGAAAAATACTTCATGCCCTTTTTTTCTAGTGCTTGCACTATTCTTTCATAAAATGAGGTATTGTTATAGTTTCTGACCTCTGACATGGTAACAAAATCAGGATTATGGGTTGCTATTTCATTGACAATAGCATCAAAACCTCCGGTTATCATAGTCCCTTCCTGCCAAACGTTGAATTGCATAATGCTAAAAGTAAAACCGACGCGAGAGGTTGTTGTTTCTTCCGACTGGCGGCATGAGGAGATACCGGCCATGCAGAGAAGACTTATTATAAGGCTTCTTATAAACAGAGTGGAAGCAATTTTTTTTCTCATCATTTCATTAATTGGGATAAGTATTGTAATCAAGATAAATATAAATATCATGCTTTGATGAGTATGATGTTGAAATTTTTCAAGCAGCGTTCTATATATGTCAATATGTAGAACGATTATTTTTTTATTAGGTAATTTTAAATATGTTCTTTAATACTCTTCCTTATTTTGATTAAAAGCCTCTTGTTAATACCTAGTTCATCCGTATTTTATTTCTTGTGTTTAATTTAAATTCGGTATGGAATGCCAGGTTCCCTGAATCCAAAAAGTACCACCAGCATTTCCGGCATTAATAGAGGTAATACCATTTGTAGTTGTAAAAGTGAAATTGAAAACCTGTGGTGCTGAGCTAGGCATGGTTATAGTAAGAGTAAAACTATTGGCTGTTATATTTGTAATAGTGCCGGTTGCTCCGGATGATACAACAGGATTCTGAATAATAGTCATTGTACTCCCTACTTTATACAGAAGTGAAAATGTTATTGCCGGGAGGCCTGAAATTGAAGCGCGTCCTGTGAAGTCGAGCCTCGCTTCTTTAGTGCCTGTTCTTATATTTGTCCAGTTATTATTGGAGTCTGACCATCTGTATATTCCTGATGAGTATAAGATATTTAAGGCACTTGAATTGGCTAGTGTGCCGTCATTGGAAGTTACAACCACCGAATTAGGATATAATGTTGAATTATTAGTTGTTCCGGTTAAATTTCTAACTCTTGTATTTCCATTTACATCTAATGTTGCGGTTGGTGCATCGGTATATATGCCTACCTGGGCAAATGACAGGCATGATATCATTGATAGCATTAAAATAAATTTTTTTTTCATTTGTTTCTGATTTGTATTGATTCATTTAAGGAGAACAGGATAATGGCTTTTGGAGCTTTAGATCTGTCAGTTCTCATATTCTATAAAAAAGGATAAGCAAAATTCGGTAATTTCATATTCATTTTCAAATTTCTAGGTACAACATAGATACAACAAATGTTGCCATAGTGTAGCTTCATAAATACTTCAGAAATATTTATACATCAAAAAATCTTCTGCAAACACAGAAGATTTTAAAGCTGTTATTTTGATATAAATTTTAAAGAGTGTAATGTAAATATTTACACTTTCGTCAGCTCTTTCTTAAAATTTTCTATAGTCGTTCTATACATTTTTTCATAGATAGGAAGAATGTTTTTCAAATCGAATTTTATAGCCTGTTCTTTCGCATTTTTCTTCATTTTGGCTAAAAGTTCATCATTACTCAATAATTTGATGGTATAGTTGCTCATCGCTTCTACATTTCCGATTTCTGCTAAATACCCTGTTTCTCCCTGGATATTTACCTCAGGAATTCCTCCTGCATTAGAACTGATAACTGGAGTATAAGCTGCCATTGCTTCCAAAGCTGCTAAACCAAAGCTCTCCTGCTCTGAGGGAAGTAAAAACACATCGGAAAGCTGAAGAATTTTATAAAGATCATTTACTTTCCCCAGAAGACGGATTTTTGAGATAAGATCCGGGTTTTCTTCAAGAAATTGATTCACTTTTTCCATATCAGGACCTTCCCCAATGATGATAAGTTTAGATTTTACCTTTTTCTCAACATTTTTAAAGATCTGTAATACTTCATCCACACGTTTTACAGGACGAAGATTCGATACGTGGATCAATATTTTTTCATCAGGATTTGCAAACTGAGTTCTCTGGCATTCCGTACAGTCGTCAAATTCAGAATTATCAATAAAATTGGTAATCACCTGAATTTCTTTTTTGATATTGAAGAACTGAAGCGTATCTTTTTTCAGACTTTCAGAAACCGAAGTAATCGCATCTGATTGATTAATGGAAAACTCTACCGCATGTTTATAACTTGGATGTTGCCCTACAAGGGTAATATCCGTTCCGTGAAGAGTCGTCACCAAAGGAATATCATTATTGTCTTCCCGCAGCATCTGTTTAGCCGTAAAAGCCGCATATGCATAAGGAATGGCATAATGAGCATGTAGCAGATCCAGTTTATATAGATTAACAACCCTGTAGATCATTGAACTTAACGCGATATCATAAGGCTGATACTGAAAAAGCGGATAGGTCTGAACATTTACTCTATGAAAGAAAATATTCGGATTGGTAATGTCTAATCTTGCAGGAAGAGCAGAGCTGATGAAGTGTACTTCATATCCTTTGTTGGCAAGAGACATTCCCAGTTCTGTTGCTACAATTCCGCTTCCACCATAGGTTGGATAGCAAAGTATGCCTATTTTCATTAGATTATTGTTGTTTTGATGTTGTTTTATTTTGTGTTCATCGGGGAAGCAGGATTTAGGTCTATACCCATTCCCGGCTTCAGTTGATCATTAACCAACACAGGAAGTCTGCCCCAAATTTTTGTTTTTCCGTTTAATGCATCTGCCGTTACATTCATAGAATCGTCATTGTTTTCATAAGATACCAGAACTGTGGAAACTTTTGACAGATCAATATCTTTTAAAGCATAGGCGCTTCCGAATACATTAAGAATCACATTCTGGTTTTTAGTAAGATCAGCAAGAATCTTTTTAGATTCTGAAGATATTTTATACGGTTTGTAGGCAGTTGAATTATCCTTGTGGAAACCAGCAATTACTGTAGAACCCGCTGGAATGGTATTGATCTCGCTTGCCTTTTTGATTATAATATTAGATCCCATTCTATTAGCGAATGTCTGGTAAGGAGCTTCTTCTAAAGGAACATAATAAACTTGTTTTCCAGAGAGGGGAAGAAGTTTTTTTTCATCCTTTAATAACGTTAATGCATTAGAATAAAGATTTTGAACCAATGTTTTATGAGAATCATTATTCAGGTCAGCATTGATGTTTTCAGGATTTTTTGGAGTGTACTGGGTAAGTCCTAAGAAATATTTTGTTAAAAGAATCTTCTTTACACTTTCTTCTACTCTGGATTGAGAGATTTCTTTGTTATCTATGGCTTTCTGAATGAGCTTTTTCCCTTCAGAAACTCCCTGAGAGAAAAGCATAATATCATTTCCAGCTTTAAATGCCATAGCATCCAGTTCTCCTGGTTTATATTTGTTAGCAACAGCACCCATATTTAAAGCATCTGTTATAATTAATCCTTTATAACCAAGTTTATCCTTCAATAATCGTGTGATGATATTTTTAGAAACAGAAGCAGGAATACCTTTCTCGGATTCTAAGCTTGGAACATATAAGTGAGCCACCATAACCCCGCCAATGCCTTTATCCATTAAAGCTTTAAATGGTGCTAACTCTGTAGAGTTAAGTCTTTCTATAGTATGGGAAACCACTGGAAGATCAAGATGTGAGTCTGTATTGGTATCTCCGTGGCCAGGGAAATGTTTAATGGCTGCTAATATATTATTGTCCTGAAGTCCGTTAGAATAAGATAGGGCAGAGCTAATAACATTATCCACCTCAGAACCGAAACTTCTGTTACCAATAATAGGGTTGTTCGGGTTGGTATTCACATCCACTACCGGAGCAAAATCCCAGTTGATTCCCATTCTGTGACAATCTTCTGCAATTTTAGCAGACATCTGATATACTAAATTCTTATCCTGAATAGCCCCCAAAGTCATTGCCCATGGGAATTTATGCGCCGTTGCAATTCTCTGGAATAAACCCCATTCAGCATCCATGCCGATCATTAAAGGGATTTTGGATTTTTGCTGGAATTCATTCACCAGGTTGATTTCTCTTGCGGCATCATCCTGCATCAGAATTAAACCTCCGATTTTATCATTAATAACAATGTTTCTTACCTGATTGATATAGTCTTCTCCTTTATTGGTGTAAAGAGCAACGATAAAAAGCTGCCCCAGTTTTTCATCCTGTGAAAGATTTTTATAAATTTTTTCCACCCATTGCTGAGCCTTTTTTATATCTTCTTTCGAAGTATTTTTAGGCTGATACTGCGCATTAATCCTAGGACTAATCAATGCTGCAATAAAGAGTGAAGTATATAATAATTTCTTCATGACTTTTTGAATAAGAACAAAAATACAATTAAAAAAATTGACAAAAACAAAGATTTTGAAATTTTTGGTATATGATTTGAATACGCAATATAAATAATAACTAAACATTTATAAAAATGAAAAAAATTCTTCCACTTATATTATTAGCCGGTATCGGATTTCTTACATATAGTTGTGATAACAGCAATGATGATCCGGTTGTTGTAAATCCAGGAAAGGATAATGATACAGTAGGAATTGCTTTTGATGCTTATCCTTTATTTAAGAAAGTTACAAATAATTTATATCAATCTCAGCAAACATTCCAAAACCAATTGGTAAGTGCAGATATGGTACTTATTTACATTCAGATTGATGGTACAAATGATACTCCTGTTTGGAGACTTCTTCCTTATACACGTTATACAGACAGTGGAACTCCTGTTGATTACTCGTATGACTTTAGTAAAGTTGATGTTCTTTTTAGCGTAAATTCAACAATGGATTTGAGCTTACCTGCAAACTCAGGATATTATACTAACAAGAGATTCAGAGTTGTAATTATTCCTGCTGATATGGCTAGTAAGAATGCTAAATCAGCTGCTGCAACAGTTGACTATAATGATTACAATAGTGTAATTAAGCACTATAAAATCGACGAGTCTAAAATCAAGACTCTTTAACTAAGAAATATCTTTTCAGTTTTTTATAATTAAAAAAGCTTCGGGAGAAATCCTGAAGCTTTTGCATTTTTATTTATGAATATATTTAAGAGATCATAGAGTAAAGCGAATAAATTTCTTATTCAATAAGACATTAATCTTCCCTTAAGAATTCCGATATTTGTACAAGTTTATTATTTGTTCTCAAAACTTATCTTGGTTCTGATTTTTATTAAATTGGTGAAACTTTTTTAGATTTCTAAACAATAGAGATTCCCGAGTCTATTGATTTTTTATAAATTCTTGTTGGTGGTGTCATATTGAGATACAAAAATGATACGACATTACACTCTAGGTTTGTGGGGTCGCCTAATACCTGCATTCATTTATAAAGGGGGCTTTTTAGATTCCCCTCTATTAACTGTAAGTGTTATTTTCTTTAAATGCCCATGCTAACGATAGCATCGTCTTTACATTAAAAAGTAAATGGCACTACTTCCTATTTTCCATAAGTTATACTTTTTAAGCCTAACCATACCCCTTTTTCTCTTTTAGTATAATCATATTGTTTAAAAATATTCAAGAAGTAGTAATGAAACTGTTTAAACTTTTGTAATGAAATAGAGTTTCCAAAAAAATCAGCAATTTAGAGTTGCAAAAAAAACTAAAATTCTGGGACTCGTAAAAAAAATGGTTTTACAGTAAAGTATTTAGAGATATTCTGGAGTAAAAAGATATAATTGGAAAAACTAAAGATAATCCTCGTCATGGAGATACTAAACATAAAAAATATTTTGACCCTGAGAGTTTTACAAGCGAAGGCTTAAAATAGAAAAGACAACGCTTGGCTCTGTAGTTTCAAAGCTCTATTAGTACCGTTTAAGACTTTGAAGGTAGCTTGGAGGAATCTACATTATCTGACTTTTTCTATTTTATTCGAAGAGAATACCTTGAGGTAGTTTATTTCTTAGAAAATAAAAGATTACACAACTTTAATGATAAATGTTGCGAAATTGAAGTATTTATACTTAAATTTATGTAAACATTTTAACCTAAAACTCACATTATGAAATTTAATTTACTTTCAAAGTCTTGTTTGTATTGGCAAGTCTCAATAGTCATATTATTATTGCTGAGTTCTTTATCCTTTGCACAGAACAGGGTATATGCTTCTAGCCAAGTCTCCAATGTAGATGCCACATTATGTTTGGGCTGCGGTGTGTATAATCCTCAAAATGCGGTTGGAGCTAATGAAGATGATTACTCTAATTTTTTCACAGGTGTGGGGGTAGCATTCTGGAATATTGAGCAGACACTAATTTTTCCGGGAGTTACTACCGATAAGTTGGTTGTTGGGATTGGTAAATATCAATACTACAGCTTATCAACGGCGTCTGCCACTCGCTTTGCGATAGAAACGATGAATGGAAATATTCCGAATAATGATCGTAGGATTGATTTAGCTGGGGGGAGTGGATCTCCCACAGAAGTCTTGAAAAGAACGATCGAACTTCAGCCTACAAAACCTTATGATCGTGTTAAAATAACACTTTTGGGTACTCCAAACACAATTAACCTTATTGCTAAACAGCTTCGTGTTTATTATGCTTACCACGAATCTCCCGTTCCTAGTTTTACAGCTTATAGTGATGCCAACGGGCAGATTATTCTAGGGGGAGATGTTTCGGTGAAAGAGGCCAATATAAGCATCATTAATATGTTGGGTAAGGAAGTATATCGTTCAAAAATATATTCAAAAACTATTGAGCTGTCTTCGCCGCTTCCCACAGGTGTTTATATACTGAATCTTCAGACCAAAGACCAAAGCATATATTCCCAAAGAATTATCATTAAATAACCCGAGTTTGGGATCATACAATTAAGGATAAGAGGCTGGAAGCTGGAAGTTACTATGGGAACTACCATTTCTGACGTTGCCGTAAAATTTGATGAAGCAGTCTTTAAAGGAATAATACATTACAGGGTTGTAAGTGTTTTTTTAACCTCAGCTCACTTCCCTCTCCCAGCTCCAGGCTTGCTTCCTTACTAAAAACAGAAATGTCTTATCCCGAACCCAGGTTAAATAACCTGAGTTCGGTTTAAGCAAAATTTAAAAATAGTTGACCGTCATTTACTTTTTTTAAGTTAAGTGACGGTTTTTTTGGAAAGAAACAATATGCTGTTAGCCCTCCCAAGATATTCATTATAAAATTGTTCACACTTCGGTGTCTGGTGTGTTCAACCTGACAGTGATTCTTTAGTTCGTCATTTATGGTTTCAATGATAGCTCTTTTTCTAAGCAAAATCTTGTCTTCCATTGTCATTATGTGATTTTTCATATTCTTTCTAAGTTTGGTAAAGAGTTGAATACCATCTGCAAAAAGCATCTCCCACAAGGCTTTTGAGAGATACCCTTTATCGGCAAACAACTTCCCAAACAATTGCTTGGTCATTTTCTTAATATGTTTCGGATTTCGGTCATCCACATTTCCTTTTGTCAAATAAAAGGATAAAAGTTCTCCTTTTTCATTGCATACCAAATGTAGTTTGAAGCCGTAAAACCAGCCCATTGAGGACTTTCCGCGTTCTGCGAAACCTTTGAAAACTTTATGATTATGTATCCTTTGGTTTCTACAGACTTTCAAAGTTGTACTGTCCATAAAGCTGATTCCTGTGCATTTTCCAAGACATTTTTCTTTCAAAAACAAGACAAAAACAACAAAACATCTTTGTTGGAGCTCGATAAACCTGTTGTAGGAAAGCCTATTTGGAAATAAATCTTTCCAATATCCACAAACTACTTCCTGATAGTAATGTTTAAATGTTTTGTGAGCTCCCAAATGAAAGCCTATCATGATTGTGATAATTTCAGAATCAAACATTTTTGAAGTTCTGTTTCTTCTTTTCTTGCTGTCTCCTAATGCTTCTAGCTTTAATTTTTTAATTTGCGCATCAAACTCTTTACAAAAATCATCAATTTGTACAAAAATATTTGTAATTTGGTCTTTCAAATTCATAGCAATAAATCGTTTAAATATTTGAATGTCAGAAACTTAAATATACGAATTATTGCTATTTTTTACAAAGTTTATCTCAATTATTATCCCGAACTCAGGTTAAATAACATTATTTCCCAAAGAATAAATAAACTTGGTAGGTATGCAATCTCGTGGGTTTATTGAAGCTAAATTGTATTGTTAAAGAAAAAACCTCTGAATAGAGGTTTTTTTATTTTAGTTATCATTGTCATCGAGTAGATGTCCAAAGAAATCTTTTTTTGTCTGTAAATAGCCTTTACTCATTTCGTTGGCCGGAATTTGCAAAGGGATCCTTGAGTTGAGATGAACATTGCTGTCTACCACATATTTTACCTTTTCAGGATTATTGGTCAAAAGGTTGACATCTTTTACATCCAACAGATTAAGAATGTCAATGGCTACACCAAAGTTTCTATCATCTGCAGGCAGTCCCAATTCAAGATTGGCCTGTACCGTGTCAAGTCCTTTCTCCTGTAATGAATATGCCTTTAATTTATTGATGATACCAATATTACGGCCTTCCTGACGAAGATATATAATAATGCCGCCGTTTTCATGGATATATTTCATGGCTGCATCCAATTGCTGGCCACATTCACATTTTTTTGAATGGAAGACTTCTCCTGTAATACATTCTGAATGGAAACGGACATTAACAGGTTTTGAAAAATCTGTATTGTCTGCGATGATTGCCATGTGAGGCATCCAGTCGTTTTCATTTTCGGAGAAAGCGATCATTCGGAACTTGCCGTGCTCTGTAGGAACGTTGGCTTCCGCCTGAATTTTAATCATTGATAGTTCAATTAGTTTTTAACTTCCTGGTAGAGCATCTTCAATTACAGAAATATTGGTTTTTAAACGGACCAAGTATCTGTTAAGAACTTCATCATCATCCTTTTCAAGGCTTTGTCTTTGCTTTTGAATTTTTTTGTATGATTTTTCGAAGCTTTTCAGTGCTCTGCTTTTACCTGCAGAATTATTGGCATCAATAGCATATAAATAATTCTGAAGGCTGTATTTCAAACTTGTGATTTCATCATTAAGCCCATTGTTTTTAAACTTAGGGAAAGTGGAGATGATATTTGAAATCTCAGAAGCATTTATGTTTTCCTTGATATTGATATTAAAACTCTTCTTTGAGCCTCTATCAGAATCAGAGCCTTTTGTATCGCTATAAAAGTTATTTGACAGCGGAGAAAGGTTAAGCTTTTCCGTTGCACAGGAAGATGTTAATATTAGTAATACTCCAAAAAAAACTAGTCTTTTCATTTTTGTTGCCCTTTTTGATAAAGGATTGGGTTAAGACTTTCATCGTTATACATTTTCATTTGTTTGTATACCTTCATCTTAACGTTACCGTTTTCAATATCAGCAAGCAACTGATCTATAGAAGTGGATAGGTCTTCCTTCTGAATAAGCAGAACGTCCAGTTTAGCCTGGCAATTGTTTCTGTGTTCTTCAGAGGCGGATTCTCTATGGGCTTCTAATGACATATGATAAACCTTTAAGGCAAGAATTGACAATCTGTCTACTGCCCAAGCGGGAGTTTCTGTATTTATCTTTGCTTCAGGTTTAGGAGTTATATTTTCAAACTTATTAAGGAACCAACTGTCAATATATTCTACCAGATCAGTTCTTTTCTGATTGGAGGCGTCTATTGTTCTCTTGAGTTGAAGAGCTTCAGCTGGATCAATATTTTCATCTCTAATAATATCTTCCAGATGCCATTGAACGGTATCAATCCAGTTCTTTGCATACAAAATCCGTTCCAAACTATCTTTTTCGAACGGGTTATTAATTAGAGTGTTAACGTCATCAGACACGTGATAGTCTTCAATAGATTGATTGAAGACTTTCCATGCAGTCTCAGTAAATTTCATTAATTCTAAGGAATTTTAGTTACTTGAAGAATTATTGTTTGGAGAAGACGATTTGTTTTCAGAACCTGGCTTGTCTTCTTCTTTTACCGCATCTTTAAATTCTTTGATCCCTGAACCAACGCCTCTCATTAGTTCCGGAATTTTCTTTCCTCCAAAAAGCAGCACTAAAACGATCGCTACGATAAGGATATGCTGCCAAGATATGGCAAGTATTGTTAGTGTATTCATCTCTAAAATTTTTGCAAAGTTACACTTTTTTTAATATGAAATCCAACCTAATGGATCAACTGGTGTACTTCCATTCCATACTTGGAAATCAAGGGTGTAAGCGCCATCAAAATCCTGAGCTACAGTTCCTACGGGAGTTCCTGCAGAAACCTGTTGTCCTTTGGAAACACTTACATTTCCTAAGTTGGAATAAATGGTAAAGTAGCTTCCGTGTTTAATGATTACAGTCTTTGTACCATCATTATTAGCCAGTACTGAAGATACAGAACCCGGATAAACAGATTTTGCGCGGGTACCTGATGGCACAGAAAGTTTGATACCATTATTTTCTTCTGTAATATTTTTGAAAACAGGGTGTGGCTGTCTTCCGAAACGGTGAGTAATCTGTCCGGCTCTGTCCGCTGGGTATCCTAATCTTCCTCTGCTTTCTGCAAAACTGCTTCCTGCTGAGGTTGTTACTCCATAGCTTGTCATAGCTTTAGATTCTGCTGCTTTTTTGTCTTCTTCTTTTCTCTTGGCTAGAGCTAATTCTGCGGCTCTGGCTGCAGCTAGTTTATCAGCCGCTTCTCTAGATTTGGCTGCAGCCTCATCAGATGCTTTTTTAGCTGCTATTCTTCTGGCTTCATCTTTTGCATTGGCTTCAGCCCTTGCCGCTTCTTCATTACGTTTTCTTTCTTCTTCAGCTCTTCTTGCTGCTAATTCTGCTGCTTTTTTAGCTTCCGCTTCCGCAATTCTTCTTTCTCTTTCCAAAGCTTCCGCTCTTGCCTTAGCTTCTGCTTCAATTCTTGCTTTTTCTCTTTCAGCTGCAAGTTTTGCTAAACGTATTTTTTCGGCTTCCGCTTTTCTTCTGGCTTCTTCTTCTGCTTTTGCGATTCTGATCTCTTCAGCAATAATTGCTCTGATCTGCCCTTCAAGAGCTTTGGACTGAACTTGTTTTTGTTTCAGTTCACCAGTAAGTTTTACTTCGTTCTTTTTAAAATCAGCTACCAGTTGCTCTTTTTGAGCTCTTTCCGCATTAATCGTTGCTAAATCCTTCTGTTGGTTTACCAGAAGGTTTTGTTTCTCTTTTACAGAGTTTTGTCTTTGCGTAATGGTTTTTTTGATTTGATTGGCTGCATCAGTAATTTCAGCTGCTTTTTTATCTTGGTAATCAGAATATTGTTTTAAGTATTGTACTCTTCGAATACCTTCGCCCAAATTTTTAGACGAAAGAATGAAGGTTACTTTATTCTGTACCCCTTTATTTTTATAGGCATTTACCAAGACTTCAGCATAATTCTTTCTCAGAACTGCCAATTCCTTATTCTGACGGTTAATTTCAAGTTGCTTCAGATAGATGTCATCTTCAATAAACCTCTTTTCTTTTTGAGTATTATTGTAGACCTTTTCTCTTAAGACTAACTTTTGATTAACGCTGGTAAGGTAGGCTATGGAAAGTTTAGATTCGCTTCTTGTTTTAGCTAAATCCGTATTTATTTGGGCAATTTGTTTTTTAAGTTCGGCATTCTGCTTCTGCAGTTGTTCTTTATTCTGCTGCCCCTGGTGCAGTCCAAACATAAGAACACCTATTAAAAAGCTAAATTTTTTAATCATTTAATCTCAATTTTCTTATAACTGGATGGTACAGAATAAGGAGTTTCCATCCTCGAAAAGTCAAATTTCGTGTTTTCCAGTAAAATTTGACTAGATTTTGAACCTTTTATAATTATTTTAACATTTTGTGGAAGGCGAATTCCAGTGTATTCATTCCAGTCACTGTAAGATATTTCTAACTCATCGGGAGATAAAACATCCTTTAGATTGACACTCAGTAAATCATAATTGGTGTCATATTGGAGCTCAATTTTGTACTCTCTGTTTTTTTCATCGGTTACAATTTTCTGGTTTACATTAGAAACCATTTTATAGCCCTGTGCATTTTGAGTGAGTGTAAACTGAGAATCATTAATCTTTACAAAAGTTCTTCCCAACAGGATTTTTTCCAGTGCTTTATAATCAATAAAATTAACATTCAGCAGATTATTAAGATAATCAAAATCTGAATCAATATAAGTTTTGCTGGTTTTATCCTGCCCCTTTATTCCATCCGGAGTGGCAATCCCTCTGGCTACATTCAGAAAAAGAGCTCTAAGGTTCATCCAAACCTTTTTATCATTTTCAATATAAACCGTAGCATCTAATGTAGGTATGAAACTCCCTGTTTCTACACGAACTTTACTGTCTATCTTAATTTGTTCGAATTTTGGTGGGAGTAATACATGCTCGTAAAAGGTAAGTTTATCTCTCACCGGTTGGTTTACGTCTTTTGGATTTCTGTTATCTTCAGCTGTTTTGATACTGTCCTGAGTATTACCTGTATTACTTTTTACAGCATTACGGGTTTTACAGGAGGATAAAGCAAGAAGCAATAAAAGAAGTGGAATCCAATTTTTCATGTATTTATCTTTTTTCGGTTTAAAAAAACGGTGCAATATTAACGCCAAACCACACAAAACATTTTGTGTGGTTTGGTTTTATCTTATTTAAGTTAAAGAGTTTCTAATCTCATTTATTTGGAGAGAAAATCTAACACTGAATAATCTCCCAGAGAAATTTCTCTTGCCACTCCAAAATACTGAGCAGAATTACCAATCATAGAATTGGAAAGATTTCCATGGTTGATTCTTGTGTTTTCCTGAACTAGAGAGTTTTCAATATTAGAATTTACAACAGTGGTGTTGTTTCCTAACGAAACTCCAGGCCCTACTTTAGAGTTAGAAATTTTTACATTTTCTCCAATGAAACATGGTGGAATGATTAATGAGTTTTCAATCACTGCAGATGCAGGGTAGTTAGCCATTTCAGCTGTTTCGTAAGCAAGAATCTTACTGTTGGTTTCTACTGTAGCATTTTTGTTACCGCAGTCCATCCAGTCGTTTACTTTCCCCAGTGTGAATTTAGCTCCTTTTGATCTTAAGTTTTCCAATGCTGTAGTCAATTGATATTCTCCACCATTTTTAATATCATTATCCATGATATAGTTGATTTCTTCCATCAGCTTTTCAGCGCTATTGAAGTAATAGATTCCAATAATAGCAAGGTCAGATACGAATGTTGTAGGCTTTTCAACGAAGTCTGTAATGAAACCATAGTTATCCAGCTTTACCACTCCGAATGCGGATGGATCTTCTACGCTTTTTACCCAGATTACTCCATCGGAATTTTTATCCAGTTGGAAATCTGCACGGAAAAGAGTATCAGCAAAGGCAATAACCACATTTCCTGTCATTGACTGTTCAGCACATTTGATGGCATGAGCAGTTCCAAGAGGATCGTTCTGATAATATATACTTCCTTTTGCTCCCAGTTTTTCGGCAATCTGAATTAAAGATTTTTCAATCTCAGGACCAAAGTCTCCGATAATAAAAGCTACCTCTTCAATATTTTCTCCTGCAACTTTAGCAATATCTTCCACTAATCTCTGTACGATAGGTTTCCCTGCGATAGGAATAAGCGGTTTTGGAACTGTTAATGTATGTGGGCGTAATCTGGAACCACGTCCAGCCATTGGAACAATAATTTTCATAGATGATATAACGATGTTTTTTGTTTAAATGTAATGTAGGGCTAAATATAGTAATTAAAGCATTTCTAAAAAGTAATACTTATCACATTTAGCAGTTTGTTTAGTTTTTTAAAGCTTAATAATCATCAAAACTAAGACCAATTTCTAAGCCTTTTTAAGAATTTTTGATATTATAGCTTTTTCTTTAAAGGCTACAAGGCACAAGAACAAGATAAGAAATAAATTCCCTATCAGGTAGTTGGTTCTGAACTCATAAAAAGAAAGTAAGGAAAAAGTAATGGTGAATGCCAGATACATTACTATTTTTCCTGTATTATAATGAATAGGATATTGTTTCTGGCCCCAGATGTAGGAAATAACCATCATGGAGGTGAAAGTTATTAAAGCAGCCATGGCACTTGCCCAATACCCATATTGAGGAATGAACAGGAAGTTAATTAAAATAGTAATACATGCTCCGATAATTGATATGTACAATCCAACTCTTGTCTGATCTGAAAGCTTATACCATATGGAAAGATTAAGATAAATTCCTAAAAATAAGGCTCCCAGCATTACAAAAGGAATAATTTTAATCCCTTCATAATAAAGAGGATTTCCAAGATATTTTTCGGAAATCCATTGAAGGTTTACCATAAGACCCATATAAATAATACAACTGCAGATAACGAAAACATCCATCAATACAGCATAGGTTTTATGAGAGTCTTTATTTTTGAAACTTGAGAAGAAATAGGGTTCAATACCCAATTGGTAAGCCTGTCTGAAAACAGTAATGAAGGTTGCTATCTTATATACAGCGCCATATACACCAATCTGGTGACGGGCTTCTTCTTCTGGAAGCAAATATTTCAGAAACTGCCTATCTAAAGTCTGGTTTACAATACCTGCAAGCCCGGCAATCATAACTGGCCATGAATAATTCATGATTCTTTTCCATAAGTTGAAATCAAATTTTGAAAAACTGAAACTGAAGAATTCTTTTCCAATAATTAAAAGAGTGATGATACTTTGTATAAGGTTTGCTACAAAAACATATCCGATACCAAAATCAGGATTGTATTTTAAACCTAATATACCTTCAGGGTGTTTTGGAAGCCATTTTATAAAAAATAACACCAATAAAAAATAGATGGATGAACCTGCTACTTTTGAAAGCATATATTTAAAAGGTTTGCCCTGAAGTCTTAGAATTGCTGATGGAATAGTAGCAAAAGCATCCAATGAAAGAATGAATAAAAAGATGACCAGAAAGTTTACCTGATCTGGAGTTTCAAAAGCCTGTGCCAGCTGATACCGGAAAACATATCCTAAAATGAGATAAATAAGACCTATACTGATAATACTTACCGAACAAGTTGAAATTAATGTTTTCTTGTCAATGTTTTCTTCCTGTGCAAAACGGAAGAAAGAAGTTTCCATACCGTGAGTAAGCAATACTGTAATTACACCGGCGATAGAATACCAGTCTACAAACGGAGATGAGGCTGCAGGTCCAAAAAATGAGGTAACGATTGGAGCAATAATAAATGGGAAAATTCGTACTAATACGGAACTTAGCCCATATACTGCAGTTTGCCCTAATAATTTCTTATACAATTCGAAAAATTTTATGCAAATGTAAATATTTAGAAATTGATTTATTACCAGTGGTATTAAAATTCATTCATAAACCTTAATTTTGCTTTTTAGAGAATTTAAAAGCAAGATGTTATTAATTCATAATTGTATTTATTCATCAGCCTTAATTGATAATTGATCCTTTTTTAGCCTCTGATTTCTAATCTAATTTCTAAAAAGTAAAATGAAGACCCTAATCAAAAATGTAAATATCGTCAACGAAGGTGAAATCTTTGAAAGCGATATCTTAATAGAAAATGACCTAATTTCTAAAATAGCTTCCGGTATTTTCGAGGATGCAGATCAGATCATTGATGGTTCCGGACAATACCTTCTTCCAGGAGTGATTGATGACCAAGTGCATTTCCGTGAGCCGGGCCTTACTCATAAGGGAGATATTGAAACCGAGTCAAGATCAGCAATTGCTGGCGGGGTGACCAGCTTTATCGATCAGCCTAATACTGTTCCCAATGCTGTTACTCAGGAGTTACTGGCTGATAAATATGAAATAGCTTCTCAAAAAGCATATGCCAATTATGGTTTTATGATGGGAGGAACCAATGATAACCTTGAGGAAGTGTTAAAAACAAATCCAAGAAATGTTCCGGGAATTAAATTATTCCTTGGATCATCTACGGGAAATATGTTGGTAGATAATCCGGAAACACTGGAAAATATTTTCAGCAATACAAAAATGCTGATCGCTGTTCATTGTGAAGATGAAGCTACCATTAGAGCCAATACTCAGAAGTATATGGATGAATATGGAGAAGATATTCCTGTGAAGTTCCATCATTTAATCAGAAGCGAGGAGGCTTGCTATAAATCTTCTTCGAAAGCTATTGAACTGGCACAGAAAACAGGAGCAAGGCTTCATGTTTTCCACCTTTCAACTGCCAAGGAAATGGAGTTATTCAGAAATGATATTCCATTAAAAGATAAAAAGATTACCGCTGAGGTATGTGTTCATCATCTAACCTTCACCAATGAAGATTATGATACTAAAGGAGGTTTAATCAAATGGAATCCTGCTGTGAAAACACAAAAGGATAAAGATGCGCTTTGGGAAGCCTTATTGGATGACAGAATTGATGTGATTGCAACAGATCATGCACCTCATACTGCAGAAGAAAAGGATAATGTGTATACAAAATGTCCATCGGGAGCACCATTGGTTCAGCATTCATTAGTAGTGATGTTGGAAAATTATAAAAACGGTAAAATCTCTCTTGAGAAAATTGTTGAGAAAATGTCTCATAACCCAGCTATTTTGTTCAGAGTAGAGAAAAGAGGTTTTGTAAAAGAAGGGTATAAAGCAGACCTGGTTTTAGTAGATTTAAATGCAGACTGGACAGTTTCCAAAGATAATTTACTCTACAAATGTGGCTGGAGCCCGCTTGAAGGAATGAACTTCCATTCTAAAGTTACCCACACCTTTGTAAATGGACACCTTGTTTATGACAATGGAAAAATTGCTGAAGAGAAGTTTGGAGAGAGATTGCTTTTTGAAGTGAAAGAGTAAGACTATTATAAAAATTCAATAGAAGCGGGCTTTAGCTCGCTTTTTTTATTTCAAGTGTTCCATTGGCTTTAGCCAAAACATATTAATAATGTGATTGGGGCAATGCTATGTAATATTTTTATTTCTCACAGATCACACAGATTACGCAGATTTTAAAACACAGCCATCTGCTTAATCCGCATGATTTGCGAGAGATTATTTAAAATTCTGAGAAAGTCTATTTTTTAGCTTTATTTCCCATATAAAAAGTAAGTTTTCCACCATTCATAATCTCAGAATGTTTCAAGGTGAAATTCTTAATTTCTTTTCCGTTTAAAAGAATCTTTTGAACATATACATTCTGCGGACTTTGATTGAAGGCTTCAATTTCAAAAGTTTTTCCGTTTTCTAGATGTAAAACAGCATTATCAATGGCTGGGCTTCCGATAGAATAATTTTCTGAACCGGGAGCTACAGGATAAAAACCTAATGAACTTAAAATATACCATGCACTCATTTGTCCCGTATCATCATTTCCTCCTAATCCATCAGGGGTTGCTTTGTATTGCATTTCAAGAATATGACGAATCTGTGATTGAGTTTTCCAGGGTTGCCCTGCCCAATTATAAAGATAAGCGACATGGTGTGCCGGTTCGTTTCCGTGAACATATCCACCAATAATTCCTTCTCTGGTAATATCTTCAGTGTCTGCGAAAAATGCATCGGATAAATGCATCGAGAACAGCTCATCCAGTTTTGAAGCAAATTTCTTTTTTCCACCCATCATTGTGATCAGTTCATCAGGATTGTGTGGAACAAAAAAACTATAGTTCCACGAGTTTCCTTCAATGAATCCCTGTCCGTGGGTACTTAATACATCAAAATCTTTTTTGAAAGTTCCGTCTGCCAGACGTGGTCGCATAAATCCAATAGTTTTATCAAAATTATTCTTCCAGTTTTCAGAACGTTTGATGAATTGATTATAGATTTCTGTTTCTCCCAAGTGTTTTGCTAATTGCGAAATAGCCCAATCATCATAGGCATATTCCAGAGTGTTGGAAACTGAAGTGCCGTTTTTCTCCGCAGGAATGTAACCTAAGTCAATATATTGTCCGATGCCTTCATAATCTCTTTTGTTGGCCGTTTCTACACAAGCTTTAAGCGCTTCTTTCGGATCACCGTTATAATTCCCTTTGATAATGGCATCTGCCACCACACTTACACTGTGATAACCACTCATGCACCAGTTATCATTAGCGTAATGAGACCAGATGGGTAACATTTTCATAGAAAATTGATTATAATGTGCCATCATTGATCTTACCATATCATTATTCCGGTTAGGCTGGATAATATTAAAAAATGGATGAAGAGCCCGATAAGTATCCCAAAGAGAAAATGTTGTATAGTTGGTGAAATTTTCTGCCTTGTGCGTATTCTGATCCAACCCTTTATATTCTCCGTTTACATCCATATAGGTTGTGGGATTGATGAAGGTATGATACATTGCAGTATAAAAATTGGTCTTTTGAGGATCCGAACCTTTAATGACAATTTTATTCAATTCCTTATTCCAATCCTCCTGTGCTTTTGTTTTTACCTGGTCAAAAGATAAATTTCCGGCTTCTTTTTCAAGGTTTTCCAATGCATTAGCCTGACTTACGGGAGAAATGGCAAGTTTGATTTCAATGGCTTCATTTTCATTGGTATCAAAATCAAAATACATCTTAAGATTCTTACCTGCAATTTCAGGGAAATTCTTTGTCTGATCAAATTTTCGCCAGAACCCTTTGTATACCTGCTTTTCATCATAGTTTTTCTGGCCGTAGGACTTGAACGGTTTTGAAAATTTCATCGCAAAATAAACGGTTCTGGTTCTTGCCCAGCCATTGGTTTGCCTGTAGCCGGTGATCGTGTTGCTATTTTCCACACGAGCGTAGGTCCATACATTTTTCCCATCATAATTATAAATCCCGGCCATCAGATCTAAAATGATATGAGACTGGTCTGATTTAGGGAAAGTATATCGATGAACCCCAACTCTAGGAGTAGCCGTTAATTCTGCCAGAATATTATGATCGTCAAGTTTTACCTGATAGTATCCAGCTTCTGCTTTTTCATTCTGATGTGAAAACCTGCTTCTGTATCCGTTTTCAGGGTTGGAAGCTGTTCCGGGATTAAGCTGAAGTTTTCCCACAGTAGGCATTATCAGAAAATCTCCAAGGTCAGAGTGTCCTGTACCACTGAAATGAGTAGAACTGAAACCTGTAATCGTTTTGTCTTCATAGCGATAGCCTGCGCAATATTTGTACACTTCACCATTATATTTTCCATTAAGTTCATAAGAAATAGTATCGGTTTCAGGGCTTAATTGAATGGCTCCAAAGGGGGTGGTAGCACCAGGGTAGGTGTGTCCCATTTTTTCAGTTCCGATGAGTGGATTTACATATTGATACAGTTTTTCAAATTTCTGAGCTTGGCCATATACACTGAAAAACAGCAATGCTGCAAAAATAGAAGTCCCCGGATTTCTCATAAGCGAATAGATTATTAACAGATAAAATTAAGTAAAAACCAAAGAATAAAGCACTTTCGTTTAAATTTATAGACCATTTTATTTTTCAGAGAACCGAAAACCTATTCCATGTAGATTTTCGATAAGTATATTTTCCTCATTCACCAATACCTTTCTCAATCTTGAAATAAATACATCCAGACTTCTGCCCATAAAATAGTCATCATCTCCCCAGATGGCCTTCAAAATGTCCTGCCTTTTCACAACGGTATTTTTGTGACGGATGAAATAGTGTAGAAGCTCAGACTCTCTTTGAGTAAGAGTAATGGTATTGAGAGTGTTTTGTAAAGTATAGTTTTTAGGATCAAAATCATACTTCCCAACTTTGTATTTTGGAGGATGGATGCTCGTTTTTTTTGTCCGTTTTAGAAAAACTTCAATTTTCAGAATCAATTCTTCAATACTGAAAGGCTTTACCAGATAATCATCTGCGCCTATTTTCAACCCTTTAATTCGATCTTCTTTTAAGGCTTTGGCGGAAATGAAAATAATGGGAATTTCGGTATTCTTATCCCGAATGTATTGAGCCAGTTCAAATCCGTTGATTCCGGGCATCATAATATCTAAAAGACAAATGTCAAAACTTTGTGCATCGAATGCTTCCAATGCAGATCCTCCGTCAGGATAACAAGAAATATCATAGTAGCTTTCCAGACTATCCTGAATAAGAAACGCTATTGTTTCATCATCTTCTGCATACAAAATTTTAGACTTTTCCATGGCTTGCATATTATGAATTTAAAAGGGTAAAAATAAAGTAATGGTAATTCCTTTATCAGTATTATTTTCAACTGAAATTTTCCAGTTATGCTGTTGAACGATCTTTTTTACATAGAACAATCCTAGTCCAAAACCGTTTACCTCATCACTTTTTTGAGTATTTATCCTATAAAATTTATCAAAAATATGAGGAATATTTTTAGATGGAATCCCAATTCCATTATCTTTAAATTTTAAATATAAACCTTTTGAATCTTTAGAAGATGAAATAAAAATGGTTGGGGTTGTATCACAATACTTGATGGAATTATCAAGAATGTTATACACGATATTGGTGAAGTGAAACTCATCTGCAGTGATGGACGTTGTATTTTCAATCTCTATCCGGATCGTAAGATTTTCATTCTTTTGTATGATCGTGTCTGCAATTTCTGTGATGAATGGTAATAAAACGATTCTTTGAAGTTTCAATGATAATCCTGAAGCATCGTTCTTAGCAATATTCAATATTTTTTCGATATGATTGTTCAGTTTATGGCTTTGATCTGTGATAATGGAAGTGTAAGTCTTAAGCTTTGGGTTTTCTTTGATAAGATGCTGCTTGGTAAGTGCTTCGGAGGCTAAAAGTATGGAAGATAACGGAGTTTTGAACTCATGGGTCATATTATTGATAAAATCTCTTTGAAGTTCGGAGAATTTTTTCTGTTGAATGATCGTATATATGGAATATACATACACCAGAAGAATGATTATAAGGGCAAAAGTAAGTAGATACCAAAATCGTAACGAATTGACCAGATAAGTGGCTTTATCCGGGAAACGGATAGAAAAATAATAAACCAGATTTTTATGTTTCGGAAATTTTATCACCTTATTATTAGTGCTTTTCTGATGGGTGGATATATATTTCCCATAGATCATTCTGTCGCTACGGCAGTTATAGAGCGCATACACATAATTGGTATTGATTTGAAAACGGGTGAATTCAGTTTTTAAATAATGTTCGAGTACGGCAGGATGAAAATCATTGTTGATATTTACCACGTAATAATCATTGGAAATATTTTGTATCGGACTTTCAGTAAAAGATGTTTTTCCACCGGATAATTTTTCCGCTACTTCCAGCAAAGCGATATTGACGGTCTGATTAAACTTTTTATCTTCAAGATCATATGCCTGTCGGGTCCATAGAAGTTGAGCTACTAAAATTCCGATGATAGCGACAAACCCAAGGGTGATGATAATATTAAGTTTCTTGATCTCCATTTTCAGAAGCAATATTATCCAAAAATATCTATTTATTTTTTGTCATTAACAACTTATTAACAAATGTTTGAGAGTGGTTAACAAGCCGGATCGCTAATCACCTTTACATTTGCTATATCAAAAGATCATTACCAAGTTATTCTTTAACTATTAATAAAAAATTGTACTCATGAAAAATTTAAAAATTACTGCCCTTTTAGCTGTTTTAACATGCTCTCCTTTTTATGCGGGTATATTTCCTGTTGACAATACTTCCGTTGTAAAAACAATTGCAGACGTTGTTAAATGGAAGTCTGAATCTATTGACGTGGGAAATATCCCTCAAGGGAAGCCTAAATTGATCAGATTTGAATTTACCAATACCTCTGCAAAGCCAATTGTAATAGAAAATGTAGCACCATCATGTGGCTGTACAACGGCAGACTATACAAAAACACCAATCCTTCCTGGAAAAAAAGGATTCGTAGAAGCCAGCTATAATGCGGCAAGCCCGGGAATGTTTATGAAAACCGTTAGCGTTACCACAAGCGACAGTAAAACCCCTAAAACGCTATCATTCAAAGGAGTAGTCGTTTCCTAGTTATTATTTAAAAATGTATTGAGAACAACCCGCACATTGATTGTTGGGTTGTTTTTTTGTTAAATAGGGATAATGATTTGCATCGTTTTTCAAAATGATGAAGAGAATAACTATTTATAACATCATTTCTCGAAGTATTTTAAAACTTTGCATTTTAATATTTATTATTTTTAAGAAAAAATATTTTATGAGTCTATATACACAACCGATGTTGCGCGAAGGTGCACTGAAAGATAAAGTAGCAATTGTAACCGGTGGCGGAAGCGGTCTTGGAAAAGCGATGACCAAATATTTTCTTGAACTGGGAGCCCATGTGGTAATTACTTCCAGAAATCTGGAAAAATTACAGACGACAGCAAAGGAACTGGAGGCAGAAACAGGCGGTAAAGTTCTTTGTGTAGCCTGCGATGTGAGAAATTGGGATGAGGTGGAAGCGATGAAAGAAGCTACGCTGAAAGAATTCGGGAAAATTGATATTCTGTTGAATAATGCTGCAGGAAACTTTATTTCTCCAACAGAAAAACTGACTCATTCTGCTTTTGATTCTATTTTGGATATCGTTCTAAAAGGAACAAAAAACTGTACACTTTCTGTAGGAAAACATTGGATAGATTCTAAAACTCCGGGAACTGTACTGAATATTGTAACGACTTATGCATGGACGGGTTCTGCTTATGTTGTTCCGTCTGCTTGTGCAAAAGCAGGAGTATTGGCAATGACAAGATCCCTGGCCGTAGAATGGGCAAAATATGGAATCCGTTTCAATGCCATTGCTCCGGGACCTTTCCCAACAAAAGGGGCGTGGGACAGACTTCTTCCGGGAGATCTGCAGGAAAAATTCGATATGAAGAAAAAAGTTCCGTTAAGAAGAGTAGGAGAACATCAGGAGCTGGCAAACCTTGCTGCTTATCTTGTTTCTGATTATTCTGCTTATATGAATGGTGAAGTAGTAACTATCGATGGTGGAGAGTGGCTTCAGGGAGCTGGAGAGTTCAATATGCTTGAAGCTATTCCAAGTGAAATGTGGGATGCCTTAGAAGCAATGATTAAATCAAAAAAATCAAACTAACTTAATTAATTTTAAAAAAATGCCCGGATTTGTAACATTTCCGGGTATTTTTTTTACCTATGCATTACGTTAGTAATAATTTTTCAAATGAATTTAAAACTTCCAACTCTTGTTTCAGCGATTACGGTTTTCTTTTTTTCAGGAAATGTATTGGCACAGGAAACTCCAAAGTATGATTACGTAGAAGCATTTAAACCGTTCTTCTATCCTCAGACAGGTACGGAAACCCGCTCTGCAAGCGGACAACCGGGACATGCCTATTGGCAGAACTCAGCAGATTATCATTTGAATGTCAGTTTGAATGAAAGTAAAAAAGAGATTATAGGTACTGCTGAAATAAAATATACCAATAACAGCCCTGATAAGCTTAGCTTCCTTTGGCTGCAACTTGACCAGAACCTGTTTGCGAAAGATTCCCGTGGAAATGCCGTTGTTCCTTTGTCGGGAAGCAGAAACGGAGCTCATGGAGAAAGTTTTGAAGGCGGATACCACATCAAATCTGTAAAAATTGACGGTAAAGAGGTGAAATATACCATTACCGATACAAGAATGCAGATTGATCTTTCTGAAGAACTTAAAGCAAGAGGAGGAGTGGCGAAAATTGCTATTGAATACTCTTTTATTTCACCGGAATATGGATCAGACAGAATGGGAATACAGGATACAAAGAATGGTAAAATATTTACCATGGCACAATGGTATCCGAGAATGTGTGTGTATGACGATGTAATGGGATGGAACACGCTTCCGTATGTAGGAGCGTCTGAATTTTATCTGGAATATGGAGATATTACTGCCAATATTACGGTGCCGGCCAACCATTATGTAGTAGCATCAGGTGAGCTTTTGAATGAAAATGAAGTATACACTAAAGAAGAAACAAACAGGTGGAAACAGGCTAGAAACAGTGATAAAACTGTAATGATACATCCGGAATCTGAAATCGGTAAAAATAAATCTTCCGGAACGAAAACCTGGAAGTTTAAAATTACACAAGCCCGTGATTTTGCTTGGGCATCATCTGCCGGTTTTATTTTGGATGCAGCGAGAATCAATCTTCCCAATGGTAAAAAATCATTAGCTATTTCTGCTTATCCTGTAGAGAGTGCAGGTGAAAAAGCATGGGGCAGATCTACAGAGTATACTAAAGCAGCCATAGAACATTATTCCCATAAATGGTATGGCTATACCTATCCTGCAGCAACCAATGTAGCTGGAAATGAAGGCGGAATGGAGTATCCGGGAATTGTTTTCTGTCATATGGATTCGAAAGGAGAAGAACTTTGGGGTGTTACAGATCATGAATTTGGGCACAACTGGTTTCCTATGATCGTAGGTTCTAATGAGCGATTATTTGCCTGGATGGATGAAGGATTTAATACATTTATCAACGAAATTTCAACAGAGGCATTTAATAAAGGAGAATATTACAGAAAAAAGAGTCTGGGACAAGCTGGAAGCTTTTTTATGAACGATAATCTGGAGCCTATTATGGTGGGACCAGATAATATGAAGGAAAGAAGTATTGCTGCTTTGGCTTATTATAAACCGGGAGCCGGATTATCTATTTTAAGAGAATCCATTCTAGGTCCTGAAAAATTTGATAAAGCTTTTAGAACTTATATAGATTGCTGGGCATTCAAACATCCTACTCCGTGGGATTTCTTTCATACTATGGAGAATGTTTCGGGAGAAGAATTAACCTGGTTCTGGAGAGGATGGTTTTTCAATAAGTGGAAAATAGATCAGGCAGTGAAGAGTGCTAAATACATTGATGGAGACTTTAAAAAAGGTGTTCAGATCACTGTTGAAAATATCGGACAATTACCAGTACCCACCATTGTTCAATTGAAATTTAAGGATGGAACGTTCAAAAATGTCAAAATCCCTATTGAAGTCTGGAAAAGAAATACCGAATGGACTTTCAAGGTAGATTCTAATAAAGAAATAACAGAGGTTAAATTAGATCCGGATTCTCAAATCCCTGATAGTAATTTGAATAATAACACTCTGGTATTGTAATCTCTGTAATTAAAGGCTGGAAGCTGAAAGAAAGATGCTGGAAGTTACTTTTAGTGATAATGACAACATTCATTATACAATTAAATTATCTTAAAAGAAAAATAATTATTATTTATGACTTTCATAACTTCCAGCTCCTAGCTTTGAGCCACCAGTAATTCTTATTTCAAACTAAGGTTAATTTAACATTATTGTGATACAAATATGACTTTTCTATGATGGAGAAGTCTTATTTTTGTCTCAAATTGATAAAATAATTATGAATTTCAGATTTTCAATGATGTTCCTGATGTTGTTTGCATGGGGATTTTCACAGGACCTTACCGTAATGAGTTTTAATATCAGACTGAATGTTGCTTCGGACAAGGAAAATGCATGGCCAGAAAGAAAACAGGATGTTGCTGATTTACTAACGTATTATCATCCTGATTACTTTGGAGTGCAGGAAGCACTTCCGGAACAGATGAAGGATATTAAAAACGGATTGAAGAACTACGACTATATTGGAGTAGGAAGAGATGATGGTAAAGAGAAAGGCGAATTTTCAGCTATTTTTTATGACACTGAAAGATTAGAAGCAGTAAAATCAGGGACGTTCTGGTTATCTGAAACTCCTGAAAAACCTTCAAAAGGTTGGGATGCAGCATTGAACAGAATCTGTACTTATGCTGTTTTTAAAGATAAAAAATCAAAAAAGGAATTCATTGCCATGAATCTTCATTTCGATCATGTTGGAAATGTAGCCAGAGTGAAGTCTTCAGAACTGATTTTGAAAAAGATCAAAGAGCTTAACCCAAAGAACCTGCCGGTAACAGTAAGTGGAGATTTTAATCTTACCGATGATACAGAACCGGTTAAAATTCTTTCACAAAACATGAAGGATACTTTTTATCATTCAGAAACGAAGCATTATGGTCCTCTAGGAACTTTTACTGCTTTTAATATTAATGAAGTACCGAAAGAAAGAATCGATTATATTTTTACAAAAGACTTTAAAATAAAATCTCACCGTCACATTAATGACAGAAGAGAGAATCTCCTTTATCCCTCGGATCATTTCCCGGTTGTTGTGAAGCTTTCTTTTTAAAATTAATGGGTTGGAAAATCAATTTCAAATCCAATTCCTCTGAGGGATTGGATTTTTACTTTAGGGTCATTGCTGAAGTACTTGCGGAGTCTGCTGATAAATACATCAAGGCTTCTTCCCGTAAAATAATCATTGGTTTCCCACAGGCTATCCAGAATATTATTTCTTGTAATAGTGGAGTGATTATGTTTCAGAAGGTATAAAAGTAAGTCTTGCTCCCGTGCAGTCATTCGTACATTTCCACTGGGATGAGATAGCAGAAGTTTTTGAATGTCCAACGAGTATTCCCCGATTTTCACCAGAGGCTCTGTAGTAGGTGGTAAGGTTCTTTTCAGAATGTTTCTGATTCTCAGTACCAGTTCTTCAGGGTCACATGGTTTGGCAATATAGTCGTCAGCACCTATTTTTAATCCGGTTAACCGGTCAATTTTCTGGTTCTTTGCCGTTAAAAATAAAAGCGGAAAGTCATTTTTCTCTTTTAATATCATTTTAGCAAGAGAAAAACCGTCAATATTAGGCATCATAACATCCAAAATGCCCATCTGAAAAGAAAATTCAGTAGAGAGAAGCGGGATGATATCTTCAGGATTTTGAAACCAACTGACGTCAAAATCTTCCAATTCAAGATATTGTTTAAGGATGGTACCAAAATCGGAGTCGTCTTCGGCCAGTAGAATTTTAGTTTTCATAAGGAATTGTTATTTTAAAAGTACTTCCAGTGCCGGGCTGGCTGGAAACATCAACCTTGCCATTATAAGATGTAATAATTTCTTTTACAAAATAGAGCCCAAGCCCAAGGCCTTTGCTGTTATGGATATTATTGGCCTGGATTCTGTAGAATTTTTCAAAAATATTTTTTAGTTCTTTACTTTCCATACCCTGGCCATTATCAGAAACTTCAATTTTCAGATTCTGAGCAGTATTGCTGGTATTAACTGTCACCATAGAAGCTCCATATTTTATACTGTTTTCACAGAGGTTTTTCACCACCGTTTCCATGAGGTTTTTATCAAAAGGAAGCTGTCTGGAAATTGTGTTTTCAAACTTAAAATCTATCTTTGGATAAGTGAAGGCTAGATCCTGAACAAAGAAGTCCCAATTTTCAGGCTGTATAGAAGTTATATTCTCCGGTATTTCATCCTTGTGAAGCTGTAACATCAGGCTTTCCAGCCTTGTAATTTGTCGGTCAATCAATGGAAGAGTGTCTGGATTCCAGCCTTTTTTTAATGTTTTGGATGCTATTTTTAAGGTGGCTATAGGGGTTTTAAACTCATGTGAAATATTATCCACAACAGTGTGGAGAACTTCTACCTGTTTTTGTTGTTTGATGAGGTTCTTGACGGTGAAAATATACAATAGAAGAACACCTGCAAGCAGGATGATACAGCATATAATTAATAGAATAATCTCTTTGAAAACAAGACTTTTTATATTTTTAATTTCAATCTCTGTTTGGGTGTCAACATGAAATGAATCCATGTTATTAATCGTTTTTTTTCCTGTAGATTCTTGCGTTGATGACGTTCGCCAGGTTCCGACGCTGGTGGTGGCAGGTTTTCTAACTTTATCTTTTGTTTCGTAAATGGTGACCGGTTGCTGTATAAGTTTGATGCTGTCAGGAAGATGGAGAAGCTGAATATATTGAATTCTTACACAGATGATATATCCGTCTTTTTTTCGGCGCTCATTGATGTAAGCCGTTAAATTCTTACCAGAATATTTTTTTTCATCTACCAAATATTTTAAAAAATTCTGTTTACCGAGCTTTTTATTATAGTATCGGATAATATTCTTTTGCAGAGAATCGTCTTTCGAATCTTTAGCAGAATGATTATTCACCACCTGATCTGTATAGACTGAGATACCTCTATCAACGGATCTGTATATTTCCCTTTCTTTAACCTGATAGGTTTTATACATAAAATAAACCTGAATTCCCAGCAAAAAGCAGAAGAGGATAGTAAAAATATAAATCAGGTTTTTGTTATTAGGTATCATTGAAACAAAGATAAAACTTTCGTATTGCACTGAAATCGAATTTTTATCATTAACCTTTCATTAACCATATAATTTGTATGTTTTTTCTTATTTTTAAAGAACTAATAAGTTATTTCATGAAAAAACAGATTGCCCTCTTAGTAATACTGATAGGGATTATAATAAACGCACAGACTCATCGGTTCATCTACGAGCTTCAGTACAGACCGGATCCCAATGATGCAACGTATGATAAAGAAGAAATGGTGCTGGATATTAATACAGAAGAAGTAAAATTCTATGAATCTGAATTTCTGATAAACGATTCTCTTAATATTCTTCATGGGGGAATATCATCTCAGTATACCAGCCAGGTTGAGCAAACGATTATCAGGAAAAAAAACTCCAATAAAAATAAAAACTACTTTCAGATCAGAATGATGCCTTATTATTATGTTTTTGAAACTGAAGATAATATTCAGTGGAAAATAGAGGCGGACACTAAAAAGATTAATACTTATAATCTGCAGAAAGCAACAGCGAGATTCGGTGGCCGAAACTGGACTGCATGGTTTACTCCGGATATTAATATTCCCGAAGGACCTTATAAATTCAGAGGATTACCTGGGTTGGTTCTGTATGTGGAAGATGATAAGAAAGACTATATCTATTCTTTCTCCAGAAATATTAACCTACCCAAAACATATGACACAAAAGGCTTTCTTGAAAGACATTATTCATTAGATCCCATCACTATTGATTTTAAGAAGTGGATAAAACTAAACCTTGAATTTTATAACGATCCTTATGCAAGAATGAGAACAGATTTTCAGCCAGATTGGAATGTTCAGATTGAAGGAAAGCAAATCAAAAGTAAAGAAGAATTTGCGGGACTTACCAAACAGACGCAGATGAATATAAAACAATATTATAATCCAATAGAGCTGGATAAAGCAATTCCTTATCCATAAAAATAACCTCCCATTAATTTTAAAAGCCTGAGTTTTATAATTCAGGCTTTCTCATTTTTAAAGCAAAAAAGGCGTTAACCCATCATTAACCTTTCGTTAACCGAAATTCTCCCACTCAATATGGAATTTTGTCCTGTAAAACATGGCTTGGTATCGTCTTACTTCATTCTTAAAAATGTAATCATGAACAAAACTCTTCTTTTTCTGTGTCTTCCCATAATGATGATGGCTCAAAAACAAAAAATTGCAGGAACGGTAATGAATACCGAAAATGAAAAACTTTCAGCAGTAAATGTAGTTCTGTATAATTCCAGAAATGAATTAATTAAAGAGTTAAAAACCGATGGTAGTGGAAGTTTCACTCTTGATGGTATTAAGGAACAAAATGTAAAGTTGGTAGTGAAGAACAACGGATACTCTTTATTTGAAAAGAACCTGGATCTGGGAAAACCTGAAGCCTTACAAATTATTCTCAGAAAGGAAACTCAGGAAATAGAAGCTGTTGTGATGACCAAAAGCAAACCATTGGTGAAAAGAAAAGTGGATCGTCTGGAGTTCAATGTTGAAAACAGTAATATTTCATCACTCAATGCCTGGGAAATCTTAAAGAATACGCCTAGTGTAACGGTAAATAATAATGTGCTAACAGTGAAAGGAAGTACAGGAATTTTGGTCACAATTAATGATAAAAAAGTAATGCTGACTGGTGATGAACTTAAAAACCTTTTGGAAAACACACAGGGAGATGAGGTGAAATCTATAGAAGTAATTACCAATCCACCTGCAAAATATGAAGCTTCGGGGAGTGCAGTATTAAATATAGTCATGAAAAAGAATAAGATTGAAGGCTATCGTGGGATTCTGTCTTCGAAATATGTTCAGACTCAGTATGCAAAAGCAGTTTTCGGACTGTCGCAATATTATAAGAAGGATAAGTTATCCATTATGGCAAGCTATTATAAAGGGATGGGAACTTATTTCCGTGAAGGATCAGATTATGTTCGTTATCCTGAAAGTGAAACCACATGGATAAGCACAATGAACAGGAAGGATAAAAACACTAACCAGAATACCCTGAATTTTAATGTGGAATATGAGTTGGACAGTTTAACCAGCTTAAGCCTCAACTATTCAGGGTATTTTTCTCCAAAGTCTCATGGGGTCTACGATGTACCTACATTAATTTATAACAGCCAGAATGTTATAGAGTCTCATTACAGAACACTAAACGATCATGAATCAAGCTCCATCAATAATTCCGTGAGTTTTCAGATAGATCGAAAACTGAATAAAAAAAGCAATTTATCCTGGATCAATTATTTTACCAGTAATAATTCCAGTAAATACCAGAATGTAACTACCGATTTGGATTTTGCAGGTAAGCCTCCAAGAAAAGATAATTTTCTGACCCAGAATAAGGCTGATGTTCAGCTGTATTCCACCCAATTGGATTATCAGTGGAAAGGTGAAAAGCTGGAAGTAGAATCCGGGGCAAAATATAGTTTTGTAAAAACAAACAGCAAGCTTGATTTCTCTGATAATGAAAATGGATCCATGGAATTCAGACCTGAAAAAAGTAGTGATTTTGATTATAAAGAACATAATTTTGCTCTGTATTCCTCGCTATCCTACAATATTGGAAAATGGAACTTTAAAGGAGGGCTTCGTGCTGAAATGACAGACCTTGAAGGAATTGTTTCTGAACCGTATACCCGTAATAAAAATAATTACTGGAACTTCTTTCCAACTTTTTATGCTCAATATACCACAGAAAATAAACACGAATTTGGGTTTTCTTATGGAAAAAGAATCAGCAGGCCTTCTTACTCATGGTTGAATCCTGCAAAATCTTATTACAATCTTTTTTCCTACTTTCAGGGAGATCCTCAATTAAAAGCAACGATTATTCATAATCTTAATCTTTCGTATTCCTGGAAAGATTGGCATATTGATCTGTATTATCGCAAAGAGCTCTTTCCTGCTATGGAAATTTCATATCAGGTGCCGGAAACCAATAATGTAGTCTATAATTTTACCAATATAGAGAAAGGGCAGGCATTTGGGCTAAGTTTGTATAAAAGTTTCCAGATAAAGCCTTGGTGGAATATCGTTATGTCTGAAAATCTGGAGCGTAATGAAAATTATTTCAATGGAGTGGATGGTAGTTTGCATCAGAACAAAGTCTGGAATTGGATGTCTAATATTTCTACCAGTTTTACTTTGGATAAAAACAGTGACTGGAAAATGGAAATGGGACATCGGTATTTTTCTGCCGGAATACAAGGCCCTTTCAGAATTTCCAGCAATTGGACTGCCTATTTTGTGATGAATAGAAAGTTTTTCAATAAAAAACTGGAGGCCGCATTTATTGTGAATGATATCTTCAAAACCACCCGTCAAAAGATCGTTACCAAGTATGCTAATCAGGATAATTATTTTCTGGATTATACAGATATTCAAGGGTTCACAGTGTCATTGAAATATAATTTTGGAAACCAATCCGTAAAGAATGCCAAAACAATTAGAAAAGCCTCGGAACAGGACAGGCTTTAATCTGAGGTTTGGTTAAGGGAACTGAGATCGAATGCTGGAAGTTACTTTTAGTTAGTATGATTACAGTCGCTATACAATCAGGGTACTTTTAAAAAGAGAAAACAGTTGTTGTTTATGACTTCCGGGCTCCAGCTTCTATCTCCTGACTTTCCAGAATATTTTAAATTAAAATCCCATTAGCATAAACCATTATTATAAAAGAAATTCTCGTTTGATGTTACATTTTAGCTATTTTTGATACTTATCTAAAAAAGAGATTATTATGAAGAGAATTTTTTCCGGAATGCTGTTAGTTGTTTCATTATTGCAACTTTCTGCTCAGGAATTGTATATGCCGAGAAATATTAAGAGAGCTTACGAAAAAGGAACCAGAGATATTTCAGGTGCACCGGGCAAGAACTACTGGCAAAATAAAGGGATTTACAATGTTGAAGTAAAAGTAGATGCTAATACAAAGACTGTTTCCGGAAAAGAAACCATTGTTTATGTCAATAACAGTCCGGATAATCTCAATGAATTAGCGATAAGATTTGTAAATAATCTACATAAGCCGCAGTCTCCAAGATCAGGATTCGTTTCTAAAGACTTCTTGTCTGCAGGGCTTAAGATCAAATCATTTATTGTAAATGGTGAAAAATATGACATCAATAGCGATGATTGGGGAACTGTTGAAAAAATAAAATTAAAATCATCTTTAAAATCAAAGTCAAAAGCTGAGGTTAAGATTGAATGGGAGTATCCGCTTTCTGTACAGAGTGGAAGAGAAGGACAAATTGATCCGGAAACATTCTATGTGGCTTATTCTTTCCCTCGTATTTCTGTGTATGATGATTATAATGGATGGGATATGCTTCCACACTCCGACAGACAGGAGTTTTATAATGATTTTAATGATTATAGCTTTGCTATTACAGCTCCAAAGAACTATGTAGTATGGGCAACGGGAGATTTCCTGAATCCGGAAGCGGTTCTTCAACCTGAATATTTAAAAAGATATAAAGCTTCCTTGAAAAGTGATAACCTGATGCATATTGCTACAGAACAGGAGATGAAGTCGGGTAAAGTTACCCAGCAGAATAAGTGGAATATCTGGAAATTTAAAGCCAATCATATTACAGATTTTTGTTTTGCTTTAAGTAATCATTACGTATGGGATGCTGCAAGCGTACAGCTGAAAACCAAAAGAGCCAGTGTTCAGGCAGGGTATAAAGCCGGTGCAAAAGATTTTGAACATTATGTAGACTGGATGCGTTATAACCTAGATTGGTTTTCCAAAAACTGGCCGGGAGTAGAATATCCCTATAATGTAATGACGGCAATTCAAGGGTATGCAGATATGGAATATCCGATGATGATTAATGACACCAGTATTCCGGATGACCTTCAGGACGCCAGACTTACTGCAGATCATGAAATTGCACATACCTATTTCCCTTTCTATATGGGAATCAACGAAACGAGATATGCCTTTATGGATGAAGGATGGGCAACTACGTTGGAGTATCTGATCGGAATTGATGAAAATGGCGAAGAAAAAGCTAAAGATTTTTATAAAAATTTCCGTGTAAAAAAATGGATTAATGATCCTTCAGCAGAACAAGATCAGCCGATTATTACAATGAGTACACAGGTAAGTGGTTCTGGATACGGAAACAACTCGTATGTGAAATCATCACTGTCTTATCTTGCATTAAAGGATTATCTGGGTGATGAGTTATTCAAAAAAGCATTACATCATTATATGGATAACTGGAATGGGAAACATCCGGTGCCATGGGATTATTTCAACTCAATGAATACAGGTTCCGGAAAAAATATGAACTGGTTCTTTCAGAATTGGTTTTATACCAATAATTATATTGATTTAAAAGTTGCCAGAGCTTCTCAAATGAATGATTTGCTTACGATAAATGTAGCGAATGTAGGTGGATTTGCCATTCCGTTTGATGCATTATTATCTTATGAAGACGGAACTACGGAGAAGTTACATTTTTCACCCTCTGTGTGGGAAAAAGATCAAAAATTAACTGATCTTGTGATTCCGATTAAGAAAAAAGTAAAATCTGTAAAGCTGGATGGGGATCTCTTTATGGATTATACTCCGGAAGACAATAGTAAAACTTTATAAATGTAAAAGCCTTCAGACTCCTGAAGGCTTTTTTATCTTAAAAATAAGCGGTTAATCTTAAACCGAGTGAAATATAATTGATTTTTTCTTTAGCAATCAGATTGTTGAGTTCCTGATCTAATTCTGCACTTTCTTTGATTTCATCACTGAAATGATAACGGATTGTTGAGTTGATCTGGTTATAATCTGTATAGAATGTAAGACCTAATCCCGGATTGAATTTATAGGTCATAGAAGCTCCTGTATTCCAACGGAAAGCCGGTTTAGGTTTGTATCTGGCAATTTGAAGTTCGTGATTAGGAGTGTCTATATCATTTCCTTTTACAGATACTTTTCCACTGGCAGTAGCAGCGTATCCGCCGGTTAGCTTTAAAGTAAGTTGCCATTTGTCTGAAAATTCATGAGAAAAATAAGGTCCTATTCCTGCTGAAAGGAAACCCATGGATTGGGTTTTAACCTCATGGTCACCAAAATCCTGTCCGTCATCAAAGGTTATTCTTTGGGATTTAATAGGGAAACTGCTGAAGGTGATGTCTGCACCCACTCCCCATTTTTTTGAAAAGAAATAAGCTCCTTCTAATCCGCCTTCAAAACCTGTTTGCTTTTTGTCATCCAGTTCCGATTCTCTCAGGAAGTTGGTGGTACCTAATGCTGTACCCATTTTTAGAGAAAGGAAAGATGGGTAATCATTTCCCTGTACTCTGGATAAAATACTTAAATTATCTCCCTTATTCTTATAAATTTTATCAATAAAAAAGTACCCGAGTTCTGTGGCTATGATCCCAATAGCAGCACCGGCAAGAATATCCGGAACCCAGTGTCTGTTATTTAAATTTCGTCCAAGTCCTGTGAGGGTTGCAGAACCATATCCTGCAATACTATAGGCTGGGTTTACCATTCCATATTCTTTGTGAAGAAAGCTGGCATTGGTAAAAGCCATAGCAGCATGTCCTGATGGAAAAGAATTGTTTTTAGATCCATCCGGGCGCTCAACTTTTGCAGTATATTTAATCGAATTGACTAAAATAGCCATTATGGCTAAGCTAGCTCCATAAGATAAAGTGGCTCTTCCAATGTTGTTTCTTCCCTTTACACCTCCGAGTTTTAGACCGTAAACAGCTACGGCAGGAGCGTATTGAAGATAATCATCATATTTAACTTTGAAATTAGGGAGGTATCGGTTTCTTACCTCACGGATATTTTCTTTTTCTCCCCATGTAGCTGCTGCTGCAGTAAAAAGTATGGCGGGAGCTACAGATTTTTTTACCCATTCCTTTTTGAAAAATGGAGTAGATTCCTTTATCGGTAAATTGGTATTCATTAAAGCAATATCCCGCTGAAGATTTCGAGACTGAATCGTATCCTGTGCCTTAATACAAAATAAGTGCAATAGTATTCCTGATGCTAATGCTATTTTTTTCATCTTAGTTAATGGTACTGAAATTAAATCGCGTAAAAATATAAAAAAAATCTATCCCAAAAATTGAGATAGACTATTTTAATGTTTTTATAATATTTCAACTGATTTTGTCGATTATCTTAACCCAGCTCTTGGTCCGGATGCGGATACTACAGCTTGCATTCTTGTTTTTTGATTAGCAGAAAACATAAACATTGCCTTATCATCTACATAATCCATATAGTTCATGAACATCTGAGAACGGCTTACACCTCCACAAACTCTGTTCAAAGGATATGTGGGAGTTCCATAGTTAGGACCTGGAGAAGTAGGTGTATCATTAGAGTAATCTGTCTGACAGCCTGCATTAGATGATCCCCAAAGGTGTGGAAGGTTCAGATAGTGTCCTACTTCGTGTGTTACTGTTCTCCCTAAGTTGAACGGAGCTGAAGCACCTGTTTTTCCTATATATTGATATCCAATTACAAGGCCATCATACCATTGCCCTGCATGTTCTGGATAATAAGCGTAGCCTAAAGTTCCAGGTTGGCTGTTTTCGTCAAGTATTGAATTTACTACCCATATGTTCATGTTTTTATTCACATCAGTAGCATCAATACCTCCTGTACTCGCTTTTTTCATTTCTTCGAGATCAGATCTCCAACCTGTTTTTGTATTCTGTTTACGATTAGTTGCTACTAATTTGAAACGGATTTTTACATCACCTGCCGCTGAAGGCTGAAATGCTGAAGGAATTTTAATGATGTCGGAATTGGTAGCACCATAATCAGCATTCAGTACCGCAATTTGCTCTGCGATTCTTGCATCGGAAACATTTTGAGCTGAGGTATTATAGATCACGTTAAAAACAACCGGGATCTCAACACTTCCATCTGCGAGTACTTTTACCACTTTAAGATTTTCTGCAAACTTTTCGGTTCCGAATTCAATATCGGCTATTTTTTGTTGGAGTGCAGGATTTTTCAGAAGCATTGCTTGTCTTATTTCTTCTGATGGACAGCTCCTTTGCGTAACAGTTAATGCAGTAGGAGAAGCCTCGGAATTCATTGGTGATTCATTTTGGTTGGTCACGCTGTCATTGTTACAGGCGGACATTAACCCCAGAGCAAGCGCTCCAAATAAGAATTTTTTCATATCGTTATAATATAATTGTGGTTGAGGGTGTGAAATTATATTATTTAAAATTGATATGCAAATTATTTAGTGAAATGTTTAATGAATATTTATTTAATGGTTGTTTTATTTAAGTATGTGATAATATAATTGCTATTGTTTTGAATTTTAATTAATTTTATCAAATTGTTTTATATTTCACGCTTAAGTGTATTTTTGTATGGGAATATTTTCATGTTTTTTTATTATTTGTAGAATATTTTTAATACTAAATCAGTTTTCGAAATGATCATTAAAAGAATGGTAATAGCTTCAGATTTTTTGCTTTCTAAATGATTATATGTCGAGAATATAATGCCTCCGTTATTGCTTGTTTGAAAAAATGAGCCGATAAATGCAATACTACTTCTGAATTTAAGAGGGGGGGAGAGGAAAAAAATCTATCTCAATTTGAGATAGATTTTAAATAACCTGAGTTCGGGATAAGACATTTCTGTTTTTAGTAAGTAAGGAAGCCTGGAGCTGGGAGAGGGAAGTGAGCTTAGGTTAAAAAAACACTTATAACTCTGTAATGTTTATTCCTTTAAAGACAGCTTCATCAAATTTTAGGATAACGTCAGAAATTGTAGCTCCGATAGTAAGTTCCAGACTCACTCTTCCAGCTTCCAGCCTATTATCTTTAATTTCTTATTCCGAACTCGGGTTAAAAAACAACTCTTATCTTAATCCTGCTCTTAATCCAGTAGCAGAAACTACAGACTGCATTTTTGTTTTTTGCCCTGCTGAGAACATATATAATGATTTATCATCAGAGTAATCCATATAATTCATAAACATTACAGATCTTTTAACCCCATAGCAAGTATTATAAAGAGGATAAGTAGGGTTTCCTGTGTTAGCATTTGTCTGTGTTGGAGTATCTGCAATCAAATCATCTCCACATGTGGTATCTCCCCAAATATGTCTAAGTCCTAGATAATGTCCTACTTCATGAGTCGCTGTTCTTCCTAAGTTGAAATTAGCAGATGTCCCTGTTTTACCAAAAAACGGAGCCGCTATAACGACACCATCTTTCCATGTACCTGCATCTTCAGGCCATGAAGAGTACCCAAGAACATCTCCTCTGGTATCTGGCATCCTGCCTACCACCCAAATATTAAAATTATTTGCAGTATTAGTTGCATCAATTCCTCCTTTAGATGCCAGTTTCATATTATTTTTATCTCTGTCTGTTTTAGTCCATGATGATTTGGTCGTAGATTTTCTGACAGTATTTACTAATTTGAATCTTACTTTTACATCACCTGCTTTTACCCCTTGAAATTCTGTAGGTATTTTTGAAACATCAGTATTTGTTCCGCCATAGTCCGCATTTAATACATCAATCTGTTCTGTAATTCTTGCATCAGAAACATTTTCTGCAGCAGTACTGTATAGTACATTTACCATTACTGGGATTTCAACCGTTCCATCAGCAAGAACTTTTCCCATTGCTGCTTTTTTTGCAAAGTTTTCAGCATTAGCTTCGAGATCAGCTACCTTTTGCCTTAAGGCTGGATCATTCTTTAAAGCTTCGTTTCTCATTTCTTCTGAAGGGCAATTTCTCTCTGTAGCCATTAAAGCAGTAGAAGAAACTTCTGAATTCATTGTTGATTCATTCTGATTGGTCATGCTGTCATTGTTACAGGCAGACAGTAAGCCCAGAGCAAGAGCTCCGAATAATAATTTTTTCATATCGCTTTTTTATTTTGAGGATGTGAAATTATATTATTTTAAATTAATGCGCAAATATTTTAATTAAATAATATTGGAATGGTTATTTTATTAGTTATATATTAAAGTTGTATTGATTGTTTTGAATTTTAATTAATTTCAATTATTGCTTTTATATTTCTTACCTAAACATTTTTTTACAGAAATAATTTAAAGGGTTTTGTTTTTTTTGACTGAATATTTTTTATAATTAATGGCTGTGAAATCGTCTTATTCTTAAATATAAGGGTTGTGTTTTTTTTACCTATTAATTCTAAGTACAGAATAAAACAATATTTCTGATTCCTTAAATCTATGGAAGGTAGAAGAGTAGGTGTGAAAAAAAAATCTATCTCAATTTGAGATAGATTTTTAAATATTTAATAACTAGTATTTTATTAGTAAACTCTTAATCCTGATCTTGCACCTGAAGCTGCAACTACAGACTGAATCCTTGTTTTTTGTCCTGCGGAGAACATAAACATAGCTCCGTCATCTACATAATCCATATAGTTCATGAACATTACAGATCTTTGTACTCCGCTACATGTATTGTATAAAGGGTATGTAGGTTTTCCATAATTGGCTGTTGTCTGTGTAGGAGTGTCACTTACAAGGTCATTTCCGCAATTAGCATCTCCCCAGATATGTCTTAGATTTAAGTAGTGTCCTACCTCGTGCGTTGCTGTTCTTCCAAGATTGAATGGTGAAGAAGCTCCTGTTTTACCAAAATAAGGCGCTCCAATGACAACACCGTCATTCCATAATCCTGCAGATTCTGGGAATGTAGCATATCCAAGAATGGTACGACCCTGGCTTGTCATTTTTCCTACTACCCAGATATTTAAATAATTGGTAGGGCTAGTTGCGTCAATACCTCCTTTAGACGCTTTTTTCATATCATCATTGGTGGACCAACTTGTCTTGGAAGTAGATTTTCTAACCGTATTTACCAGTCTAAATTTTACTTTTGTATCACCTGAACTCACCGATGTGAATTCAGAAGGGATTTTACTGGCATCACTGTTTGTACCTGAATAATCAGCATTTAATACTGCAATTTGTTCAGCTATTCTTGAATCAGAAACGTTTTCTGCAGTGGTTTTATAGATTACATTTACAACTACAGGGATTTCTACGCTACCGTCAGCAAGAACTTTTCCAAATTTAATATTCTTAGCAAAGTTTTCTGTGTTGATTTCCAAATCAGCAAATCTTTGTTTGAGTTCAGGATTGTTTTTCAAGGCCTCCTGTCTTATTTCTTCAGAAGCACATCCTCTTTGTACTAATCCGGAAGTCAGTGTTGGATCTTCAGCTGGAGTTTCATTTTGGTTGGTAACATTATCATTGTTACATGCAGTCATTAGGCTGAGCATAAGAGCTCCAAAAAGTAGTTTTTTCATGTCAATGTTTTTAAAATTGAGGATATGAAATTATATTATTTGGAATTAATATGCAAATTATTATTTAATTTATTTGTTAAATTGATATTTATTAGTGTATTTATTTAATTATATAACATGTATTTTAATAAGATTTTGTGTTTTTAGTAATTTAACAAATGACTGTTAGATTTTATTTGTTTTTATGTTTTTTAATGTAAATAATTAATATATTAAATTGTTTTAAAGAAAAAAAATTACTCTGAATTAATTTGCAAAACCATTTTTAATTGCGAAAACAGCCAGGCCTACACGGGTTTTTAAATCCAGTTTTTCACATAACTGGTCACGGTAGCTCTCCACTGTTCTGGGGCTGCAGCACATTCTGTCTGCAATTTCTTTATAACTCAGTTCAGTTACGGTGTATTTGAGAAATTCTTTTTCCCGTTCAGAGATTTTTACAGTAGTTTCAATATCATTTTTATTGAGATTGGAGAATATAATCTTTGAGGCCCATTCAGGATAAAAGAAACCATCTGTATTTAATCTGGTAAGCGCTGTTTCCAGATCTTTTGGGTGGGTGTTTTTTAAAAGATATCCTTTTGCTCCATTTTTAATCATTTTAATGACACTGTTATCATCACCCTGCATGCTGAGCGCCATTACTTTGATGTCCGGATGATTTTTGGTGACCCAGGCTGCCGTTTCAAAACCATCCATAATCGGCATACTGACATCCATAAGAATAATATCTGGAATGATATTTCCTTCTTCAAATTTTTGAATCAGATCTTTGCCGCTTTCGCAGACGTAGGTCACTTCAAACTCACTGAAGTTACCAATAATCCCTTCTAGGGCTTTAGCAATAAGTATATGATCGTCAACAATTACAATTGTTTTTTTCATAGCTGTTTTTTTAAGATAATATTGAGTTGGGTGCCTGTGTTTTTTTCGCTCTCAAGAAGGAAATCGGCACCAATGATTTCAGCTCTGTTTTTCATATTGGTGAGACCAATTCCGTTAGATTTTGTCTGGGTAGTATCAAATCCGATTCCGTCATCACGGATGGTGAGTTCCCAAAGTGTGTTCTCGGAAGTATTTAAACTGATGAAAATATTTTTACAATGAGAATGTTTTATACTGTTTTGTATAAACTCCTGAGTGATTCTCAATAATAGATTTTTATGAACAAAACCCAGATCCAGATGTTCAAAATTATGTTCAAAACTGATAAGACATCTTTTTAATGAATTGGTATTATCAACCTCCTCCTGTATCAGCGTTACAATTTCCTTTTGACTGATATTATCATCTGTTAATGTTTTTGAAAGGCTACGCAAATCCTGCAGAGACTGGTTGATAATCTGTGAAACCTGGTCAATTCTCTCATTGGCTTCCGGAACCTTATTCTCATAAAGCATTTGCTGAACATATAAACTCACCAACGTTAACTTTTGTCCGATATTGTCATGCAGCTCTCTTCCAATTTGCTGCATGGTGGCCTGCTGAATCTCCAACTGGGTAGAGAGAAGTTCTCTTTGGTGAATCTCGTTTTTCATTTCTATCTCATTAAGATATTCTTTCTTTCGCTGCCTGTAGTTTCTGATATAGATGGCTACAGCAACAGCAAACATTACAAAGAATGTATTAAAAAGGATGATCGTAATTATTAATTCTGCTTTCCCCATATGAATGAACTTGCAAATAAAAGATACATTATTGTTCCGGAAACCTGAAAATAAGCAAAATAAAGATCCCAAATATCTCTGTATTCCCAAAGAAGAGACATGAAGGTCATAAACGGAAGTGTTCCTATATAAAAAAGAGTATTACCTAGGTTGATATAAAACATCCTATTGGTGCTGAATTTTAGGATTTCCGTTGAATTAACCTGCTTATAATATTCCATCACTACAAGAACCATCAAAAATAGACAGCCTAAAGTATAATTGGGAGCATATACAACTTTTCTTTCTACGAAGAATGACATTTGTGGAATAAACGCAGCAAAATATAACAAAGAGAAGATATAGAATAGTTTTGGCTTTTGCAGAGACTTTATTGCGTATAACCAATAAAAGAAAATAAACTGCAATGGCATTACAAAGTAGTTGTAAAAAATAATTCTATCAATACGAAGATCCTCCTCAAACCATTTCACAGAAGATTCGCATAGGAAAATGGCAATAAGATACAATGCGAAAAGTTTCCAATGCAGTTTTTTTTCACGGTTAAAATAAATAATGGATACTAAAGCTGCGATAGCCTCTCCAGTATACATAAATTGTGAGAAAAACCTTTGGAATTCAGTCATAGTTTATAATAAGTTTCTTGTAATTAATACTAAAGCATTCCCAGCGAACTTGCAGGAGGAGATAAAGTTCCCTGATTTTCTCCAAGACCCTTGGGTTGTGGATTTTTTCCTCGAGCATAAAGCGCTGTGCTTAATGATTTTCCGTTTGAGTTTTGTAAAGCATGAAAATCATAATTAATAATTTCTCCTTCTTCATTCTCTTTTTTCAAAGTAGGAACCATTACAAGAGTATGTCTTTCAGAATACTCTTGTGGAACGGGGTGGCTCTCCATGATATCCCAATTCTCAATTTTCGGATAGGCAGCATAATAAAACCTGATTCCTAAATCTTCTTGAGTACATTCTGGGTTTATTTTACTGGCTTCACGTTCTATCTGATTGATGAAATTTTTCAGCTTTGGAAGATCAAACCAGATACAGTGAGCGTCTGTTATACCCATAGCTTCGTTGATCGCATTCATTTGGTTCTGGCGATAGTTGTCAATAAGAGCTTTAATCAGATCATTTGACATTACTCCTGATCCCGAAGGATCATGTTCATTAGTAGATTTTGTTTTCATACCTTAGTTTTATAATGGAATATCCGTATTTCTGCAAATTTCGTAAAAAAATACTGTAGAAAGTAGAATAGGGAATAGGGAATTACACTGTTATTTTTACCGTGTTTTTACGGGTTGTGTATTTAAAGAAAAAAGATAAAGGTAAAACTAAGCGATTTTCATAAAAAAAGCGGAGAGAAATTCTCCGCCTTACTTTAAATACAAGGGTATCTTCTAGGGTCTCTGCAAATCATTCCTGATGTGCAGCATAGGCCGCTAGGGCAGTTCCAGTTTTCATCACATTCAATAATAGGAAGAAGCAGTCCGCCTTCGATTTTCTTTAATTCTTGTCTTTTTAACTTTTTCATACTGATTTTGTTTAAGTTATTGATTTGTTAGAACGTTAAATTTAATAATATTTCACGTTAAAAAGATATAAATTATGAAAAGTATTTATTGTTTATAACTCATTCTATGATTATAATTCGTTCATAACTGATTTGTTGAAGGAAGATCAAATGGTTTTATACAAAAAATAAGTGCCGCAGATTTCTCTACAGCACTCATTTACAAAAATTAATGTATATGAAAAAAAACTACTTTATTCTTTTATTGTTCAGTAGGCCTGAATACCAATCCTGTTTCTACAAAATAATCCAGTGTAATTCTGTCACCGTCATGTACATTTCCTGCAAGGATTTCTTTAGACAGTTTATTTAATACTTCCTGTTGGATTACTCTTTTTAGAGGTCTTGCTCCAAATGCTGGATCATATCCTTTTTCCATCAAATAATCTACTGCATCCTGAGTGAATGTCATGATGATGTTACGTTTTGCCAACATCTCATTAAATCCTCTCAACTGATACTGAACAATTTTTCCAATCTCTTTCTTTCTCAAAGGTTGGAAGAGTACAATCTCATCAATTCTGTTTAGGAATTCCGGACGTAATGTTTGTTTCAATAAATCAAAAACTTCATCTTTGGTTTTATCCACAATTTCATCCTGGTTTTCCTCAGTTAGATTCTCAAAATTTTCCTGAATCAGGTGTGAACCTAAATTCGAAGTCATAATGATGATAGAATTTTTGAAATTCACTACACGGCCTTTGTTATCTGTTAAACGACCATCATCTAAAACCTGTAGCAGAGTGTTGAAAACATCCGGGTGGGCTTTTTCAATCTCATCCAAAAGAACCACGGAATAAGGTCTTCTTCTTACTGCTTCAGTTAATTGTCCGCCTTCATCATATCCAACATATCCCGGAGGCGCACCTACCAATCTGGAAACACTATGACGTTCCTGATATTCACTCATATCAATTCTGGTCATATTGTTTTCATCATCAAATAAGAATTCGGCCAGTGCTTTTGCAAGCTCAGTTTTACCAACACCAGTTGTTCCCAGGAATAGGAATGATCCGATTGGCTTTTTATCATCACTCAATCCTGCTCTGTTTCTTCTGATAGCATCAGCTACAGCCTGGATCGCTTCATCCTGTCCTACCACTCTGTGGTGAAGTTCAGATTCCAGATTCAATAGCTTATCTCTTTCAGATTGTAATAACTTGGTTACAGGAATACCTGTCCATTTTGCAATGACTTCAGAGATATTTTCAGAAGTTACTTCCTCTTTGATAAGCTCATTTTGGTGGTTTTGCATTTCCAATTCAACTTTAGCAAGCTCATCTTCTTTTTCACGAAGTTTTCCATATTGGATTTCCGCTACTTTGGCATAGTCTCCGGTTCTGGAAGCTCTTTCTGCTTCTAACTTCAGAGATTCAATATCTTTTTTGATCTGAGTAAGATCTTCACTTTTCTGTTTTTCTTTCAGCCATTTGGCATTAATCTCATTTCTCTGTTCAGAAATCTTCGAGATGTCTTCTTTTAAATGGTCTATTTTAGTTTGGTTGCCTTCTCTTGAAATGGCGGCCAACTCAATTTCTAGCTGCATTAATTTTCTGTCTAAAACATCCAGTTCTTCTGGCTTGGAATTGATTTCCATTCTCAGCTTAGCAGAAGCCTCGTCGATAAGGTCAATTGCTTTATCCGGTAAAAATCGGTCTGAAATATATCTTTGGGACATTTCTACGGCAGCAATAATCGCTTCGTCTTTAATTCTTACTTTATGGTGAGCCTCATATTTATCTTTAATTCCACGAAGGATGGAGATTGCAGACTCGGTATCGGGTTCTTCTACCATTACTTTCTGGAAACGTCTTTCCAACGCTTTATCCTTTTCAAAATACTTTTGGTATTCATTTAAAGTGGTAGCTCCGATAGCTCTTAATTCTCCTCTTGCAAGGGCAGGTTTCAAAATGTTGGCAGCGTCCATCGCTCCTTCACCACCTCCTGCACCTACTAAAGTGTGGATCTCATCAATGAAAAGAATGATCTGTCCGTCAGATTTGATGACTTCATTCACTACGGATTTCAGACGTTCTTCAAACTCACCTTTGTATTTGGCTCCGGCGATTAAAGCTCCCATATCCAATGAATATAATGTTTTATCCATCAGGTTTTCAGGAATGTCACCACTGATGATTCTGTGTGCAATTCCTTCAGCGATAGCCGTTTTACCTACCCCTGGCTCCCCAATAAGGATAGGGTTGTTTTTAGTTCTTCTGGAAAGGATCTGTAATACTCTTCTGATCTCTTCATCGCGTCCGATTACCGGGTCCAGTTTTCCTTCAGCTGCTAACTCGTTGAAGTTTTTTGCATATTTATTTAAGGATTGATAAGTTTCTTCTGAACTTGCAGAAGTAGCCTTGCTTCCTTTTCTTAATTCTTTAATGGCTCCTTCCAGTAATTTTTTAGTTACCCCCATGTCTTTCAGCATTTGAGAAACTTCAGAGCTGGTTTCAATAAGGGATAACCATAGGTGTTCAATCGTTACATATTCATCACCCATTTTTTTAGCGATGTTGGGTGCGTCCAGTAATACTTTGTTTGCTGATTGTGATAGATAGATATTTCCTCCCTGTACTTTAGGAAGTTTTTCTAAATTTTCACGGTTTCGCTCTCTTACTAAATTAGCATCTGCTTCAGATTTTTTTAATAGGAAAGGCGATATATTTTCATCCACCTGAAAGATTCCTTCAAGGAGATGTTGAGGTTCAATACTTTGGTTGCCAAATTCCATCGCTACCTGTTGTGCTGCCTGGATGGCTTCTTGTGATTTTACAGTATATTGGTTTAAGTTCATATTTTCTATATTTTTGTTAATGATTCGTTCAAAGTTTAGTTTTAAAAAACATCAAGAAACTAAATTTTCAGGCTTAGTTTCTTAATGCCTATCAATTATTTAATCATGTAATCGATGACTGTATCGCAAAAACTGTTCAATTATTAAATTTACAAAAAATATAGACAAAATTTCCGGATTATGTATTTTTAACGATAATTTAACTTGACAAAATTTCCGATTCTTCAAAATCTTCTTTGAAATTGATGAACATTCCGTCAGTTCAGATCTTCGGAACCAGGAAAACAGATTTGAAAATGAACGAATTTGCCTTTTTCTAATGCTTAATTTATTTCAGAATAACTACTTTTGCATTTTTACAGATGGAACTTAAAGAAAAACAAAGGAAAATATTAGACGTAGCCGTAGAACTTTTCAAAGAGAAAGGGTATATGGGGAGCTCGGTAAGAGATCTAGCTACGAAGCTTAATATCAAGGCAGCATCACTGTATGCACATATCCGTTCGAAAGAAGAAATTCTGGAATGGGTTTGTTTCGGTATTGCACAGGAGTTTTTCGATGAGCTTCAGGAAGTAAAAAACACAGATATTGCTCCAAGGGAAAAACTGAATTTATTTCTAGACAAACACTTATCAGTTGTTCTTAAAAACCGTGATGTTACCCACATTTATTCTATAGAATGGAGACATCTGGAAGAAAGGCTTTCTGAGTTTGTAGAACTGAGAAAAAGTTACCAACAGGAAGTGGAAAAGTTAATTTCTGAAATTTATCAAGCAGAAAACTGGGAACTGAAATCGCCATCATTTACTACAAGATTCATTCTTCATACCCTAAATAATTCCTATTTCTGGTTCAAAAGAAGTAGCGATTCTACCGATGAAATTACTGATGAGATAAGGGAAAAGATCCTTTATGGGCTTTTAGGAAATCAAAAGTAGTTAATATGTTTTCTGTCATTGATTACGTTGAATCTTCGATTTCTGACGAAGGAAGAATCTCTATAAATAATCCATAGAAACTGTAGGCTATTGGTCTGTTACCCTATAACAACTTTGATATTTTATATAGGTTTCATGCTTCACTTCGCTCTGCTCCGAATGATATCAGTTAAAATATAAATCGGTGACTTTGTATTCATTTGTATGTGCTTTTCAGTTGAATTTTATCATTAATTGCGTACTTAAAATTTTTACAACTTTGTGGCTAGCTCCTAATAGTCCAGGATTTATTATTTAGAATCATTTAAAATATGACGAAAGTCATAAAAATTTTGTCATATACCAAAATCTTTTTAAATTTACACCTAACAAATGTTAGTTAGTTTTATGGATTTTTCAGTTGAATATCTGAAGCTGGGTCAGTTGAGACAGCTTCAATCCGACCGGTTAGTAAATCTCATGGGTTATCTGAACGAGAAATCGGAATTTTATAAAAGAAAGTTTGATGAATTGCAGATATCTCCGCAGGATATAAGGACCATTGCAGATATCACGAAACTTCCAATTACTTACAAACAGGATTTAAGAGACCATTATCCATTTGGCTTATTTGCAGTTCCTAAAGCGGACCTTCAGAGAATTCACTGTTCAAGCGGAACTACAGGAAAACCAACGGTGGTGGGATATACTAAAGAAGATGTGGATCTTTTCAGTGAAGTTGTAGCTAGATCATTGAATGCTGCCGGAGCTAAACCGGGAATGCAATTACATAATGCCTATGGTTATGGGATTTTTACCGGTGGATTGGGGCTTCACTATGGAGCGGAAATGCTTGGGATGAGTGTACTTCCCATCTCAGGAGGAATGACAGCCAGACAGGTAGACCTTATTGTAGATTTTAAACCTGAAGTGATTTGTTGCTCGCCGTCTTATGCTTTAACCATTGCTGATGAATTTGCTAAAAGAGGAATCTCGGCAGAAGAAATCAGTCTTAAATATGCAGTGCTAGGATCTGAACCCTGGACAGAAATTATCAGAGGCCATATTGAAGAAAAATTAGGCGTTCATGCTACCAATATTTATGGGTTAAGTGAAATCATCGGGCCGGGAGTTTCCATGGAAGATTTTGAAGAAAAAGGAGGTTCCTACATTTGGGAAGATCATTTTTATCCTGAAATTTTGGACCCGATTACAAAACAGCCGGTTCCTTTCGGAGAAGAAGGTGTATTGGTGATTACCACTTTAACGAAAAAGGCAATGCCGCTTTTGCGTTATTGGACGAATGATATTACAAGTCTTTATTACGATGAAAATGCCAAAAGAACGATGGTGAAAATGAAACCTATCGTTGGAAGAGCAGATGATATGCTGATTGTAAGAGGTGTAAACGTATATCCAAGCCAGATTGAAGATGCATTTTCTCATGTAAAAGGAGTAGTTCCTAATTATTATCTGACCCCTGTCGAAAAGGAACAGATGTGTGTAGCCTTAGCTATTGATGTTGAAATTGATGATGAGCTGGTCAATGCACAAAAAATAGAAGCAAATACCGATGATTATTTTAATTTTGTCGGAAGCTTCGGAAAAAATATTGAAAACGAAATAAAAAAGAGAGTAGGGATCACTACAAAAGTGAAAGTGCATGCTCAGGATAGTCTGCCGAAGTGCGAAGGTGGAAAAATTAATAGGATACTGAAAACAAATAAGGATATTATATTGTAATTCATAAAAATGATGAAAAATAAGATCATAGAAATTTTACAGTATACTTTAAAAAAAGGTACTGGAGAGGAGTTCCATCATATTATGAAGAATATAAGTGTCCCCTTGCATGTTAATAATGGAATTGATGTCGTTTCATATGGAAATTCGCTTCATGATTCAGATTGTTATTATTTGATCCGTTCTTTTGAGAATGAGAAAAAGATGTATGATGATTTAGAGGCTTTTTATTCCAGTGAGGAATGGAAGAATGGTCCTCGGGAACCTATTATTAATAGGATCGAGAATAGTATGAAATCAGTAATGCAGGTAGGAGAAAATGTAGTGGAAGAGCTAAAGAGAAAAGATATATAAAAATAATTGTTGAACAGAATATGTTTCTATCTGTTTATGAGAAATAAAGATTGTTCAATGTTGAAAAAAATAGAATACTAAAAAAATAATGAATTCATTTTATAAACTTAAAACTGTAAAGGTTCAGAAGGATACTTCAGACGCTGTAAATGTAGCGGTGGAAATTCCTGAAGAGCTGAAAGACAAGTTCAGGTTCAAACAAGGACAATATCTTAATTTCCGAATGATGATTAATGGAAATGAAGAAAGACGTTCTTACTCTATCTGCAATGCTCCAAGTGAAAAAAGCAACACCCTGGAAGTTCTGGTGAAATTGCTTGAAAACGGAAAAGTATCAGGATATTTCAATGAGCATCTTCACATGGATGAAATGCTGGAAGTAATGCCTCCAATGGGAGGTTTCAACACTTCTTATCACCCAACTAACGTAAAAACATATGTTGGTTTGGCTGCAGGAAGCGGAATCACGCCGGTTTTATCCAATATCAAAGAAAGTCTTTATCAGGAACCTAGCAGTAATGCCTATCTGTTTTACAGTAACAGAAGCATGAATCACATTTTAAGAAAAGCTGAAATTGATAAGTTGGTAGAACAATTCAACGGAAGATTTAAAGTAGTGTATTTGGTAAGTCGTGAAAGACACGAAGATCCAGTTTTTGAAGGAAGAATTTCTCCTGAAAAGTTAGATCAGTTGTTTGAAAGATATACAGATATAGATGTAAAAGAATCTACTTATTTTATCTGTGGTCCTTCAGAAATGATTAAAGGAATTGCAGATTATCTGAAAAAAGATAAAAAAGTACCTGCTATTCAGGTTTTATTCGAATATTTCACCGCTCCTGATGAAGAAAATACGGAGGAAATGAGTGATGAATTCAAAGCGATTGCCAATATCGAAAGTATGGTAACGGTAATTATAGATGATGATGAATATTCATTTCATCTTAATTCCAAAAAAGAGAGTATCTTAGATAAAGCATTGAAAGACAATCTTCCTGTGCCTTTTGCATGTAAAGGAGGAGTTTGTTGTACGTGTAAAGCGGAAGTTTTAGAAGGAGAAGTTTTCATGGAGAAAAACTATGCACTTACCGAAGACGAAGTAGCCCGAGGTTACGTTCTTACCTGTCAATGTCACCCGACAACGAATGTGGTGATGCTTAATTATGATGTTTAATAGAATTTGAAAATGTGCTAATGTGTTAATTTGAAAATTAATTGATGCATTCTCAAATTTTCAAATTTTCAAATTCAAAGATTATGGACTTAGAAAAATTTGTTCAATACGTTCACGAAGAAAATAAAGTAGAACCAAAAGATGTAATGCCTGATGATTACAGGAAACTATTGGTCCGCCAGATTTCACAGCACGCCCATTCTGAAATTGTAGGAATGTTACCGGAAGCTAACTGGATTTCCAGAGCTCCTTCATTGAGAAGAAAAATGGCTCTTCTGGCTAAAGTTCAGGATGAGGCAGGACATGGTTTATACCTATATTCTGCTACTGAAACTTTAGGAGACGGAAGCATCAGAGCAGACAGAGATGCTACTTATGATGACATGTTGGAAGGAAAAGCAAAATACTCAAGTATCTTCAATTATCCAACGCTAAGCTGGGCTGATATTGGGGCTATCGGCTGGTTGGTAGATGGAGCAGCTATTATGAATCAGGTAATGCTGATGGGGAACTCCTATGGTCCTTATTCAAGAGCGATGGTGAAGATCTGTAAAGAAGAATCTTTCCACCAAAGACAAGGCTATGAAATTTTAATGGCACTTTGCCGTGGTACAAAACAACAGAAAGAAATGGCTCAGGCATCGTTAAACCGTTTCTGGTGGCCAGCTTTAATGATGTTTGGACCGAATGATGACAGCTCGCCAAACTCTAAAATCTCTATGAATTACAGAGTAAAAAGAGAAAGTAACGATAGTCTTCGTCAGAGATTTATTGATGTTACCGTTTCTCAGGCTGAATTTTTAGGATTAACCATTCCGGATAAAGATCTGAAATGGAATGAGGAAAGACAGCATTACGATTTCGGAGAACTTCCTTGGGGGGAATTCATGGAAATCTTAAAAGGAAACGGACCTTGCAATAAAAAGCGTATCGAAACCAAGAGAAAAGCTCAAAGAGAAAATTCTTGGGTAAAAGAAGCAGCGATTGCTTTTGCAGAGAAACAACAAAAAGAAGTTATATAATTTGAAAATGTGCCAATTTGAAAATTTGAAATGAAATTAACAATGTTAAATAATTCTCAAATTTTCAATTAAGACGATCAATCAATTTTCAAATTAACCAATTTTCAAATTTTCAAATTAATTATGGCAAATTTAGATATGTGGGAAGTGTTTATTCAGACTAAACCGGGATTATCTCACAAACACGTTGGAATAGTACAGGCGCCAACAGCAGAAATGGCTTTACAGAATGCAAGAGACGTTTATACAAGAAGAAAAGAAGGAACTTCTGTTTGGGTAGTTCCTAGTAAATATATTGTAACTTCGGAAGGAGTGGATAAAGAAGCATTCTTTGATCCGGCTGATGACAAGCTATACCGCCACCCAACGTTCTACGATATTCCAAACGATGTAAAAAATATGTAATTAATAAAGACTTCAAGATATGAGATCTCAGATACTAGACTTTTTGGTCAGTCTGAAATCTAGTGTCTGAAATCTGAAATCTACTAAACAATGAACCCATTATATAATTATTTATTAAAACTAGCAGATGACAGTTTCATTATGGGACAGCGTTTGTCTGCATGGTGCGGTGAAGGTCCTTATTTAGAGGAAGATATTGCATTAACGAATATTGCGTTGGATGAACTTGGCCAGGCTAATAACTTTTATGTGTATGCTTCAAGAGTTATTGACAATGGTAAAAGCGAAGATGATATTGCTTTCTTAAGATACGAACATGAATATCTAAATGCACACTGGACAGAACTTCCCAATGAAGATTATGCTCAGACGATTCTAAAAGTGTATGTTTTTTCAGTGTATCAGAAACTGATGTACGAAGCATTATCAAATTTGGCTAATGAAGAATTATCAGCTATTGCTCAAAAATCATTAAAAGAAGTAAGATATCACTATACTCACGCTGCATCATGGATGAAGATTTTCGCCCAGGGAACAGAAGAGAGCCGTACCCGTTTAGAAAATGCTATTGAAAATATCTGGGAATATACAAAAGGATTATTTGCTAAATCAGAAGGTGAGGATGATCTTGTTGTTTTAAATATCGTTCCGAATGTTGATGAATTGTATAAAGAATTCGTTGCCACAACAGAGAAAGATTTTCAAAGTTTCGGATTAGAATATCCAACCAATCCGTTTATGCAGCCAAAATCAAGAACAGGATATCATACGGAATACTTCGGATTTATTCTTTGTGAGCTTCAGTATATGCAGAGAGCGTATCCGGGGTGTACTTGGTAGAAAATAATGAGACAATTTGAAAATGAGTTAATTTGAAAATGACCTACAATATTTTCATTTTCAAATTTTCAATTTTTTTTAATTTTCAAATTAATAAATGAGAAGCCCTTTAGAAATATTAGAATTAGTTCCCGATCCGGAAATTCCGGTGATTAACATTGTGGAGCTGGGAATTGTAAGAGGTGCACATATCACGGGTGAAAACTCTTGTGAAGTGACAATTACACCAACCTATTCTGCATGTCCTGCAATGTTCACCATTGAAGAGGATATTATCAAAATGATGAAGGAAAACGGATGGGAAGCCAAAGTCGTGACCAAAATGTTTCCGATATGGACTACAGATTGGATAACAGATGAAGCGAGAGAAAAACTTCGTGTTTACGGGATCACGCCCCCTGAAAAGGGAGCAGATGAACATCACATCGGGAAACCGAAAAAATGTCCACGTTGTGGCTCTGAGCATACTAAACAGATCAGTAGATTTGGGTCTACCTTGTGTAAGGCTTCTTATCAATGCTTAGACTGTTTAGAACCTTTTGATTATTTTAAATGTCATTAATTGGAAGATAACAGTAAGTCGAAGAATCAATTTAGCCATAAAGTTTACGGACTATGCAAAACATAACGATGATAGGACTAGATTGTTAAATTCTTAGACGGTTACATTAATTTATATTGTTAAATTAGTGCATTGTTAAATATAAAATACAATACTATGTATACACAACTCGATATTGAATCGCATTTTGAAGGAAAACTTAAAATCGCATACCTTAATCAACCGGAAACGATGAATGCGCTTACAAAGCCAGCTTTAGCAGATTTAAGAGATTTTGTTAAAGAATGCAGTGAAGATGAAACCGTACGATGCGTTGCTATTTCCGGAAGAGGAAGAGCTTTTTGTTCCGGTCAGAACCTTGAAGAAGCTTTTGCAGTAGGCAAAGAGCACCACGATCAGGACATTATCAGAAAAATTGTGGTAGACTACTATAACCCATTGGTAATGGAAGTTACCCGTTGCAAAAAACCGGTTATTGCTTTGGTAAATGGTCCTGCAGTAGGAGCCGGAGCTATGTTGGCATTAATCTGTGATTTCGTGTTGGCTAACAACAAGGCTTATTTTGCTCAGGCATTTTCAAATATCGGATTGATTCCGGATACAGGAGGAACTTATTTCTTACCGAAGCTTTTAGGTAGACAGTTGGCCAATTATTTAGCTTTTACAGGTAAAAAATTATCTGCCGAAGAATCTAAAAGTCATGGTCTTGTGGCGGAGGTCTTCACGGAAGAAGAATTCGGACCAAAATCAATGGAAATTCTTGAAAGAATGGCTAATATGCCAACAGCAGCCCTTAAATTAACGAAAAAAGCTTTTGCTAATTCTTATACCAATACCTTAAAAGAGCAATTAGAACTTGAAGGAGACCTACAGCAGGAGGCAGCAGAAACAGAAGACTTCATAGAAGGTGTAAATGCCTTTTTACAGAAAAGAAAACCTAATTATAAAGGAAAATAAATCAATTTGAAGATGAGTTAATTTGAGAATTTGAAAATGAGAAATGACAAAGAAAATATTATTGTCAATAAGACATTTGATTTTGCATTAAATAGTATAGAATTTTCAGAAGGACTATATAAGATTAATAAGTTTTCACTAGCGAATCAGATTTTTAAATCAGGAACATCAATTGGAGCGAATGTAAGAGACGCTCAAAATGCTGAAAGCAAAGCAGACTTTATTCATAAAATAAAAATTGCGGCTAAAGAAGCAGATGAAACTGAATATTGGCTTTTACTATGTTTAAAGTCGCCACATTTGAATTCACCCGAAGAAAAACTGCTTTTAGATTTAAAAGAAATAATATTAATTCTTTCTAAAATTATTTCAACGTCAAAAATTAAATAATTTTCAAATTAACTCACTCTCAAATTTTCAAATTAAAACTATGAATATTGGAATTATTGGGGCAGGAACCATGGGCGTAGGAATTGCTCAGGTGGCTGCAACAGCAGGATGCAAGGTCGTTTTATTCGATGCTAATGCTCCACAAATAGATAAAGCTCTTACAGGTTTAGAGAAAACCCTTCAGAAATTAACTGAAAAAGGAAAAATTTCTCAGGAAAAAGCTGCAGAGATCAGAAACAATATTGTAAAAGGTGAAGTATTGCAGGATTTAAAAGATTCTCATTTAGTCATTGAAGCGATTATTGAAAACAAAGACATTAAAACCAAAGTTTTTACAGAACTTGAAACGTATGTTTCTGAAGACTGTATCATCGGTTCCAATACATCATCCATCTCTATCACCTCTCTGGGTGCAGAATTAAAGAAACCGGAGCGTTTCATCGGAATTCACTTTTTCAATCCGGCTCCATTGATGCCTTTAGTGGAAGTAATTCCCTCTTTATTAACAGAAAAAACTTTAACAGAAAAAATATACAACCTCATGAAAGAATGGGGGAAAATACCTGTTATTGCTAAAGATATCCCTGGGTTCATTGTCAACAGAATTGCCCGCCCATATTATGGTGAAGCCTTAAGAATTGTTGAAGAAAATATTGCAACACCTGAGCAGATAGATGAGGCGATGAAAACTTTAGGAAACTTCAAAATGGGACCTTTTGAATTAATGGATCTTATTGGAGTAGATGTGAACTTTGCTGTAACCACAACGGTTTACAAAGATTATTTCTATGATCCTAAATACAAGCCTTCTTTACTGCAACAGAGAATGTCTGAAGCTAAACTTCACGGCAGAAAAACAGGAAAAGGGTTCTATGATTACAGCGAGGGAGCTGTAAAACCGGAAGCGCAGAAAGACGATGCTCTTTATCAACAGGTTTTTCTAAGAATCATTTCAATGTTAATTAATGAAGCTGTGGAAGCTAAAAGATTAGGTGTTGCGAATGATGAAGACATTGAACTGGCTATGCAGAAAGGAGTAAATTATCCCAAAGGATTATTAGGCTGGGGGCAGGAAATCGGGTATTCAAAAATCTCAGAAACCCTACAGAACCTTTACAATGAATATCAGGAAGAAAGGTATAGACAAAGTCCTCTGCTTCGTAAACTATAATAAAATGTAACAATGTATCAGTTTATCAATATAACAATGCTGAACTTATCAACGTATTTTATGGGTAGACTGCTAGATTGTTATATTGTTACATTAAAAAATGAATATAGAAGAATTCAGAGCTGAGCTAGAAACAAGGCTTGTCATTGAAAAACAGTATTTAACTCAGCGAACTTCTTCCATGGAGAGTGAGGACAGGCTAGAATTACTGGGAGAGTTTAATGAAAAATACAAAACACTGATCAATAGATTAGCCAATGAAAGTGGGATTGATTTAAATGCATTGTATGAAGAAGAAAACAGTTCAGCCAATTCCGATACTCATCTTACATATGAACAGGTAATTCTCGGTAAAACCATGAGTGTTTATGATAGATTATCCGATGAATTATATGAAGAAATAATAAACATATAGAAATGAATCCAAGACAAGTTGCAGATTATATGTTCGATCAGGATTATTTTTCCCAATGGATGAATATTAAAATGATTGAAGTAAAAGAAAACTATTGCCTGATAGAAATGCCTATCAAAAAGGATATGATTAATGGGCTTAAAACAGTTCACGGAGGAGTAACGTTCGCTTTTGCAGATTCTGCACTGGCATTTTCATCCAACAATACAGGCGATGCGGCTGTAGCTTTAAACTGTATCATCAATTTTACCAAAGCAGGAAAGGAAGGTGATGTTTTCAGAGCAGAAAGCATTTTGGTGAATGATACCAGAAAAACTGCTGTTTATGACATTAAAATCACCAATCAGAACAATGACCTGATTGCAAAATTTGTAGGCACAGTATATAAAATCGGAAAAAAAGTAACTGAGCTGTAAGCTCAATGTAACAATATACCATTATAACAATGTATCAATAATGAAATAAAATTAATTCCTAACACAAATGATAAATTTCGAGAATAATCCATTAATTGAGAAAACTGTTCAATTTTCTTTAGATATAATTGAATTTTGTGAATTGTTAGAAGAAAAAAGAAAATTTGTTATAGCAAAACAACTATTACGTTCTGGAACAAGTATAGGGGCAAATGCTTTTGAAGCACAAAATCCTCACAGTAAGAATGATTTTGTAAATAAAATTAAAATTGCAGCTAAAGAACTGGAAGAAACCAAATATTGGCTATATCTGTGTAAACATTCTAAAACTTATCCTTTTGATGAAAAATTGGAAATTCAGATTACAGAGATTGGAAAGATTATATATAAAATATTAAGTACAAGTTTAAATAAAAATCAATCAATCTAGTATTGTTACACTGTTACATTGCTAAATTGTTATATTAAAATAATTATGAACAACGTATACATCATAGACTATGTGAGAACTCCCATTTCAAAGTTACAGGGAGGTTTATCAGAAGTAAGGGCAGACGATCTCGCCGCTATTGTTATTAAAGAAGTAGTGGCAAGAAACCCTGAAGTTCCTGTTGAGGAAATTGAGGATGTTATTTTCGGGTGTGCCAATCAGGCTGGAGAAGATAACAGAAACGTAGCCAGAATGGGACTTTTACTAGCTGGGCTGCCTTATAAAATTGGGGGTGAGACGGTAAACAGGCTTTGTGCTTCAGGAATGTCAGCCGTAGCGAATGCTTTCCGTTCCATTGCAGCGGGTGAAGGTGAA